>QIFC01000095.1 GCA_003228685.1 Chloroflexota bacterium
GGGTGGCCACTTCCAGGCGAGTCGCGCCCAGGCCATACGCGGCTTCCCGCAGGTCGCGCGGCACGCTCGCCATCGCGTCTTCGGAGATCGACGCGATCGTAGGCAGCACCATCACGGCCAGCAGGATGCTCGCTGATAGGCTATTGAAGATCGGCAGGTCATCACCAAAGATCGGCCTGAGCACTTGCAGCGTAACCACATTCACGGCGAAGTACGCGTAGACGACAGTGGGCACGCCAGCCAGCGATTCTAGGATCGGCTTCAAGAAGCGTCGGGTCCGTGGCGCCGCGTATTCACTCAGATAGATCGCCGTTGCCAGACCGACCGGCAGCGCGAGTACGAGCGCCCAAAACACGACGTTCACGGTGCCCGCCACCAGCTCCCAAATCCCGAACGAAACAGGGTCGAAGAGCGGTTGCCACTCAGTATCGAGGAAGAATTCCCGGAACGAGACCTCCTGGAAGAACGTCGCGCTCTCGCTGAACAGCACGTAGATAATCAGAGCGGTCGTAAGCAAAGAGACTGCCGCACAAAGCAGGAGCGCCGCCATAATCACCATCTCTCCGCCATGCTTGAACGGCTGCTTTCTGAGTGCCTTGTGCACCGCGCCCGCGCCTGAACCACGTAGCGATTGCTGCACCTATTCGTCCTCTTGGAACTGGAGGAAGGGCTCCAGCTTCGCGTACTGCTCGTCAATCAGCTCCGGCGGCATGGTGATGTAGCCCACCTCTGGAACTAGCAGGTTCTGCTCAGGAGTCAGCCGATTGTCCGAACTCTCCAGATAGAACTGCATAAGTTCCAACACCTCGGGACGGTCGCGCAGGAAACTCTCTCGCGTGTAGATGAAGAGCGGCCTGCTCAGCGGCGTGTAGGAGCCATCGAGCGCCGAATCAAAGGATGGCGTCACGCACTCGCCGTCGCCATCGTCTACCTTAACCGGATTCAGACCTTTGCCGGCTACTTGAAAGAAGGCGAACCCAAAGTAGCCGAGAGCGTTGCTGTCGTTCTCAATACCTAGGGCCAGGACGTTGTCATCCTCAGACGCCGTCCCGTCGCCCCGATGTGAGGCCGTGTCGTCAACGTCGTCAATGATCGCCTCGACAAAGTAGTCAAACGTGCCAGAGTCGGTGCCTGGATAGTAGAAGATGATCGAATCGCTGGGCCACTCCGGCCGGATGTCGCTCCACCGCGATGCTCCTCCGTTGCGAAACGCCAGATGCAGCTCATCCACGGTCATGCAATCGACGAAGTCGTTATTGGGGCTGACCATGACGGTCAACGCATCGATCGCAACTTGGACCTCAATGATGTCGTCGATGCCGCTATCGGCACAGTTCTTCACCTCGGCGTCCTTGATCGATCTGGATGCTGCGCTGATCTGCGTATCGCCGCGACAGAACTTCTCGAAGCCCGCGCCTGTACCCGAAAAGCCCACGTTCACGCGCACTTCGTCGGTCGCCAGCATGAACTCCTCCGCGACGGCTTCCGTGATAGGAAACACGGTCGAAGAGCCATCGATGCGAACCGTGCTCCTTTCGTTCGAACATGCTCCGATAGCCAGCACTACCAGAAACACCAGGAACAACAGGGCTAGTAGCTGTCCGCGCCGGTTCACACGCCACCCTGCCGGCTTGGGCGTTCTTGACTGTTTTGGAGAGCGGAGACTGCTATGGGTTCGTCCTCGACGACGAAGAGTCGCCTTGCTCGAGCGCTCGCATCTTTCACGATCAGTATAGGTGTCGCCCGCAACGGCATACCAAACCTTGGCTGCACAGAGCCATGCCTTACCATGTACTTATGTCCGAAGCCGACAACGCGGAGCAGCACCGGCGGGCCGCGCAAGCGGCCGAAGAGGCGACCGAATGGCGTGATGCCGTCTCCGAGTATGAGGCGTGTCTCTTGATCGTCGGCCAGTCGCCCGGCGGCGGCGGCCAAGTCGAAGTCGCCCTCCTCACCGGTCTGGGCCGCTGCCATTGGAACCTGGCAGAGGCGCGCACGGCCTGGCGCACGTTGAGGCGGGCGATCTCGCTTGCCAAAGAGCGCGGCGACGGCGTTGCCCAGGCGCGAGCGACCGTCGAGATCCTCCAGATTTGGGGACCGCCGGAGCGTCACAAGACGATGGCCGAAGAGGCGCTGGCCGCGCTCGGCGAAGGCGATGCCTACCTCAAGGCCCGCCTGCTGTTGGAACTTGGACGGCCCCAGCACGACGATCAGTCGAACTACGACAAGGCGCTCGCGATCGCGGAGGAGCACGGCTTCCAGGACATCCTCGCGTCGCGCATCCAACAGAAGGCGTGGAAGCTCTTCGACCAAGGCAACATTGAGGAGAGCCTGCTGCTTTTCAACGATGCGCACCATGCATACGCCGGCCAGAAGGTCCACCACGTTGCGGCCGGCATGCTGCGCGGCGCGGGGTTCAGCATGCTGGAAATCGGCCGCCTGGACGAAGGCTATCGATTCGCCGAGCGCGCATTCGAGTACGGCGCGAGCGTCAACCTGCTCTTTGCTGCGCAGCTCGCGTTGATGGACATGATCGGCGTCGCGTTCGCCCGGGGCGAGTTCGAGCGCTGTGAGGAACTGCTCGCATCGTCGCCCGGCGACTCCGATTTCCGAGCCGACTGCTATGGCATGTGGATTGCGGAGGCCCGCGGTGATTTCGACGCCGCGCTCCGGCTGATGATCGACCCTGAGCGCGGCGGCAAGGCCCCGACGGCCGTCGGGCAGATTCATGCCTCGTCTGCCGGCGTCCTCTACAACGCCGGCAAGCACGACGCCGCCCGGCAAGCCCTCAATGCCTGGAGAGACGTCGACCGCGGCGCGGATGATACCCTCGACTGGATGGAGGCGCCCGCCGCCCTCGATTGCATCCTTGCGTTGGGCGACGAAGCGCTCTTCCGGCGAATCTACAACTCGTTCGAACGGCGCGACGAGGCGGTCGGAGCGCCCGCGCGCTACTCCACGCTCCAAGGTAGAGCCGTCGCCCCGCTCCGCGCCGGCATCTGCCTGGCGCTCGGCCTGGCCGGCGAGGCCGAGCGCCACTACCGAGAAGGGCTGGCCTGGTGCGAGCAAGAGCGATGCACCGCCGACGCCGAACGCTGCCGCGCCGGGCTCGCGCAGACGGAGGCCGCCGGCGCGCGCCAACCTTCTTAAGCAAGCCAGCGGTCTGGCCGCCTGCTATCATGCCTCGAATCATTCATCAGGGAGGTAGTCATGTCACTGGCAGATCGCGCCATTCCAACGCCGGAAGAGTTCGACACGTACAAGGAGCGTTTCAGTAACTGGGGGCGCTGGGGCGATGACGACCAGCTGGGCACGCTGAACCACATCACGACAGAGACCCGGCGCAACGCCGCCGCGCTCGTTCGAGATGGGCGTTCCGTTTCGTGCGCCCGCCCGCTGGCGACGGAGCAAGTCCTCTCGGGGCCCCGCAACGGGGCGCCCGCCGACCACAAGATGAACATCGGCGTCATGGGCTGTAGCGACTATATTGGCGTCAGCTACCACGGCTTCGCCAACACCCACATCGACGCCCTCTGCCACATCTTCACGGCTGATGGGAAGCTCTACAACGGCCGCCCTTCGTCGGACGTGACTGAAGAGGGCGCGAAGAACAACTCGGTCGAGTTCTGGCGTCACGGCATCGCTACCCGAGGCGTCCTCTACGACGTGCCGCGTCATCGCGGCGCGGAGTACGTGACCCTGGACGAACCTGTCCATGGCTGGGAGCTGGCGGACATCGCAGCAGCTGAAGGCGTCAAGCCGGAAACCGGCGACGCCGTCCTCGTGCGCTGCGGCGCGACAGAGTTTTGGGGCGAGAATCCAAACTTCGAACCATTTTGGAAGACTCCGGGACTGCACGCCACCACGCTGGAGTTCCTCCATGAAACAGATGCCGCCCTCCTCGGCTGGGACCTGATGGAAGCGCCCGGCCAAGACCAGTATCAGGCGTCCTCGATGCCCATACACTCGACCGGCATTCCTTACATGGGGTTGCCGCTCCTGGACAACGCTGACTTCGACGCGCTGGCTGCCACCTGCGCGGAGTTGGGACGATGGGAATTTCAGCTTGTGATTGCGCCCCTGTTCGTCAAAGGCGGTACCGGCTCACCGGTCAATCCGATCGCAATCTTCTGAGCGCGTCTGGCGGTAATGTAGTCTTCATCACGCTGCCTAGGCTGTCGGTGAGCGTAGAATCGCAACGTGGGCATAAGATCCGTCCTGGCGAAGAAACCTACAGCGGCAGCGCTTGCGTTGCTCGCCGTAGCCCTCATTTCTGCCTGTTCCGACTCCGGCGAGAGCGCGCCACCTCCAAGTCCCACAGCTGAGCCGCCGATCAGCTCCGAAGAGCAGGCCTATCTGGACGAAGTCCTTGAAATAGATACGTTGATCGGCGCCATCGTCTTAAGGGTCGAAACGGCGCTTGAAGGCTCGTATGCGACACGAGGCCGGCTGTTCTCGCTCGTAGGCGAGGAGGATGTCTACGACACGTTCCAAACGATGGTCGACCGATTGGATTCGGTTGACGTTCCCCCGAGATACGAGGCGGATCACCAGCGCTACCTGGAATCTCTCAACGAGAGCGTGGCGCTGGCGGAGCGGCTTCAGCCTGCCATCGACGCTGAAGACCTGGTCACGTTCGACGTTACTCTTGTGGAACTCTTCGTATCGCGCGGGCGGCTCCTCGTGGACGCCTCTCCCTCGTTCTGCGCTGGTGCCCTGCGATCCGATGCGGAGCCTGGCTGCGCGAGCGCCGAGGCAGCTCCCGGTGGGTTGTACGGAGCAGAGCTGCGCGAGACATTCCGGCGCTTCCTGGCTGACTTCAGCCCGCGCGTATCGGCCTTCCCTCCGGCGATGAATGCTGACGAAGTCTTTGCGGAATTGGCCATCCTCCAGCCGCCTATCATCGAAGCGCTCGAAACGGCCGCTGAAGAGATTCGTGAGATCGAACCGCCGTCGGAGTTTGCCGACGACCATGCCATCATCGAGCAATATTTCGAGGGCACGCTCGACGTTTCACGAGCAATTTCCCAGGCCGCCGAAGAACGGGACACCGACGCCCAACGTCGTGAGTTCGACCGGTCTGGTGAGGTTCTTTGCGAGGCTGCGCTCTCGCTCTCAGACGAAGCCAAGGCGATCACCGAGATCTTCGATGTCCCCCCTGCACAGTGCCAATGACGGCGTCATGACTAACAGCGACGATTACGAGCCGCCCAACTTGGCGGCTCATTTGCGGACCTAACAAGAACCGGCCAGACCTCAGGCTATCCAAGCGTGCCGAAAATCCTATGGTAGCTTATCCTTATGTCGATCAGCCGATTCTTGCTTGCAGCCCTCATCGCCGCGTTTGCGGTCGGGGTGACCTCCGACACATCGCTTGCGGAGTCGAACACGATCACCACGCTCTCGACGTTCGCATCGGACTCTTCCATGGTCCTCGATGCTTCCGGCAACCCAGTCGTCGCCTATCGCGACTCCTTCGATACGCGGCTCCGCATCCTGCACTGCGACGATCCGTTCTGCACCGGTGGGGGCGAGAGCCTGATCATGCCCGAGATCGAATCGGGCCAGTGGCCATCGATTGCGCTTGATGCGTCCGGCAACCCAGTCGTCAGCTACTACACAACGCCGTTCGACCGCCTCAAACTGCTCCGCTGCGACGATCCGAACTGCGCTGGCAGCGAGAGCATCACGAGGCCCGATCCGCAGGCCTTCCTCCTCAACGGTTCCACGTCCATCGCCATCGATGCGGCTGGCAACCCAGTGATCGCCTACGCGCCATGGGCGCCCCTGACCGAAATCCGCATCATGCACTGCAACGACCCCAATTGTGCGGGCGATGACGAGAGCATCACGATCCACGACTCACTCGCGGCGTCCCCTTCACTGAAGCTAGACGCTGCTGGCAACCCGGTGGTCGCCTACTATCGCTCCGCCACGCAGATCTTCTCGACCGGTACGCTACGTGTCATGCACTGCAACGACCCCGACTGCGCCGGCGGCGGCGAGACCACCACATCGCCGGAGCCGGCCACAGGCGTCACGCCCTCGCTCCAGCTCGACGCCGCTGGCAACCCGGTCATCGCCTACTACACCGGCGCCTCGACACGAGACCTCAAGGTGATGCATTGCAACGACGCCAACTGCGCCGGCGCCAACGAAAGCGTCACAACGCCCGATTCCGCCGGCGACGTAGGTTCACAACCGTCGCTGGCCCTCAACGGAGGCAATCCGGTTGTTACCTACAGAGACGGCGACAACAGCAATCTCAGGCTCCTCTACTGCAACGACCCTAACTGCGCGAATGGCAACGACACGGTTGTACCATTAGACGCAGCGCTCGCGTCCGGAGAAAACAGCTCGGTCGTCGTGGACGGCTCCGGCCTGCCAGTGATAACGTACGATGCGGGCACGGACCTACGCCTCCTTCGCTGTGGTGACGCCGACTGCGCCGAGACCGTGGGCGGCCTGAGCGAACTGGCGCCGAGTATCGCAAACGCCGATGCCACATTCCCGCTCTTCTGGTGGCTGATTGCAAGCGTATTGGGCTTGGCCGTGGCTAGTACTGGACTCCTCGCTCGACATCGCCTGAGCAGCCATCTAGCCACTCGATAGGTCCCGGGCGCGGCTACTCCGGGCGGCCAGGGCCCATCTTGCACTGGAAAAGTTTCCGAATCCCGTGTATGCTTGTGCCTCAATCAAGCCGGGGTGGGCCCGCGTTCAGAACGGAGGCCAAGATGGCACGTTACATGTACCAGGTCGCATACACGGATGAGGCGTGGGAAGCGTTGGTGAAGAAGCCAGTAGATAGAGTCGAGGCAATTAAACCGACAGTCCGTAAGCTCGGCGGCAAGGTCGAGACCGCCTACTTCACGTTCGGCGACTATGATCTGATGTTGATCGCCAGCATGCCGGATGACGTCTCCGCGGCCGCGATGTCGATCGCTGCGAGTGCTGGCGGTTCGATCAAATCGATAAAGACGACGCCGCTGATGACAGTGCGTGAGGGGATGCGTGCCATGCGCCAGGCCAAGCGAGCTGGCTACACGCCGCCAGGGGCATAGAACCAACCTAGACGCGGAACTGCTCTGGCACAGCCCAGTCTATCTCTGCCCAAACCGGGCGCATCGCCGAGTCGACATGGCTGACGTGTCGTCCGCCAAATTCGGCGACGGCATTACTTAGTCGTGCCCGTCAGGTGGCATCGATCTTCGGGGCTAGACATGGATCGCCGCTATGATACGACGTAACGAACATGAGCCACCTCTCCCGCTTCGGTCCGCCGGCGATCCTCGCCATCGTGTTGCTCTTCGCTGCCTTCGTGGGCGGCGACTCGCCGGCTGGCGCGTCCGGCGCAGCGGTAGCCGTTGATCCGGGCGGCGCTCATACCTGCGCCCTGACGGCCGACGATGAACTGCGATGTTGGGGCTGGAACTTCCACGGCCAGCTCGGCGACAACACCGTCGACTCGCGACTCGAACCGACAGCTGTCGAGCTGCCAGACGTTACGGCGTTCGCGTTGGGCGGGAACCACACCTGCGCAGTCTCCGAAGGCAACGTCATGTGCTGGGGCCTCAACGACTCGGGCCAGTTGGGCGACGGCAGCACCATAACCAGCTTGACGCCCGTCGACCTCTGCGCGAGCGCCCCAGTGGAATGCAACGCCTCTGACATTACGGCAATCGCGGCCGGGACGGCGCACACCTGCGCGGTCGCAGGCGTCGTTACCGGGGCCGTCGTCTGTTGGGGCGATAACAGCAGCGGCCAGCTCGGCAACGGCGGCACGGAGAACAGCACGTTCCCGACAAACACCTGCGAGACGCTTCCCTGCCAGCCACTCTCAAGCATCTCCTCGCTGGCGGCCGGATCCGCCCACACCTGCGCACTCAATGCCTCCGAAGGCATCTTGTGTTGGGGGAGCAACGCGTTCGGCCAGCTCGGCGATGGTGGACAATGCGGTGCGACCTGCCCGCTCCCGGTCTCAGTCTGCATTGCGGATGCAACATCGTCGTGCGCCCCGCCGAACGACCTCATCTCGCTCTCGGCGGGCGGCCGGCACACGTGTGTCGTGACGTCTGAGCAGCGCGCCTTCTGCTGGGGCGACAACAGCGATGGCCAACTCGGCGACGGCAGCGAACTTGGCAGCAACGTTCCCGTCGAGGTCTGCACGACCGCCAGCGACTCCTGCCCGCATGGGTCGACGCTCGACTCGCCCGTTGCGATCGCCGCGGGTTTCAGTCACACGTGCGCGCTCTCCGCCTCCGCCGAGGTCTCCTGTTGGGGACTGAACTCGGTGAGCCAGCTCGGCGGCGGTTCAAGGAACAATTCATCGCTCCCAGTAGCGGTCGAAGCCCTCGCCGCTGACATCATCGAGATCGCTGCCGGTAGCTCCCATACGTGCGCTAGGAACTCCGGCGGCGCCCTCCAGTGCTGGGGGTGGAACGCTGACGGCCGCCTCGGCGATGGCACCTTTTCGAGCCGGGACGTACCTGTGGACGTCATCGGCTTTAGCATGAAGCCAACGACTCCCGCGCCAACGCCCACGACGACGCCCACGGAACGCCCTCTTGCCGGCGACGCGGACTGCGACGGCGCGGTCGACGCGATCGATGCGACGCTCGTCCTCCAGAAATCGGCGGCGCTCATCCCCACGCTTCCGTGCCCGTCGCTAGCGGACGCTGACGCAAACGGCGAGATCGAAAGCCGGGACGCGACGCTGATCCTGCAGTTGGTGGCCGGCTTGATCTCCATGCTCTCTCCCTGATCCAGTGAACTAATCTTGGTATTACTGATCACCAGAGCGTTCTGGCCCTCAACGCTAGGATGACAAAGAGGAGGTCGTCATGACCAACGTCAGCCTAGCTACCGGCGAACAGCCGCTCGAGTGCGCGCTCGGCATGTTCCACCAAGCTGCCGACCGCCTACATCTGGATGACGGCATGCGTGAAGTGCTCGCGAACTCTAAGCGCGAGATTTCCGTTACGTTCCCCGTCAAGATGGACGATGGCTCGCTGCGCGTGTTCCATGGCTATCGAATCCACCACAACGAAACACGCGGGCCCATGAAGGGTGGCCTCCGCTACAGCCCTGAGGTCGACATCGATGAAGTGCGCGCGCTTGCGATGTGGATGACCTGGAAGTGCGCTGTGGCGCGCCTGCCTTATGGCGGGGCCAAGGGTGGCGTCACCGTCGATCCCAAGGCCTTGAGCGAGGGCGAACTGGAGCGCCTCACACGCCGGTTCGGCTCGGAGATCGGCCCCTTCATCGGACCGGAGCGAGACATCCCGGCGCCGGACATGGGCACGAACGCAAAGATCATGGCCTGGCTCATGGACACCTACAGCATGAACCAAGGCTACTCCGTGCCGGCCTCGTTCACCGGCAAGCCGATCTCGATCGGTGGCAGCGCCGGGCGATTCGAAGCCACCGGCCGCGGCGTCTTCTTCACCACGCAGGAAGCCTGCCGCCACATGGGCCTCAATCTGGAGGGCGCGACGGTTGCCGTGCAGGGCTTCGGGAACGTGGGCTCCGTGGCGGCTCAACTGTTCGCCGCCGCCGGCGCGAAGGTCGTTTCCGTCAGCGATTCCAGTGAAGCGATCTACGACGCCAACGGTCTCAAGCACATCAACGAGATCATCGAGGCGAAGCGCGAACAAGGCTGTTTGCCGCCAGAGCACCCTGGCGACCGCCTGGCCAGGGAGGAGCTGCTCACGCTTCCCGTCGACATCCTGATCCCGGCTGCGCTCGAGAGCCAGATCACCGGAGCAAACGCCGGCGACATCAAGGCGAAGTTGATCGTGGAGGGCGCGAATGGCCCGGTGACCTGCGCGGCGGAGCCCATCTTAGAGGAGATGGGCGTACCCGTCATTCCGGACATCCTCGCCAACACCGGCGGCGTGATCGTCTCCTACTTCGAGTGGGTCCAAGACCTACAGTCGTTTTTCTGGGACGAAAAGGAGATCAACGACAAGCTGGAGCGCATGATCAAGAGCGCGTTCAAAGAGGTCGCCGCCGTCCGCGAGCGCGACGGCGGTACGTTCAGGGATGCAGCCTACACGCTAGCCGTCGGACGCGTCGTCCAGGCGACACAAGACCGCGGCATCTTTCCGTAGCGCAGCTACGCCTGGGCTACGTTCCCGCCAAGCGCTTCACCACGGGCGCCATCGTCTCCACCACGTCCGACGAGAACGTGACGTACGTGAAGCCGAACTCCTCCCGGCGTCTGATGATCGTGTCCTCAATCTGCTCCGTCGACCCGATCAGCGCGTGTGGCGACCTCATGACATCTTCGGCGCTCATGCCGAAGCCGCCAGAGACGCGCTCGGCCATGCCCGCCGCGTCCTCGGTGATCAGGTTGATGAAGACCATCACGTTCATCTCCAATTCGCTCAGCCTCTCACCTGCCGCTTCGCGAACGTAACCGATGCGCTTCTGGGTCTCCTCAGCCGTCCCCGTGGCCGCGACGGTCGGGTTCACCTCTCCCTCAGCGAGCGAGAAGTTGAACCCGATGATATCGGCCTCCTGAGCGGCGATCGAGAGTACCTTCTTTCCGCCACCGCCAACCAGGATTGGCGGATGCGGCTTCTGAATCGGTTTGGGGGTGCCCTCGTGCTCACTGATCGTGTAATGCTTGCCAGAGAGAGAGAATGGTCCTTCGCTCAGCAGTCCCTTGATGATCTGCAGGCCTTCGTGGAACCGCTCGATGCGGACGCCGGGGCGGTCGTATGGAATACCGGAGTCTTCGTAATCTGTCTTCATCCAGCCAGCCCCTAGACCGATCTCAAGACGTCCGCCGGACAGCACATCGATCGTCGCCAGCTCCTTCGCCAGCACCAGCGGATGGCGATAGTCGTTGTCCAACACGAGCGTTCCAATGCGCAGCGTCGATGTTGCGTCGGCGGCGGCCATCATCGCCGGGATCGGCGCCAGTTGGTCACCGAAGTGGTCCGGGATGAACAGCGACGAGTACCCCAGGTCCTCCATTTGCTTCGCCTTCTCCGCCCACTCCTTGGCCGAACCGGCGTTGGAGATCTGGATACCGAACCTAAACTTCCGAGTCATGCTTCCTCCTAGCTTCTCTTGGGCTTGATCTTCAGGATCGCTGCGCGCTCCGCGCCTTTCAAGTCGCGGATGGCGTACAGCGTGATGGTCGATGGCAGGCCTTCGCGACGCATGCGCTTCACCAGCGCCAGCACGCGACGCTTCGCCGCCGATCCAGCGCGGATCGTATCCTTGAGCGCCCAGCCGACACTCTTCTGCACTAGGTCCTCGGTGTCGTGCATCAGGGCCTCGCAGAACCGTAGCGTCTCGTTGACATAGCCGCCATCGGAGGCTGTCTTGCGCGTGAACGTAACGACGCTCGTGCGGCGCTTCCACATGTTCGCGGACGAATTCCACGTTTCGTGCAGCCTCATCGTTTCGGTTGGGTAGCGCGAAAGTAGGATCGCTGTCACGCCGCCCTTCCCCGTTGCGAAATCGTCGACCTCCGTCCAGGTGCAGAAGTCGTCCAACAATGCGTCGAGCGTTCCGAAGTGCTCTGGAGTTAGCTGATCGACACTCATGCGCAGCACACCGAGCGCAATGTGGCCTTCCTCCTCGAAGTGGCTCTCGAGCAGCAGCCTCGCCAGCTCCAGCCTGGCGTCTAGATCGAGCGGTGCCACGTCGCCGATGCGGCGGACGAAGATGTCGCGCGTCCGCCCCGCTGTCAGTCCGTATGCCTCGACAGGCACCGGATGCCCGACCAGGCGTTTGACCCTCGGCTTGCGACCGGCCGACTTCTCTAGGTCGGCGACGAACTGCTTGTGGAGCGCTCGTGCGGCCGCGCCGGCCTTGATAGCCACAGCTACCAGCCGATCGCGAAGACGCGTTGGGTGCCGGTCAGGCCCTTCAGCTCGATCTCTTTGCCGCCGTCGAACTCAATGTCCCCGGCGCTGTCTGTAAGCTCCTTCAGAAGCGAGGACGTCAGGATCTGCCCTCCGGTAGCCTGCGACGCAATGCGGGCCGCCAGGTTGACGTGCTTGCCGTAGAAGTCGCCGGAGTCGTGGATCGCCTCGCCGGTGTGCAGCCCGGCGCGCACCGCAATCTTCTCCTCGGCGTTTTCGTTGCGCTCGGCGAAGGCGCGCTGGATCGCGATCGCGCAATCGACGGCCCGCCGCGCGCTGGAGAACGCCAGCATGAAGCCATCGCCTTCGGTCTTCACCTCGTAGCCCTGATGCGCACTCACGCGCTCGCGCACGATTCCATTGTGCTCCTTCAGCAGCTCCATCCAGCGCTGGTCTCCCAGCCGCTCGTTGAGCGGCGTCGAGCCGACGATGTCGGTGAACAGCAGCGTCACCGTGCCATCAGGCGCGGCGTGCGTGCGCAGGTCGGGCTGTTCGCTCTGGACGGCGACCGACACGGCCTCGATCGACGTGTTCAGGTCGCCGTAGTCTACCCCCTGCAGCTCCATCTTGAGCGCGAGCGCTCGTTCGACGTACTTCGCCATGCCAAGCTCCTCGAAGGTCGCAAGCGCCTCGTTTGCCAACGCCTGTGCTTTCTCGTCGTCGCCTGTTTCGTTTCGCTCATGGAGCATCTCGGCATAGACGAACTGCGTGCGTGCTAACCAGGGAGGCGTGTTGACGCTCCGGTTGAACGCAATCGCCGCTTCGTAGTGCCGCTCGGCATCGTCCCAGCGCCGCATGGCGGTGGCCAGTTCGCCAAGCCCGAGCGCGCCCGACCCATCACAAAGAAACGCAAAGCCAACTGTGATTTGGCGATCTCCGTACGGTTCAAGGATCTCATAGAGCTGCTTCGCGCGCCGTTCGTCCTTCAGCCGGTGCGCCGCGTTAGCGGCCAGCAACAGCGTTACCATCCAGTTGCTGTCCTGCGGGATATCGACGAAGTCTCCGGCCGCGAGGCGGTCGAACCACTCCCGCGCTCGTTCAGGTTGATCGATGTCCAGATAGAGGACAGACAGCGCCGCCTCCCAAGACCGCAGGCCAGGATTCTCCTCAAGTTGCTGAAGGACGACTTGCTCCAGCTCACTCAACCGTCCCTGAGCCCAGCGGATCGCGTAGAACTGGGCCGCAAACGTGCCCAGCCAGCCCGGGTGCTGGGTGCGCTGCGCGATGGGACCAACCTCTAGCGTCCGTTGCTCCGCTTCTTCGTAGCTGCCTTCGCGGATCAGCAGCATGGCGTCCCAAAGCGGACGCCAGGCGCTAAACGACGGCTCACGCATCTCATCGGCCAGGTCCACCGTCGCCGCTATCTCCCTCTTCACGTCGTCCATCCGGCCAAGCTGGGCGAGATCGCCAATCAGAAAGAGCTGAGCCCATACAACATCCGTCTTGTTTTCAGAACGTTGCGCTGTTTCGAGAAGCTGCTTGGTAACTACAAGCCGTTCCTCGGCGAGTTGTGGCCCGGCCATGGCCTGGTGCTTGGCGCGAAGCACTGCGACCTGCGCCCCCAGATCGCCCACCTGTTCGGCGGCTTCCAGAGCCTCCGCGACCAGCTTGAGCCGACGCTCTCGTTGAGCCGAAATGTCTCCGAACTCGCTGAGGGCATCGCACAGTGCCGCCAGGAGCCGTGCGCGGAGGCCCGTCGGCTCGCTGCCGTAAGCCTCGAGTGCCCGCTCAAGAACCGGCGTTTCGACTTGTGTGAAGGCCTGCGGGCCGCGCTGCACGGCGAGGTGGTATGCCACCGCAGCCTTGCCCTGTAGCTGGGGCTCTCCGAGATCCTCGGCCAAGTTCACCGCACGTTCGATGGCCTGCATCGCCTTCTCCGGTACGTCGGAACGAAAGTATGCTTGGCCCAGAGCCATGAGTAGTTCGTAACGCTGACGGTCATCCGCTGTGTCCTTCAGCTCCAGCGCCTGCAGCGCCAGATCGAAATGCGTAGCCGCCTCTTCGTACGCTAGCTGCTCGACCGCCTTGTCGCCGGCCCGCTTCGCGAAGTCGATCGCCTTGTCGACGTCGCCGCCCGGCGCGGCCTGGTAGAAGTGGTGCGCCAGCTCTGACAAGTGCGCTTCCGCGCCCGCTCCGTAGAACGCCTCCAACGCGTTGCCGATCTGGCGGTGGAGCATCACCCGGCGCGGCGTACTCAGCTCACCGTAGAGCGTCTGGCGGATCAGCGCGTGCGTGAAGTCGTACGTGCCCGCGCGGTCGCCCTTACGCTCTTCGATCAACTGCGTGGCGAGGGCCTCTTCGACCAGCTCGACAAGCTCGTTCTCGTCGACGTCCGCAATCGCCTTCAGCTCTTCCCACGTGAAGCCGCCCGTCATCGTCGAGGCGAGAGTCATCATCCGGTTGCAGGCATCGCTCACCCGCGACAAGCGCTTGCCGACCACTTCGCGCACACCTTCCGGGATGCCCAGCTCCTCGACAGTCGACACGTGCGATGTCCAATGGCCATCCTCATGCACGAGCTTGCCTTCTTCTATTAGGTGGTTCACGACCTCCCGAATGAAGAACGGGTTGCCCTCGGTCTCCTGGTAGAGGGCCGCCGCCAGCGCTTGGCGTCCGGCCGCGCCCTCTTCGGACGATTCCAGCGACTCCAGCAGGCCCAGTACGTCCTCTTGCGGCAGGCCACGCAGGAGCACACGCTGGTACGGCGTCTCTTGCCGCAGCGTTGCCAGCACCTCCGACAGTGGATGTTTTCTATCCAGTTCTACGTCTCGATAGGCGCCCAAGATCAGGACGCGTTGGTTCGAGACCGATCGCGCCAAGTAGCGCATCAGCAGCAGTGAGGGCTTGTCTGCCCAATGGATGTCGTCCAGCATGAGTACGATCGGGTTGGCCTCGGCGGCGTTCCTAATGAACGCCGTCACGCTCTCATACAACCGCAGCCGTTCGGCCTCCGCCTCCAGCGGCTGCGCTTCCGGGATGTCCGGGAAACGCTGCCGGACTTCAGAGACCAGCTTCGCGACCTCGGGCGCGCCGTCTCCCAACTCACCGCGCAGCTCGCCATCCGGACGCCCGCGCATGTACTGCTGAAACGCCTCGATGAACGGCCTGTATGGCAGCGTGACCTCGCCCTCGAAGCAGCGCCCTGTCAGCACCTTGGCGCCACGCAGCCTCGCGTAGACGCAGAACTCTTCAGCCAAGCGAGTCTTACCGATGCCGGGCTCGCCAACGAGCATCGCCAACGAGCCCTGTCCGGAGAGAGCGCTCTCCAGCGCCGACTTCAGTTGGTCCATCTCCTGCCGCCGCCCGACGAACTGCCCCCAGTTGAGCCCCTGGATGTCTGCGCTCGACGATTGCGTTTCGGCAACCGACTCAACGGTGCTGCGCTCGCGGATCGCTCGCAGCTCCTCAGCGACGGTCTTCGCGTCTGCTGGACGCTCCTCGGGAGGCTTCGCCAGGAGCTGCTGGATCAGCAGCTCTAACGCCTTCGGCACTTCCGGGTTGTGCCAGGAAGGCGCGACTGGGGCGGTGTTGATGTGCTGCGAGATCACGGCGACTGAGTCGTCGCCCTGGAACGGCGCGCGGCCGGTCACCATTTCGTAGAGCACGCAGCCAAGCGAGTAGAGGTCTGACCGCGGCGTCACCTCGCCGCCGACCGCCTGTTCGGGCGGCATATAGGACGTCGTGCCGACCATCATGCCTTCGCGCGTCAGCCGCGAGCGGTCGATCGCCACCGCGAGCCCGAAGTCGCCCAGCTTCGCCGAGCCGTCCTCGGCGAGCCAGATGTTGCCCGGCTTGAGGTCGCGGTGGATCACGGACTGGCCGTGCGCATGATCGAGGGCTGCGCAGATCTGCTCCGCGATCTCGAGCGCCTTGGCGATCGGGAGCCGGTGCTCTTCGGAACGAGCGATCAGCGCTTCCAAGTCGCCCCCTGCCATGTGCTGGCTCACGATGTACGGCTGCCCGTTGTCATCGCCGATATCGAACACCGTGACGATGTTCGCTTGGTCTCCCAACCTGCCCATCGCCTGCGCCTCGCGCTGGATGCGCTTCAGGCCGACTTCATCCAGGCCTTCCGTCTTGATCACGGCGACTGCGACGTCCCGCTCCAGCTTGGAGTCGCGCGCAAGGTAGACGCGCTTCTTGCCGCCCTCGCCCAGGAAGCCCTTGACGGCGTAGCGCCCGTTAGCGAACGAGCTAGGCAGGGCCTGCGCGGGCGCCGGCGTAGGCGTCGCGCTGGGCGTAGCGGGCAGCCCCGGCGACGATGCACCAGCCGTCAGCGACTGGCCGCAGCCGTTGCAGAAGGCGCTGCCGCTAGGATTCGTGCGCTGACAATTCGGACACGCCGAATCTAACGCGGCTCCGCAGGAGTTGCAAAACTTCGCGTCGTTCGGGTTCTCTTGATTACACGATGCGCATCGCATGCTAACGAACGATATTAGCATACGCACACGTGGCCGCACCGCCCGCTAATCCACCGCTTCCTCCTTGGGGAACAGGTGGATCTGCGAAGCGGACACGACCGAGAGCGCCGCAAACACCGCTACGACGATCATGATCACTCGGAACGTATCGATTCCCGGGAGAGCGCCCGCGTCCGTGCTCAGCACACCGGCAAGGATGCCAGCGCCCAAGATGCTACCTATGTAGCGCATCATTGAGTTCGTGCCGGCCGCCGACCCGGCCAGCGCCCTCGGCGCCGACTCGATCGCCGCCGTCGTCGCCGATCCAAACCCCAACCCGAATCCGACCCCCAACAGCGCCAGCCCGGCCGCGAGGTACGCGAACGACACATCCTCATTCAGGCCTGCCAGCAGAAACAGACTCGCTCCCAGCGCGAAGATCGAACCTGCCAACGCGGGCCAGCGTCTCCCAATTGCGTCCGAGACGCGCCCGCTAACAGGCGCAAACACGACCATTAGAATCGACATCGCGCTGAGGAGCAGTCCGCTACGCGCCGGACTCCCGTCCTGGACTTCGCGGATGAAGAACGGGATCGTCAACAGCGTTGTATACATCACCAAGTTCGAGAGCATGACATGGCTGGTCGCACCGACGAACGACCGCAGCCGGAACAACTGCCATTGGACGACTGGCAGGTTAGCCGTAAGCTGACTCCACACAAACCCTGCTCCAAACAGCACCAACAGCCCCGTTGCCAGTCCCAACGCGAGCGCGCTTGGCTCTGACCTTAGCGAGACGAGCAAGAACGTAACCGTAATGAGCAGCATGGCCAGGATCGCGGCGCCGCGCAGGTCGATCTTAGGCTGTTCTTCGCTAGGCGAGTCCTCATACGGGAGCCAGATCAGCAACAACAGCGCCATCGCCACCACGGGCACGTTCACCAGAAATATGAGCCGCCACGAGCCGAGCGCCAGGAGGCCCGCGCCGATCAGCGGCCCAGCCGCCGCCGACACGCCAATCAGCGCGCCGTTGAGTCCGTTGATCCTGCCAAGCGATTGCACGGGCACGCTCTCGCGCAACATCGCCATCCCGTTCGGGATCAGGACCGCGCCAGCAAGCGCCTGCCCCGTCCGGAAGACGACGAGCACTGTGAAGTTCGGCGCGAACGCCGCCGCCAGCGAGCACGCCAAGAATGCGACGAGCCCAATGCGATAGACCCGCTTTCGGCCGAGCTGATCGCTGAGCCTTCCACCCACAGGCTGCGCCACCGCCATCGCGATCAAGTACGAGGACACGAGCCAAGCGATGGTGCCGTGGCTGATATCAAACGCGTCGCGCAGCTCCGGCAGCGCGACCGCGATCATCGTTGAGTTGAGTGGCGCCAGGATGCCACCGAGCGCTACCCCCAACAGGAGGAGGTAGTGCCGGCGCTCCAGCGATGGCTGTGCTAGGGTCAAGCGGTCTTGCTCGCGCTCAGATCAAGAGATGACGCGAACGACTCCAGCGTCACCATCCACCTCCACCTGCTGCCCGTCCTTGATCTCGGACGTCGCCCGGCCTGTGCCGAGTACCGCCGGAATGTTGTACTCCCGCGCAACGATGCCTGCATGACTCAGCACGCCTCCCGCGTCCGTGACGACGGCGGCGATCGATGCGAAGAGCGGCGTCCAGGCCGGCATGGTTGCCGGTGCAATCATCACGTCGCCTGGCTTCAACTTGTCGGCCTCCGCAAGCGACATCACGACCCTCGCGGTGCCAGTCGCCTTGCCCGGCGAACAGGGGTTGCCATTGATTACGCCCGGCTCCTCAGAGGGCGCCAGCGGTTCACCGGAGAACCGCCCAAACGCCCGCATCAGGGGGTTGTCCGGCGGCGGTGAGGCGGGAGGCGTACCAAGCGCGTCGGGCGGGCGGATCGTCGCGAAATGTTCCATCTCTGCGCGCCGTTCACTCACAGCGGCGCGTCGATCTCCGGAGAGCGTGTCCGCGTCTGCTCGCAGCTCGTCCAGCGTCAGGAGGAACACGTCCTCCGCGTTGTCGACAATGTCCGCGTTCGCAAACCGGTTGCCGAACTCCAGGATCACGCGGCGGACCTTATACGAAGCGCGCTGGTCGATCCAGTAGTTGTGGTCTTCCTGGATCACGGTACCAGCCTGCGCCGCCTTGAGCAGGAACTCGAACTGCCCGCGGACCGCCTCTGGGTAGCCTTTAAGCTGCTCCCGCGCCTCAGCAACCAACGCTTCGCGCTCCTTCGCCAGCTCGTCCAGTTCCGACGGCATGTCGCGATCCCTCTCCGTCACGAAATTCTTGACGTTCTGGATCGCCGTCACTGGATTCTCAATCCAACCAGGACTGCTCAAGTCCGCGAAACGGTCGCTGCGTTGGCCGAACTCTTCCAGGAACTCCTCTAGTTCGGCGAGCAGCGCCTTCCCGGCATCCGACTGCTCAAGCGCCTTCGTCACCTCTGTGGCTTCGTTCTCGTGAATCACGCTCGTTACGTTCTCGTCCTGGAGAGCCTTCCTGCTCAACTCCCAGAGCGCGTGGCCACCGTCAACTGTCCTGTTTCCAAACCCCTGCAGCAGCTTGTAGGCGCCGAGCGTTCCCTTGTCGGCGAACAGGTCTTCGTAGAGGTCTGCGAACAGACTTGGGCCCGCCAGGAACGGAAACGCCACCAGGAAGTGGATGTCCCAGAGCCGCGTGAGCCGCGTCAGCGTCTCGTCCAGGTGAGCGAGCAGGTCAGGCATCGATGCCCCTTCCAGATCGAAGCCCTCCCACCATCTGAGGTGCTCCTTCACCTCCGGGAGCAGCTCAGAGTCCCACCACTCCTGGAGCCGCCCCATGCCTCCACCAACCGCCGCGGCAGCCTTCTCACCCGCCGCCTCAAGTTCCTCCGGTGTCACCGTGAGCGCCATGGCGTTGTAGAAGTACGTATTGATCCGCGTGTACTGCATTGTGATCGGCAGCCCGTAAAAGGCTGCTGCCCGCCTGACACCCTCGTTGAATGACTGCACAAACGCCATCTGCATCGGCGGCGAGGGCTCTGGAAAGTGCATCCTGTCCTGGTTCCAGAGCATGCCCGCGAACTCGGGCTTCTCCCACGTCACTGGAAATTCTGGTGGCGCCTGAATCGACGCCGGCGCGTCCTTCTGCACTGTGGCCAACTTAGCTTCCTTCCCGTTGCGAGATACGCATATGTCTTTACCAGCTCGTTATGCCGGGTTGACAGCGATTGTAGCACGTAACTCAGGCGTGTTACATTGCGCAAGCGGTACTCTCGCGCGGAGGACGACCATGACCGACGTTCACTGGCTCGGCCACGAAGACTGCCACCACACGCACGTAGTCGGAGGCAAGGCCGCCAGCCTTAGCCGGCTGGCGGCCCTTCATACCGTGCCGCCCGGCTTCGCGATACCTGCGCTAGACGCGAACGGTAGCGCCGAACGCCTACCGCAAGCCATCGTAGAATCGATCCGCGCGGCCTACTCCAGGCTTGCCGAGGAGGCCGGCGAGGAAGCCGTCAGCGTCGCCGTGCGCTCTTCGGCGATAGATGAAGACGCCGCCGACGCCTCCTTTGCGGGCCAGCATGACACCTACCTCAACGTCCGCGGACACGATGCGGTCCTAGAGGCGGTGACCCGCTGCCGTGACTCCGCGATCTCACCCGCGGCGCTTGCTTATCGCGAGCAGCAGGGCATCTCCGTCGAAGACGTAAAGATAGGCATCCTCGTCCAACAACTCGTCGCGTCCGACGTCTCGGCGATCATCTTCAGCCAGAATCCGATCAACAAAAGCCCGGATGAACTGGTCATCAACGCAAGCTGGGGACTTGGCGAAAGCCTCGTCGGCGGCACCGTCACGCCAGACACGTACGTCGTCCGGAAGTCGGACTTGTCGCTCGTATCGCGCCAGATCGCGAAGAAAGAGCAGATGACGGTGATGATCCCCGAAGGCACGAAGGAGGTACCCGTGCCCAAGCTGCTCAGCGAAGAACCCGCGCTGGACGAGGAGCAGGCCATCGAGATGGCCCAGATGGCGATCAAACTGGAGAAGGCGACATCGTACCCCGTCGACATCGAGTGCGCGGTCGCGCAGGGCACGCTCTACCTCCTCCAGTGCCGCCCCATCACCACGCTCTGACAACTTGACCAATCTCTACTCACAGAACCTCACAGAGGAGCGGCCAACCTTCGTCACGCACCTCGAGTGCAGCGCGACTGGCGAGCACTACCCTGCCGATCGGCTCCACAATCTCTCCGACGCCGGAAAGCCCCTCCTCGTTCGTTACGACTTGGGAGCGCTCGCGGCCGCGCTCGACAAGGAAACGCTGGCCGCGCGGCCGCCCGACCTCTGGCGCTATCGCGAGTTCCTCCCCATCCGGCGGGCCAACGATATCGTCTCGCTCGGCGAACCGATGACACCGCTCCTTCCGGTCGGCTCCAGCGTGCTCATCAAGGACGAAGGCCGCCTGCCCACGGGCTCCTTTAAGGCGCGCGGCATTACCGTCGCCGTCAGCATGGCGAAAGAGCTGGGCATCACCAGCGCCGCGATGCCCACGAACGGCAACGCCGGCGCCGCGCTCGCCGCCTATGCCAGCAGCGCCGGCATCGAGTCCTACG
Organism: Chloroflexota bacterium; assembly: GCA_003228685.1. GTDB lineage: Bacteria > Chloroflexota > Dehalococcoidia > DSTF01 > RBG-16-68-14 > SZUA-185. The sequence goes on from QIFC01000095.1 coordinate 20,894, forward strand.
TCTTCTGCCCCAGCGACACGCCCGAGATCAACGTCCGCGAGATCGCGTACCAAGGCGCCCACGTCTGGCGCGTCGACGCGCTGATCGACGACTGCGGCCGCATCGTCGGCGAAGGCAAAGAGCGCATGGGTTGGTTCGACATGTCCACGCTCAAGGAGCCCTATCGCATCGAAGGGAAGAAGACCATGGGCCTGGAGCTGGCCGAACAGCTTGGCTGGCGGCTCCCAGATGTGATCTTCTATCCGACGGGGGGCGGGACCGGCCTCATTGGCATGTGGAAGGCGTTCGCCGAGTTGCGGGAGATCGGCTGGATCGAAGGCAAGCTGCCCCGCATGGTCGCTGTCCAGGCCGAGGGCTGTGCGCCCATGGTCAAGGCGTTCGAGGACGGCGCCGATCATGCTGAGCGGTGGCCGGACGCCCACACGATCGCCGCCGGGATCCGCGTGCCTTCCGCCATCGGCGACTTCCTCATCTTGCAGGCCATCCGCGAGAGCAGCGGCTACGCGATCGCCGTGTCAGACGGCGCGATCATCGATGCGCAAGAGCGCGTCGCCCGCGAACACGGCCTCTTGCTCTGCCCGGAAGGCGCCGCGACCTACGCCGCGTACGAGAAGTCTCTCCAGGACGGCCTCATCTCCGACACGGATCAGGCCGTCCTCTTCAACTGCGCCACCGGTCTCAAGTACCCCATGCCGGGAGTCACTCGAACGCTCGACATCTCTCAGCCGATCGATTGGGACGCATTCCCGCAATAGCCCCTTCGCGAGCCTCAAGAGCCGGCAAACGGCGGCTTGAATCGCAACACCTTTTCGTATCTCAGTCGATACTGTTCTCAGAGTCGCGCTCGCAGGTCTTTCCAAGGCCGGGCAGGCGTCGCTCACGAGAAGAGAAGACGAGAGGAGCATTCGATTGAGAGGAATCCTAGCTAACAAGACTGTTTTGGCGTTAGCCCTCGCGGCGATGGCGACCCTCGCGATGGGGCTGTTTTCGGCCACCCCCGCGCAGGCTGAAGGACCGAAGATCGCTGTCACTTCACTTGAGCTGAATCTTGATGATGAAGGCAAGGTCGTCCTGTACGGTGACTTCTTCGACGAGCCGGGCCTCGGCGCCTGGACGATCGATATCTACTACAACGCCGACCTCGTCAACCTGGTAGAGTGCGGCACCGAGCACGGCGGCATCTGCAACCCGGAGTTCGCCGGCAACGCTGCTCGCATCACCGGCAGCAGAGCCGAGGGCCTGAAGGGCGAGTTCGTGCTTGGGTCGTTGTGGTTCACCTGCAAGGGTGAAGGCCAGTCCGGCCTAGAACTCGACATCAACGTACTCGCGGACGGCACGCTCGGCGGCCCGCTGCCTATCGAGGCCGAAGTGAAACATGGTGAGATTTACTGCATCGAGAAGCACGAAAAACTGCTCGGTGACGCGGACTGCGGCGACGAACTAACGTCGCTGGACGCCTCCTGGATCTTGCAGTACAGCGCAGAAATGATCGATGAAGTGCCCTGCCCTGAACTCGCCGACGCGAATCAGGACGGTCACATCGACGCTGTCGACGCCACGATCGTCCTCCAGAAAGTCGCAGGCTTAATCGGCAAGTAATCGCTCCGCCAACCACACACAGAGGCCCGGCCCCCTCCCCTTTCGGCCGGGCCTCCGTGTGTGCACCGACACACGGGCGCGATGGGCGATACGCTACACTAAGCGTATCCATTAGCCTCGACACACGAAGGAGAACGAATTTGGCTGGCTCAACGCAGGAAGTACTCGACCATCACCTGGCCGCTTTCGGCGGCGGCGACCTCGAAGCGATCCTCGAAGACTACGACGAAAACTCAGTCATCATCACCACGGACGGCATCCACCGCACGCGTGATGAGATGTCGTCCTTCTTCTCTGCCCTCTTCGCAGAATTCGCCAAGCCCGGCATGTCGTTCACCATGGACCACGTTGCGGTCGATGGTGAAACGGCCTTCATCGCGTGGAGTGCCGACACGGCGGACAACGTCTATAATTTGGGCACTGACACATTTACCGTCCGGAACGGAAAGATCGCGGCCCAGACATACGTCGCGCACACGACCGCGAAGTAGCCTGCGCATCGCCGCCTGCGCCGGCTGGCACCGTATCGCATGTTACGGAATCGTAAGGTCTCTTTGATACCGTTAGCACATGCGTATCTCGCTCTTCGCACTGAGCGCTCTGGCCCTGCTCGCCGCTGCGTGTAGCGGCTCCAGCCCCCAGCTAGAAACGCCGCTCGACGAGTCGGACGAAGACAGCTACGTCACCATCTCTGACACGCTCCCGGAGGCTCCCGAGTTCCCCGGCGGCCACACTTGGTTCAACGTCGGCAGCCCGCTCACGATCGAAGCGCTGCGCGGCAAGGTCGTCTTGCTGGACTTCTGGACGTCCGGCTGCATCAACTGCCAGCAGATCGTCCCGGACCTCACGCGGCTGGAAGAAGAGTACGGAGACGCGCTCGTCGTCATCGGAGTCCACTCCGGCAAGTATGACCGAGAGCAGGAGGACAGCAGCGTACTGCAGGCGCTCCAGCGCTATGGTCTGGAGCACCCCGTAGTCAACGACCCGGACTTCATCATCTGGTCGCTGTACCGCGCCAACGCTTGGCCTACGATTGTTCTCGTCGACCCCAACGGACGAATCGTTGGTAGCCGTGCCGGCGAAGGCGTCTACGACGCCTTTCAGCCCGCCATCGAGCAGCTCGTCGCAGACTTCGACGAAGAGCGCCTCATCGACCGCACACCTATCGACCTCGATCTAGAGGCGGCTGCCGTCACATCTGCCGTACTCTCCTTCCCCTCGACCGTCCTCGCCGACGAGGCGGGCGAGCGCCTCTTCATCGTCGATGCCGGCCACAACCGCATCCTCATTTCGGGGCTCGACGGCGAGCTGCGGACCGCCATCGGCTCCGGCGTCGAGGGCATGGAGGATGGCTCGTTCGACGAAGCCAGTTTCAACCAACCGGCGGGCCTCGCCCTCTCTCCGGATGGCAACCTGCTCTACATCTCAGACACTCGCAACCACCTGTTACGCCTCGCCAACCTCGCCGACGGCACCGTCGAAACGCTGGCTGGCACTGGCGAGCGCGCCTTCTCGCAGCCCGGCGTTGACGCGCTCGGTGTCGATACAGCTCTCGCTTCTCCGTGGGGGCTCGTCCTGCATGAGGGCATCCTCTATATCGCCATGGCCGGGACGCACCAGCTCTGGTCGCTCGACACCAACACGAACCAGATCAGCGTCTTCGCCGGAAGCGGCGCCGAATCGACCGATGACGGACCACGGCTCCAGGCCACACTCGCACAGCCCAGCGGCCTCACGTTCGACGGTACCAACCTCTATTGGGTCGATCCAGAGTCCAGCTCGGTGCGCATGGTGCCCATTGAAGGCGATGGCGAGGTCAGGACGCTCGTCGGCACTGGCCTGTTCGATTTCGGCGACGCCGACGGCACGAGCACGACCGCACTTCTTGAGCATCCGCAGGGCATCGCCTACGTGGATGGCGCGCTCTACGTCTCAGACACCTACAACCACAAGCTCCGCACGGTCGACCCGGTCGGGGCTGCGGTCGTCACGGTTGCCGGCGGCGACGAAGCAGGATTTCTAGATGGAGCCGGCCGCGAAACACTCCTCAGTGAGCCGAACGGCTTGAGCCGGGCTGGTAACCTCCTCTACTTCGCCGACTCTAACAACCACGTTATCCGCGCGTTCGATCTCCGGACGAACGAGGTCTCAACACTGGCGCTGAGCAACCTCAGCGTCGTCGCCGAAAGCCAGGGCGGTGACACGATCCGCATCTCGTTGCCCGCCCAGACTGTCGCGCCGGATACGAACGAGCTGCGAATCCACCTCACGACACCCCCGGGCTACAAACTAAACAGTCTCGCGCCGTCAGAGCTAGCGTTGGCGAGTTCCAATCCTCCCGCGCTCGACTTCGAGACCAAGGTCGTGAACTGGGAGACTGACGACGTGGAGATCGAACTGATCCTACCGGTCGATGTCAGTACCGGAGATGCCATCCTCACGGCGCAAGGACCCGTCTTCTACTGTCGCACCGGCGACGAAGCGATCTGTGTCATCGCCGAACTGGACCTTGCGCTTACGATCACCGTGGACGATTCGGCTTCCGCTACCGAGATCGTCATCGACTACGCGCTCGAGGACCCAACGCTACGGGGTTAGATCGCCACAACTCTCGTCTAGCTATACTGCTCCCCGATGCCACAGCGCGTACCCATCGATCATCTGCGCGAGATCTGCCTTGCGCTCCCGGGAGCTACGGAGAAGGAAGCCTGGGGCGATCCCACGTTCCGCGTCAACGAAAAGATGTTCGTCAAGTTCTCGAACGCCGACAAAGAAGGCCGCACCACCATGTGGTGCAACGCCGGTCCTGGTGCGCAGGACGCGCTCCTCGGCTCGCTCGACGACTCGTTCTTCAAGCCGCCATACGTTGGTGATCGAGGCTGGATCGGCATGTACCTAGATGGCGACGCCAATTGGGGACAGATCGCCGCGATCGTGGAGGACGCGTACCGCACGGCGGCGCCGAAGAAGCTGTTAGCAGTCCTCGACACCTAGACACTGTTCGCCGCGGCCTAGGTGGCCTCCGCAACGAACTGGAGCTGGGGCGTCACGTCGTCCGCGACTGAGACGATGACGTGATGTGTCTGGTGGGGCCCACGTTGTGGCTAAAAGTCATCCAGCAGCTGGCCGAACGTCAGCCAGTAGTAGACGATGAACCCGCCCGCCGCCAGCATCAACACCGCGCTCACCGGCTGGACGTAGACCATCGCGTTCCTGAGCCATGCGAGAAGCGCGGCCTTGAACACCGCCAAGCTCAGCGTCAACGCAAGGATCACCGACCCCATGCCCAGCCCGTACAGCACGAACTGCCAGACGGACGGCAGGAAGTCCGCGATCGCGATCGAGCCGCCGATTACCGTGATGAAGATCGGCAACGTGCAGCTCAACGAGGCCGTGCCGTAGCTCAGCCCGAACAGGAAATAGCCGCGTACGTCGGTTCGCGTCGGGTCGCCGATGCGGGCGGCCAGGCGTTCGCCCAGCGCGCTGTACGGCGTTCCGCCGCGGATCAGCCAACCGCCCGCGACCGCCAGCAGCACACCAATCCCCAAGCCGATCCACGGGAAGTAGTCGACCAGGAACCGCGCGCCGCTGCCGATCGAGAGGCCGACGCCTGCGAACAGCAGGATGAATCCCGCCGTCATGCTCAGACCGACGATCAATGCCTGACGCAGTTGGCCGGCCGCTGGATTCGCTCTCGACGTCGCGGCGGCGTCGGCACTCGTCCCGAGATACAACCCAAGATACGCCGGCAGCATCGTGAACCCGCACGGGTTCACGGCCGATACCATCCCGGCGCTAAACGCGAACCCCAGCGGCAACAGAAGGCTAACGTCTCCCAGTATGCCACTGGCCGAAGACGACGCTCCTTCGACCTCCAGGGTCACGGCGCTCGTGGTCGTGCCCGTAATCACACTGCCGATGATCGCAACGGCTAGGACAAGCAGCGTCGCGCCTGCGGGAAGAATGGTCGTCCTAAACGCGCCCGCAGGTTCGCGCCAGCCTTGGGCAGTGTTACTCAGACGCATCGATCATGTCTTGTACGCGTTCGCGCACCTCATCGCCGGTCATGAACCCGCCCTTTTGGCTCACGATGTCGCCGTCTGCTGTGAGGAAGACCGTTGTTGGCATAGCAAAGACGTTGTACTCTCGCATCAGAGCATCGCTCTTAACGTACGCGGTCGGGTAAGTAATCCCTAGCTCCTCAAGCAAGTCCTCGGCGTCGCTCTGGGAGCCCAGTTGCGTAAACCGGCCCACGTCTACGCCAAGCATCAAGAATTCATCCTGGCGTTCGCTATGCACCTCCTGAAAGTCGGGCATCTCGTCCCTGCACGGCGGACAGAGACCCGCCCAGAAGTTCAGGACCACAGGCTTGCCCAACTGCAACACTTCAGAGAGGGTGACCTCCTCGCCGCCCAGGTCGTCTGCCCCCGAGTACAGGAAAAGGAGATCGGCCGGGCCCTCGTCCCCGCCGTCGCCCTCGTTACCACTGTCGCTCGAACATGCCGCCGCGATCAACGCAAACGCCATAAGGGCGACTCCGGCCAACAACCACGATCGCAATTTGAATACGCGAGCATCACTCTTCATGGAGCCCTCCAACTATCAGATGATCGATCCACAGAACATTCTTCGCTCGCTCCAGCGCGGGCCACTGTGATCTGGATCATGTCCGCCCGGTCGTCGTCACAACCTGCTACCAGCAGTATACGGGCGTGAGATCGCTAGGTTCATTACCGAATTGTTACGACTGCTATGTCTCCAACGTGCAACGTTGCGCAGCATGATCTAAGATAAGGCCCAGTTATGGGCACCTACATCATGCTCAGCAGGTTGACCAACGAGGGCCGCAGGACGCTTAAGGAGCGGCCCGAGCGTCTGCAAGAAGTCAACGGCGAAATCGAGCAGATGGGCGCGCGCGTGACGCGGCAGTTCGCCCTCCTTGGTGAGTACGACTTCATCAACGTCGTCGAAGCGCCCGACAACCAGACCATCACCAACATCTCCGTCGACCTCAGTTCGCGCGGAACGATCCGGCTTAAAACGCTCGCCACCGTCCCCGCCGATACGACCCCGCAGCGCCATCTCCTGGACGCTGTCCGCAACCTCAGCACGTTCGTCGTGTTCACGAAGCTGACCGGTGCGGGCCGCAAGTCAGTACATCAGGACCCAGCGCGGCTAACAGAAATAGACGCGGCAATCCGGAAGCTGGGCGCCCGCGTGGTCCAGCACTATCGAGTCCTCGGCGACGATCACGATTTCATCACGTTCGCGGAAGCCCCGGATAACGAGACAGCCGCCTGTATCTCCACAGAGATCAGCAGCCTCGGCACGGTGCGCCTCGAAATGCATCCCGCCATCCCGCTCGATCGCTTCAGCGCTCTGCTCCAGATCAAGTCGTATCGCACGGAGCCGCACGCTTGGCAAACGCAGCTCTGGGCGCGGGCGGCTCGCAAGGTCGGCCGCCACTGGGTGATGACCCGTCACGTCCAAGAGATCGCCAGGCCGTTTACCACCACGGGCGCGGGGTCCCTCAAGGGCGTGCGTGGGCCAGCGTTGATTATCGCCAACCACACTTCTCACTTCGACACGCCGGTCGTCATGACAGCTCTGCCCGCGGAACTCCGCGAACGCACGGCCATAGCTGCCGCCGCGGATCGTTTCTATCGCACAAGCAAGAAGCGCACGTGGTGGTGGTCCCTGTTCTGGAACACCTTCCCGATAGCCAGGGGCGGCGGCAAGAAGGCCCTCGACTATCCCATGGAGCTACTCGAACAGGGCTGGTCGATCTTGATCTATCCGGAGGGCGGCCGGGCCAAGACCGGACGCATCAAGCGCTTCCACCACGGACCCACCATCATGGCGATGCAGGGCAAGGTGCCGGTCATCCCAGTGTTTCTGGAGGGCCTGGAAGCGATCATGCCGCGCGGCAGCACCACGCCCACGCCCGGCCCCGTCAATGTGCGGCTCGGCGCCCCGATCTCACTGGAGGGTGTCGAATCGGTTCCGGAAGGCACCGCCAAGCTTGAGGCCGCAATGCGTGAACTCGGCGGCCTGAACGGACAGTCCGCGGCCGCGTACTAAGCCCGCGCTAGCGCCAGCGCCGCCCGCAGTTTTCCCGAGAGGTTCCCTCGACGCCCAATCCGCACGCCGTCCAGCTCCAGCCAGTCCGCCATCGCGCGCAGTTCCTCGGCCAGCTCCCCGGCCACGCGTCGTTCGTCCTGTCCTTCCTCGATGAACGCGCCCTTCGCATGCAGCTTGCCGGCCTTGCGGTCCGCCTTCAGGTCGACGCGCCCGACCAGTTCGCCGTCCAGCAGGAACGGCAGCACGTAGTAGCCGTACTGGCGCTTCTTCTCCGGGACGTAGATCTCGATCTGGTATTTGAAGTTGAACAGCCTCTGAGCACGGCTGCGCTCCCAGATGACTGGATCGAACGGCGTCAGGAGTGCCCGCGCCTCGATCCGCCTCGGCGACTCCGCCTCAGGGTGCAGGTACGCCGGGTCTCTCCAGCCCTCGACCGAGACCTCGCGCAGTGCGCCTTCTTCGACCAACTCGTGGAGCAGTTCGCGACTACGCATGATGGGCAGCCTATAGTAGTCAGCGAGGTCTTTCGACGTGCCGACGCCATGCGACCGCGCGGCCCGCATCAGGAACTCGCGCTGCGCCTCTCGCTCGGGCGCCGGCTCTTGCTCCAAGACGTCCGCCGGCAACACACGATCGGTCACGTCATACACACGCTCGAAGTTAGGCCGGCTGTGCGCCATCAAGTTCCCGCAGCGGAAGTGCCACTCCAGAGCTTGCTTTCCTTTCGACCGCATCCACCACGTGCCGCGCCGCTGCCCCGGGTCCTCTAGGTCCTTGGCGCTCAGCGGGCCGCGCTCCCTCACCTCGTCTAACACCGCATCCACATACTCGTTGTTGGCCTCCGCCCAGCGGCGAAAGTGACGCCACTGGGGCACGTTGGAGTGCATCTGGTGTCTGAGCAGCGGGTAGCAATCGATAGGCACCAGCGAGGCCACGTGCGCCCACGCTTCGAACAGCTCACGCCGCTTGTAGACAGCGTCGTCGAGGAGGCCTCGCGGATACGGCCCGAGTCGCGAGTACAGCGGCATATAGTGCGCCCGAACCAGGACGTTGACCGAGTCGATCTGCAGCAGGCCCACGCGGCCGATCACGCGCCGCAGCGCACGAATGTCGACGCGGCCCTTCGGTCGCGCGTCTGCAAAGCCTTGCGCCGCCAGCGATATACGTCGCGCTTCTTCGTTTGAAAGTTCGGACTTCATTCCTGCCATCCTAGCAGCCTATAAACGCACCAGTCTGCATGCTATACTCTGGCGCACGTCAGATGCGCCAAGGAGGCACCTTCATGACCAAAGTCTTCGGCAACATCGAACCGCAGGATGACTACACCCACGAGTTGGGTCCCGAAGAGAACTTCAACGAGAGCATGTACTTTAACTTCTTCGACCAGTCGAACGGCTACGGCGGCTTCATGCGCTGCGGTAATCGCGCCAATGAAGGAAACGCCGAAGTAACGCTCTGCCTCTACCTGCCCACCGGAGAAGTGCTCTTCAACTACGCCAAACCCCACATCGACAACAACGACTCGATGGACGCCGCCGGCATGCGCTTCGAGGTCATCGAGCCCTTGGAGAAGCACCACACCACGTACAAGGGCGGCGCGGTCTTCCTCACGAAGCCCGAGCAGATGGCAGACCCCGGCACCGCTTTTCGCGACAACCCGCACAAGAAGATCGAACTCGACCTCATCCAAGAAGCCGTCGGCCCCGTCTACGGCTTCGCGGCCCGGGAGCAGGCGAACGAATCGCCTGAGCAACAGTTCGCCAAAGCCCACTACGAGCAGCACATGAAGGCCACCGGCACGCTGACGATCGACGGCGAGACCGTCCAGATCGATGGCACGGGCCTCCGCGACCACTCCTGGGGCCCGCGCTACTGGCAGGCGCTCCATTCCTATCGCTGGCTCACCTGCACGTTCGGCCCAGACCTCGGCCTGATGGTCTCCCAGGTCTCGCCGGAGAAGGGCGTGAGCCGCCAGAACGGCTGCGTCGTCCGCGACGGTGACAAGTTCGAGCGGATCGTCAGCTTCAACATCGAATCCGAGTACGTTCCCGATACGCTGTTCCACAAGAGCATGAGGGCCGACCTCAAGCTTGAGGGCGGCGACGACCTCGTTCTCGAGGGCACGGTAAAGGGCTTCATTCCGCTGCGCAACCGTCGGGCCGGCATGGTCACCCACATCGGCGAGGGCATGACCGAATACCGCTGCGAAGGCCGCACCGCTTACGGCATCTCCGAGTATTTGGATCAGGTCGAATAGCGCGCGCTTTCTCAGCGTTGCCAGAGATCGCTCGTCATTCCATGCCAGCCTCCTGTAGTTCCGAGCGAAGGTTCTGTCATTCCGAGCGAAGCGAGGAATCTAGCCCATCAGAGAGTTACGTTGGGCGAAGCCGTCAAGGCGGCCCATAAACCGGCGATGAACTCATGGCACTAACACCCGATGACCTTCGCAAGAAGCTGGAGGCCTTCCTCACGCGGACGCACGACGCCCGCTCCGTTCAGATCTCCAACCTCCGCCGCCTCACCGGCGGTGCCTCCAAACAGACCTGGGCCTTCGACGCCAAGATCGAGAACACTGGCGGGCAGCGTGATGTGCCACTCGTCATGCGCGCGGACCCTCGCCGCCTCCAGCCGCGGAACGATGACCTCGAGTACCTGCTGCTGAAGGCCGCCGGCGCGACAGGTGTGCCGGTGCCCACCGTGCACGCGCGCGGCGACGCATCGCTAGGCATGCCCTTTTTCCTCATGGAGCTCGTCGAAGGCGAGACGATCCCGCGCCGGCTCCTCCGCGACGACGAGTACGCGGAGGCCCGCGACGCACTCCCACGCCAGCTCGGCGAGATCCTCGCCAAGATCCACTCCGTGCCGATCGAGCCGCACGGCCTTGACGTCCTGCCCGCCCCGGCGGAGGACCAGTCGCCGGCGGAACACGAAATCGAACGGTACGAGCAGGTGTATCGCGCCGTTACGCCAGACCCGCACCCCGTCTTCGAGCTAGCGTTCCGCTGGCTGCGACAGCAAGCACCTAACTCGGACGCTCGTGTGCTCGTCCACGGCGACTATCGCATGGGCAACCTGATGTGCGGACCGGAGGGCGCGCGCGCCATCCTCGATTGGGAGCTGGCCCACGTGGGCGATCCGATGGAGGACATCGGCTGGCTCTGCGTCCGCTCGTGGCGCTTCGGCAACGACGACCGACCCGTCGGCGGCCTCGGCCAACGCGACGAATTCTACACCGCCTACCAGGCAGCCGGCGGCCCAACTGTCGATGTCGACGCGATTCGCTTCTGGGAAGCGTTCGGTAACTTGCGTTGGGGGGTGAGCTGCATCATCCAGGCGAAGACCTACATCGACGGCCACAGCCCTAGCGTGGAGCTCGCCAGCATCGGCCGCCGGATCGCTGAGACAGAGTGGGAGTTGCTGAACCTCATGGAGGAGAACTAGTGCAGGACCGCCCGAACTACGACGAACTGCTCGCCGCCGTCGAGGGCTTCCTCGACGACGAGGTCGTTGCCAAAGGAGAGGGCGCTCAGCGCTTCCACGGCCGCGTGGCCGCTAACGTGATCCGGATCGTCCGCCGCGAACTGGAGCACGAGGAGGCACAACTCGCGAGCGAGTGGGAGTCGCTCGACGCGCTCCTCGGGGAAGCGCCGCGGCCCAGAGATCGCAACGCCCTCCGGCTCGTCCTCGCACAACGCAACGAAGAGCTATCGGAGCGAATCCGCACCGGCGCCGCCGATGGCGGCGGCGACTTCCGCGATGCGATCTTGCCGCACGTGCGCCAGACGATTCGCGACAAACTGACGGTCACCAACCCAGGCTGGCTGGGGGATGAGGAAGAGAGCAACTAGGCTACCAAAAGGCGCTGCCTCCCGGCCTGAGGCAGTTTCGAAGAAACTGCAAGACGCCGCCACGGCGGCGTCAGTCGGCCTGAAACCCCGCGTTCTTGTGGGCGCCGTCGCAATATGGCTTGTTGTCGGAACGGCCACAACGGCAAAGGGTCATCCGATTTAGCCTCTCGTAGGCCTGGCCGTCGGCGGTCTCCATCTCGATGCCGCCGCGCACCCACAACGGCCCGTCCTTGACCGTCGCGACCGACGGCTCGTACTCAGGCTCCATATGCTCGTACCCCGGCCCGAACGCCAGCTTGCCCGACGGGCAGTTCACGATCATTCGTCGCGCTCGCTCACGGACCTCAGGATCGCTGGTCTTCTCCATCATCGCCCAGACGTTCGTGTAGCGCGTGCCGCAGAAGCCGGCCTGCTCGCACAGCGTCGGGTCGTCATTCACCGAGATGCCGACACCTTCGGTCAGGTTTCGAGGGCCGGGCTCCCGGCTCGCCGTCAGCGTCCCATCGAAGTCGATCTTCTCGTGCGTGCCATCGCAGTACGGCTTCGCGTTCGACTGGCCGCAGCGACAGAGTAGGTAGCGCTTCCGCCGCTTGTAGTCCGCGTCCTCCGAAGCGACCAGGTCCCAATCCAGCGGCTCGCCGTGGATACTCTCCGACTGCGCCCGCTTCGTCAGGACCGGCTCCCCGGTCACCTCGTACGGCCCGTTCTCCTGGATGACGATGCGCGGTGCTTTAGCCTCTTCTGCCATGGTGCCTCCTAGCGTCCGGTTTGGTTCCCGATCAGGATAGCAGCTTCAGTGAGCCGCTTCAGATTCCAGCATCCGCTTCAGCCGTTTCAGGTCCTGCGAGACGTTCCGCCTTACCATCATCGCCAGCAAGGGTGCCGCGACGCTGTAGAAACCAGTGCCACCGCCCTGCACCAGTATCGTCATCTTGGTGCCGCCCCGCCCCGCACCTGCAAACGTGTAACGGATCGTCATCGGGAACGGCGAATCGGCCTTCATCGCTACCAGCGAGTTCGGCTCGTACTCCACCACCTCCGGTTCGTACTCCATCCGCCTGCCCAGGAACGACGCCACCCGCGCGACCTTCGCGCCTTTGCCGAAGGGCGGACCGGTCAGCGTCTTCGCTTCGACGATGCCGCCGATCCATGCCGGGTCGTTGCCCGGGTCTGACGCGAACGCCGCGACCTCGTTGCGAGGCCTGTTGATCACGATCTCCGCGCTGATGTCGACGGCCATGACTCGCCCTCCCTTTGAAGGAGTCCCGCTAGCACACGTGCCTACTCCGGCAGGAACTCCGCCGCGTTGAGGTCAAGGATCGCCGTCATGTAGCGATGGAGGATCGTTTCGATCAGTTCTTGCGCGCGCTCGTTATAGTCCTCGATGTTCAAGTTCTCTTGTTCGGTCACGGTGAAGATGAACAGGAACAGCGCCGCGCGATGATAATCCTCAGCGCACGACTCAAACTCGTACCCTTCAACGCCACCTTTGACAAGCGCATCATAATAGACGCGCACCAAGTCGTCCTGGTGCTCGCGCCGCACGTCCGGCGTGAGGTTTCCTGCCAGGAAGTACGTGACGTCCATCAGGCCACTCCCGCGCTGGGCTAGTTGCCAGTCGATCACCGCGAACGGACTGCCGTCCCCCAGTTCGAAGAACATGTTGTCGAGCCGGTAGTCCGTGTGCGTAATCGTCAGAGGTCTCGTATTTGCTTCGTCCGCCAGCGCGGGCAGGCTCTTGCCGAACCGCTCGCCGGCCCTCAGAATCTCGGCGGGCACCTGATCTCCGTAGCGTTCGGCGAACACGGGCCACGATTGCTGGTACAGCATCGACAGCAAGCCGATGAGCGCGGGATCGTCCGTCCCCGGCATCCACGGGAAGTCTCCCAGGCGCGGACTATCCCACCACTTCGCGTGCAGTCCAGCCAGCGCCCGTAACGCCGTCTTCGCCTCCTCAATGGAGCAGGTGGCAATCTGGTCGCCTACTCTGCCCGGCGCCAGGTCTTCCAGCAACAGCACGTAGTCGCCGTTGGCGCCGTCCGCGTGGCTGAAGTAGCATCTCGGCGTCCGGATGGGCGTCTCGTCCGCGATCTGCTCGTAGAAGCGGACCTCGCGCTCGTAGACGTTGATCAGTTGTGCCAAGCTACGCACCGGCTCGTCCTGCGTCGGCAGCTTGGCGATGATCGCGGGCGGAGCGGAGGGGGATTCGCGATCGTAGGCGAGAGTGAGGCGAGATAGCTCGCCAAGGAAGCCAGCCCCCTGCCCGATGATCTCCTTCTCAATCGAAGAGACTTGCGCGCCGCCTGTGACCGCGTCATCCAGGACTGCGTTTAGCCATTCCGGCGTGATTTCGTCCGACGTCTTCGGCATCGTTTCACTCATCGTCGCCGCTGCTCCGGATACCCGCGCGCGGAGATCGGCCATATGTCCACAACGTCCTCCCCTTCGACTGCGTACATCACATCGTGCAGGTTGATCGTCGGGTCGATGTGCGAGGGCCACAGTTCGATGCGATCGCCCACCGCGATCTCGCTGTCTTCAGGCAACGAAATGGTGGCGTGCTCGTCGCTCAGAAACATCACCACCGCCCTTTCGACGCCCTTGACTTCTGGATTGCCATGGTCTTGCGTGCAAGCCTTGTGGCCGCAGTCCGCCGCGCACTGATCGGGCCGGGGCCTGCTCAGCACCGTGCCCAGCACGCTGAACGCCTGCTCAAACGGGATGTCTAGCTTGGCATATGCGGTGTCCATCAGCGCGTACGAACCGGCCTGGACCTCTGTGATGCCTTCCATCCCGCCCGTGATGTCGTACGTACCCGTGCCGCCCGCGCTCACGATCTCGCACGGCAGACCCGCCTCGCGCGTGAGTCGCACCGACTCCAGCAAGCGGCCCATCGCCTTCGTTGCGCGCGGCTCGCGCTCGGCGCGGTCCTCGATGCCAACCACGTGGCCCTCATAGCCCATCATGCCGCGCAGCATCACGCCATCCGTCGCGTCCACCCGCTTCGCCAGCGCCAGCGCCGGCTCGCCGGGCGCGATGCCACAGCGCGGCAGCCCAACGTTCACGTCGACCAGCACGCCGATCTCGACGCCCGCCGCCTGCGCGGCCCGCGCCAGGTCGTCAAGCCCAAACTCAGAGTCGACCGCGACCTTCATGTCCGACCGCTTCGCCAGCTCGGCGACCCGCGCGGCCTTCCCGGAGCCCACAACCTGGTTCGCGATCAGGATGTCGTCGGTCAGCGCTTCTTCGGCGACGATCTCAGCCTCGCCAACAGTCGCGCACGTCAGCCCGTTGCAGGAGCCTGCCGCGAGCTGGCGTTTGGCGATCGCCGGCGTCTTGTGCGCCTTGAAGTGCGGCCGTATCTGACAGGAGCCACCCGCGAAAAAGTCCGCCATCCGCTGGATGTTGCGCGTCATCGCCGCGACATCCACCACGAGCGCGGGCGTTGGTATCTCTGCGACCTTCATGTATGTCCTTCCATCGCCCGACCATGTTAGCGCAACGGGCGCTGTCGGCTAGCGCAACGGCCGCTGTCGGCTAGCGCAACGGGCGCTACCGATTAGCGCAACGGGCGCTGTCGGCTAGCGCAACGGGCGCTACCGATTAGCGCAACGGGCGCTATCGGTTAGCGCAACGGGCGCTACCGATTAGCGCAACGGGCGCTATCGGTTAGCGCAATGCTGGAGCGTGGGCGCTATCATGCCACGCATGCAGCTTGAGATCCGAACCGTCGCGACGCAGTCCGATATGGACGACGCGCTCTCAGTCCGCCGCGCCGTCTTCATTGAAGAGCAGCGGGTCTCTGAGGACGAAGAGATCGACGAACACGACCGCGATGGAGGCTGGTTCGGCGATGTCGCACAGATGACGGGCTACATAGATGGCAGGCCCGTTGTCACGGGGCGTATGATGGCGGATTCGACCACGGAGGCCGACGCCCACATCGGTCGCGTGGCCGTCCTCAAGGAACTACGCGGCAAGGGCTACGGGAAGCAACTGATGCTGGCGCTCCATGACGAGGCCCGAGAACGGGGATATGGCAATCTGAGGCTTGGCGCGCAACTGCACGCGATTCCGTTCTACGAGCGCCTCGGCTACGTCGCCAGCGGCGACGTGTTCCTCGACGCCGGTATCGAACACCGCCGGATGGATCTCTCGCTTTAGCGATGGGTCAGGCAATACCAGCCGCAGTTTGCTCTGCAAACTGCCAAGCTAGCCCGAAGGGCTAGCCAGCATCGACTCGATAATCGACACCGGGTACGGCAGTTTCATGAATGCGTCGTGGAACGCTAGCTGATCGTAGTTTGCGCCTTGTTTCGCCTTCAGCTTGTCTCGCAGCGAGAGGATCTCGTGTTTGCCCAGCGTGTAGGCGTAGTAGCCCGGTCCCATCACGCCGCGCCGCGTCTCGCGCTCCGCAATCGGCCGCGTCGCGTAGCCCTCGCGCTCGAAGAACTCGATCGCTTGGTCGATGCTCCAGTCCTGCGTATGCAGCCCGAACGAGACCAGATAACGGCAGAGGCGCAGCAGCGCCTCGCGCAGTTGCATAATGTGGTAGCGCGGATCGCCATCGCCGTACCCCGCTTCGACAAGCACCTGCTCGATGTAATGAGCCCAGCCCTCCGTGGCCGTTGTCGTGAGCAGGAAATGCGGCAGCTTGGCCGGCGCCTGGCGCAGCCACGAGATGTGGACGTAATGGCCCGGGTACGCCTCATGCGCCGTGATCCCCGGCAGGCTGTACTTGTTGAAGAACTTCAGGTAGGCCTCTGTCCGTTCCGCCGGCCAGGAGGCGTCCGGCGGCGTCACGTAGTAGTACGCTTCAGTCGCGACCTTCTCGAACGCCCCGGGCGTGCTGCACGCCGCCGCCGTGGTGCTGCGCGCGAACGCCGGCGTATCGGCCACCTCGATGCGCACCTCCGTCGGCATCGATCCCATGCCGGTGTCGATCGAGAACTGGCGCAACTCCTCCAGCAGTGCGGCCACGTCCGAGTTCAACCGTTCTGGTGTCGGGTGGTCCTGTGAAATCTTGTCGACCACCTCCGCCGGCGCCTTCGAGCCATCGATCTGGCCTGCCAGTTCAACCAACTTCGCCTGCGTCGCCTCCAAGTCATCGCGGCCGCGCTTCTCCAGTTCGTCCAGCGGCCGGTCGACGAAGTCCGCCAGCGACAGCAGCTTCTTGAACCGCTCCTCGCCGTAGCGGAAGTCGCCGTCCGATCGCGGCAGCAGGTCATCATTGAGCCAGCCGGCGAAAGACTGCATCGCGCTCGAAGCCGCGCTCACCGCGTCGCTGAACTCCGACTTCAGAGTCTCGTCTCCCGACGCGGACAGAGCGTCGGGTAGGTCGCGTTCGAAGAGAATCTTTAGCCCCGCGGCCTGTTCGATCGCCGTCTCGACATGCACGCGCGGGCAATCGTCAAGATTCGTCCGTCCGTGGTCCAGCGCTTCCGGGACCTGCCGCAGCCTGGAAACGAGGCTCCGCGCCCGCTCCTCCAACGGAGCGAAGTTCCGGATGATCAGCCCGTTGAGCCCGCCGCCAATCGACCCCAGGTAGCCGCCCGGCGATCTTCGCCACGTTTCCAGGTCGTCAATGGTGACCAGCTCCCACTGCGAACGCCGGCGCAACAGTTCATGGTCTGCCTGCTCCTCGCGCGACAGCGTGGAGGTGTCGATCCCGTCCAGCGCTGCGAGTGATGAGCGGAGCTGCGCGGCCCGCGCCTCCACCGCGCCGCGGCTGCGATCGCCCAGCCGGGCGTCGTGTTCGTGGAAGCCGAGGCGCGTCGCGCCCTCCGGCCGGTGCTCGAGCGTCGCGGCGATCCAGTCCTCGCCGATCCGCGAAAAGTCCTTCGTGGCCATGCTCGTCTCCTCCGTTACGCTGTCCGATCTCTCTAGCGAAGCACGCGGAGTGTATCACACCTCACGCGCCAACCCGCTGGCATTGTCTGGCTGCGTGTGATACAACAGGGCTTAACAATCCGGGGGAATGCCATCGCGAGGAGGGAACCCGAATGCCAGCAAAGCGACGCCGCAAGGCGGCACCACCCAAGCGCAAGCCAGCACGGACGAAGGTAACGTTCACCGATCCCTACATCCGCGTGCAGAACGTCAAGCGTTCCGCCGACTGGTATAAGCGGATGCTGGACTTCGAGACCGGCATGGCCATGCCCAACAAGTCGAAGCCAACATTCGTCCGCCTGATTTCACCCGGCGGCGCGGCGATCATGATCGGCGATGGCGGCGACGCCACGGCCGGCAAGAAGGCGCCGGCCAACGTCAAGAAGGCCATCGCCGCCCGCAAGGCGCAGCGAGTCGTGTCGCTCTACCTGCGGGTCCCGCGCGGGATCAACGCGCTCTACGACACATGCCGCCGCAAGCGAGCCAGTGTGGTCCAGCCGATCACGACGCAGCCCTACGGCATGCGCGATTTCTCCATCCGCGATCCCGACGGCTATGAAGTAGCGGTCGGGATGGAGGTTGCGGTACCAGCCGCGCCGCCCGCCCCAAAGAAAAAGGCCGCGCCGAAGAAGAAGGCCACCGCGAAGAAAAAGGCGCCGGCCAAGAAGAAGACCGCCAAGAAAGCGCCAGCCAAGAAGAAGGCCAGCACTCGGCGCTAAGCGCGCATCGCAGTAACTAAGGAGAGAGGCCGGACGGCCGGCCTCTCTCCTTGTCCTCTGGGGGCGGTTCATGACTGCTCGCGTTCCCACTGGGAAAAGAGGCGCTCCAGTTCCGCGCTCTTCCGCTCCAGTTCCTTCGCGACTCGCCCACCCTCGCGATGGTCGCCGCGCGTGAACGCCTCAGACACGCGCTTCTCCAGCGACAGCTTTTCCTGCTCAGCCTCCGCGATCTGGCGGTCCAGAGCGCTCGGTTCGCGCGCCTTGGCCTCCGCCTGAGGGTTGACGCGGCCCGCGCTCTCTCGACGTCGACCACGTGTCGCCGCCCGCGCGCGCTCCGGTCGCAGCGACGCCTGCCGCTCCGCCCAGTACTCAGAAAAGCTGCCAATGTGCGACACGAGCTTCTTGTCCCGCAGCTCGACGACGCGCCCGGCGACCTTGTCCAGGAAGTAGCGGTCGTGGGACACCAACAGGATCGTGCCCTTGTAATCGGACAGCAGGTCCTCGATCGCTTCACGTGCCGGAATGTCTAGGTGGTTCGTCGGCTCGTCAAGGATCAGGAAGTTCGGGTTCTTTGTGAGGACGATCGCCAACTGCAGACGATTCCGCTCGCCGCCGGAGAGGTCGCCCACGCGTTTGTCGTAATCGTTTGGCCCGAACATATATCGCGCCAAAACGGTGTGTGTATCGTCGCGGGAGATGTTGGCATCGTGGAAGATCTGGTCGAAGACCGTTCGCTCCTCGTTCAGCACTTCTTGCTCCTGCGCACAGTAGCCGACGCTCAGGCTCGGACCGATGCGGATGGTCGGATGGTCCCAGGCGCCGTCGGCCATCACGTCGCGTAGCAGAGTAGTCTTGCCGCTCCCGTTTGGCCCGATCAACGCCACGCGCTCGCCCGCGGAGATGTCCAGCTCCGCGTCTTCTAGCAAGACCAGGTCGCCAAACGCCTTGCTGTAACCCCGCACCTGCAGCGCCACGTTGGCGTGGCTCGCCTCCGCATCGATACGCGGCCGCATCGAGCTCGCCTCGTCGGTTGGCTTCTCGACCGCTTGCGCGCGTTCGCGGGAAAGTTGGGACCTGCGCGCCCGCAGCCGCTTGCCCCACGCCGAGTCTCCTGTGGCTCGCGCCATCACTTCGAAGCGCTTCACCAATTCCGCGAGCTGCGCTAACCTCCGCTGGTTCACGACGTAGTCGCGCCCCTGCGATATCTTCTCTCGCAACAGTGTCGCGCGGTACGCCGTGTAGTTCCCGGCGTACTGGCGGACGCGACCCCCCTCTAGATGCAGGATCTGGCCAACGACCCGGTCCAGCAGGTAGCGGTTGTGTGACACGATCAGGGCTGCGCCCCGATAGCTCGCCAAGAAACCCTCAAGCCAAGCCAGTCCTTCGAAATCGAGATGGTTCGCCGGCTCGTCCAGCAGCAGCAGCTCCGGCTCGGCCAGCAGTGCCTGCACCAACGACAACACGTTCTTCTCGCCGCCGGAGAGCGTCCCGACCAGCTCCTCGCTCCTCCCCGCAAGCCCCAGCGAGTCGAGCATCCCAACCGCCTGCGAAGGCACGCGATCGCCGCCCGCCTGCTGGTACGCCTCCAGCGCCACCTCGTACGCGCGTTCCGCCACGTGTAGCTCGTCGCTTGCGGCCGAGGCGAGACGCCTTTCCGCGCCGCGCAGCGCGCGCTCCAATTCCTCGTGCTCTCGGAGCACGGTCCCGATCACCGTCGCGCGCCCGTCATGTTCCACGAGCTGCGGCACGTATCCAACCTTCAGGCCGGGCGCGTACCGGATAATTCCACTGCTCGTCGGCTCCTCACCAACCAGCATGCGCAGGATCGAGGTCTTGCCCGACCCGTTTGGGCCGACCAGCCCCACCTTCTGGCCAGCCATCAGCTTGAAGGAGACATCCTCAAGGACGGCTACATGGCCGTAGTCTTTAGCGACGTTCTGAAAGCGTACGAGTTCCATAGCTGATTGGCGCTCCGAATTTAGAGTATCGGCCTCGCCCGATCCTGTACAATCTCCAGCGAGATCACATGCCGGCTGACGCCCTTCGTTCACTCACGGCAACGCTCGGCCTTTCGGAGGCGAATACCAGTGTCGAGATCGTTGGCCGCGACCCCGTCCTGCAGACCCGCTTCCGCATCGGCGATGCCGCTGCCGCGGCGCTTGCCGCCGCCGGCATCGCCATATCCGGCGTCTGGGAACTCCGGACAGGCCGGAGGCAAGACGTCCGCGTTCAAGTGCCGCTCGCGGCCGCGTCGCTGATTAGCTTCGTGTTCCAACGACTGTCTAACACTGACGCTCCCACCCGCGACCCCGGCCTCACCGACTTCTACCGGACTCGCGACGACCGCTGGTTCCTCGTTCATCGTGGCTTTCCAAAGAACCTGGAGGCCATCCTCGACCTGCTCTCGTGCGAAGCCACGCCGGAAGCAGTCGCCAGGGCCGTGGCAGCCCAGGACGCGCAAGCATTAGAGGACGAATTCGGCCGGCGTGGCCTCTGCGGCGCGATGGTCCGTACCGAAGACCAGTGGTCATCGCATCCCCAGGCCGTCGCGCTCGCCGAACGCCCGGTCGTCGACGTCATTCGCGTCGGCGACAGCCCACCCGAGCCGTTCCAGGAAGGTGATCGGCCACTCTCCGGCATCCGCATGCTCGATCTCACACGCGTCCTCGCCGGCCCCACCTGCGGGCGCTCGCTGGCCGCGCATGGCGCCGATGTCCTCCGCATCGATTCGCCCAGCCTGCCCAACGTGCCCGCCTTCGTCATGGACACAGGCCACGGCAAACGCAGCGCCCACCTCGACCTCAAGTACGCGGCGGAGGCGGACCGCCTCCGCGAACTCGTCCGCGGAGCCGACGTCTTCGGCCAGGGCTATCGACTCGGCGTGATGGAGCGCCTGGGCTTCGGGCCGGAGGCGCTCCATGAGCTGCGGCCCGGGCTCGTTTACACATCAATCAACTGCTACGGCCATACAGGGCCCTGGTTGGAGCGCCCAGGATGGGAACAGCTGGCGCAGACCGTCACAGGTATCGCCGCCGAGCATGGCGGAGATCGACCCCGCCTCCTGCCTGCCGCCGCTACCGACTACACGACCGGCTATCTCGCCGCCCTCGGCACGATCGTGGCGCTCGCCCGCCGCGCGCGAGAAGGCGGCAGCTATCACGTGCGCGTGTCACTCTCCCGCACCGGTATGTGGCTGCAGAGCCTGGGCCGGACAGAGAACAGCGGGCAAGGCGCAACCGAGGAGATGGTCGCACCCGCCATGATCGACTCGGACACGCCGCGCGGCAAGCTCTACCACCTTGGTCCCGTGCTGGAGCTGTCGGAGACACAACCGCGCTGGGAGCTGCCGACCGTGCCACTTGGCACACATGAGCCGGTGTGGATCTAGCCGGGGATGCTACAATCTAGCCGCCGAGCCGACAATGAGGACGACTCGTTCTAGGCAGGCGATAAGGGGAGGCACGAAGAAGCATGGTCACAACAGCGACCGTCGCAACCACGCGAAACGGCAAGGTAGAGGGACGCGAGAAGGAAGGCGTCTTGCTCTTCGCCGGCATCCCATACGCCAGGCCTCCCGTGGGAGAGCTGCGCTTCCGTGCCGTCCAGCCCCACGAGCCCTGGTCAGGCGTCAGGCCGGCCCAGAAGTTCGGCCCAGCCGCGCCCCAGCTTGCGGGCACCGGCCTCACGAACAGCGTGGCCGTCCGCTGGGACGAAGACTGCCTCACCCTGAACATCTCTACACCCGCCATCGATGACCGCAAGCGGCCCGTCCTCGTTTGGATCCACGGGGGCGCGTTTAAGACCGGCCAGGGCGGCACTCCCTGGTACAACGGCGCGCGCTTCGCCGCGAACGGCGATATCGTGGTCGTCAGCATCAACTACCGGCTCGCCGCGCTCGGCTTCGCGCACCTAGCTAGATTTGGCGACGACTTCGCGACCTCGGGCATCAACGGCATCCTCGACCAGATCGAGGCGCTCAAGTGGGTCCGCGACAACATCGAGGCCTTCGGCGGCGACCCCGAGAGCATTACTATTGCCGGCGAGTCCGCCGGCGCCTTCAGCGTCGGCACACTGCTGGCCTCCCCCATAGCCGCCGGCCTCTTTCATCGCGCCATCGCTCAGAGCGGCGCGGCCCATCACGCCCTGGCAGCAGAGTCGTCTGACATCGTGACCGACATCCTCCTCGAACAGCTCGACGCCAAGACAATAGCGGACATCCAAACCGTCTCCGTCGAGAGCATCTTGGAGGCTCAGGACAAGGTAGCGTTGGAGCTAATGAAACGTCCCAACGGCCTCGGCACAACCGTCAGCCCGTTCTATCCCACGGTCGACGGCGCCGTCTTGCCCAAGCGGCCGATCGACCTCGTTCGCGACGGCGCGTCGAAGGACGTGCCAGTCGTCGTCGGCTCCAATAAGGACGAAACCACGCTCTGGGGCGCGCCGGACGATCTCGATGACGAGGGACTCCTGAAGCTGCTCGACCGCCTGGGCGGCAGCCCCGACATGATCGACGCCTACCGCCAGAACCGGCCCGACGCGACATCACGCGACCTGTTCGTCGCCATGACGTCCGACCACACATTCCGCATCCCGGCGGTCCGGCTCGCTGAAGCGCGCGAACCGCACGGCGCTCAGACATGGATGTACCACTTCACGTGGGAATCACGCGCATTCAACGGCACGCTGAAGAGCACGCATGCGCTGGAGATCCCCTTCGCGTTCGACAACCTCGACCGCGGCGGTGTCGACGTATTCCTCGGCGAGGGCCCGGCGCCGCAGCACGTCGCCGACTCTATGCACGCCGCGTGGACGTCGTTCATTCGCACAGGGGACCCGGGAACGGACGAGGTGCCATGGCCAGCCTATGAGACCAACGACCGCGCCACGATGGTGTTTGGCGATGAATCAGGCGTCGAGAACGACCCGAACGGCTTCGAGCGGGAAGCATGGACGGGCAAGCGCTAGGCTGAACCTAGCCCTGGTCCTCCGAGCCGACTGCCTTAACGCAGTCGATCAGCCGCCCCAGGGTGTCCAGACGCTCCTTGAGGCCCCGTCCTGCCGGCTCGACACGAAGCGTCGTCACGCCAGCATCGCGATAGGCGCGGATCCTCTCCTTCACCATGTCGTCCGTCCCCAGTAGGTTCGTCTTCAACACCAGCTCGTCGGGCACCAGCTCGCGAGCCTCCTCGCGCTTTCCATCCAGCCAGAGGTTCTGCACTTCGGTTGCCACGTCCTCGTAGCCCGCCCGCTGGAACGCCGCGTTGTAGAAGTTGTGCTGGCGGGAACCCATCGCGCCCAGCGTGAACGCCAATCCGGGTTTCCGCGGCGGGATCATCTTCTCCACGTCATCCCCAAATACCACGGCTCCACCCGCCTGCAGATCTATCTCGCTCATCGACCGGCCCGCCTTCTCGGCGCCCTTCTTGATGTCGTCGAAGAATACATCCGCGCGCTCCGGCATGAACGACGTGCCGAGCCAGCCGTCCGCTAATTCACCTGTCATCTGCAAACTCTTGGGGCTCAGCGTCGCAAGATAGATCGGCACGGGATCACGCAACGGAGCGCTGGAGCGGATCGCCTTTCCCTCACCGCCAGGTCGAGGCAGTGTGTAGACCTTGCCTGAGTAGCTGGCCCGCTCCCCTGACTCGAGCAGTCGAACGATCTCGATCAACTCTCGCATGCGCGTCATCTGTCGCTTGAACGAGAGGCCGTGCCAGCCTTCCACGACTTGCGGGCCACTCGCCCCGAGCCCCAGCACAAACCTGTCCCGCGAGAGCGACGCCATCGACATCGCCGTCATCGCCAACAGCGCCGGCGTCCGCGTGCCGGACTGCACAATGCCCGTGCCTAGCCGGATCTTCGACGTCTGCGCGGCCATATAGGCGAGCGGCGAGATCGCATCGTAGCCCCACGCCTCCGCGGACCACACGTCATCCACACCGAGGCGCTCCGCCTCGACGACATACGTGCTCGCCCCATCCCAATCCTCGCGCCCCATACCGAGCGAAACAGAAATGCGCATCTCTACCTCCGTACTGGTCCGGATTTCGCCACCTGGCGACAGCATCCTACACGATCTGGTCCCGCCTACGCTGTCGTATTAGGGTGTTCCCGCTCTACACAAGTGAAAGACCTGCCGATATTACGTCGAATGCAAGGATAGCTGTTGAACGACACATACGGCAGAACGCTCAACGCCGCGCAGCCGGAGTTGACGGCCAGGACAGACCCTGGACTTCCCGCGCCTGGCCGGACAAATGGGCTCAACTCCCTCGCACGATCAGCGCCGGTGAGAAGCCTGGGGCGCGCCTTCGCCTTCGGCGCCGGTGGCGTCCTGCTTGCGGCGCTCACCCTGGTCGCTGTCGCGACCGTTCCCAGCCTCTTCGGCTACCACACCTACACAATCGATGGTGACTCGATGAAGCCCATGCTCAACGTCGGTGATGCGGCCGTCACCAAACCGTCCAGCCCGCGCAACCTAAAGGTCGGCGACGTCATCGTACGCCGCGACATCCAAGGTGGCCAACCCGTGATCCACCGCATCATCGACGTCGTGACGGTGGGCGGCCAGCTCGCCTTCATCACCCAGGGCGACCAGAACAGCGCCCCCGATGTCCAACCCGTCATTCTCTCCGGCTCAGGCGAAAGAGTCATCTACAGCGTCCCCTACGCCGGCTACCTCCTCAGCGTCGCCGAGTCGTGGCCGGGCCGCTTCCTGCTCATCGGCCTCCCGCTCGTATTGCTGGCGGCCGCGCTTGCTGGCGACGTCCAGCGCGGCATCCGACCCGCGCGCAGAGCCGCCGACACGCGGATCGCCGCTCCGGTGCGAACGCCAACGCCTGCCACGATTCGGGACGTGGCCCACCTCGCGGAACAGCTCAACAGCTGGGCATTGCGGAGGTTCGTGCTTCGCCACAGCGGAGGGTATCGCCGCATTCGCCAGTGCGCGCAGCATCCGCCCATATCTGGCATGACGACGCTCCAGATCCTCGCGGCGCTCCAGCATGAGACAAGCCTGTCAGCGACGAGCCAGCGGCTCGCCGAAACCTGCGCCGAACTCGGCGTACCTTACACACGCGCGACCTCGGTGGCCGGCAACGCCTACGGGCAGTCCGCCGCATAGCGCGCCACAATACAGCGATTGCGACTATCGAGACTTCTTTCTGGAGTGGGTTTCCGTGAAGGTCCACGGCGGGCTACTACTACGACCGGCCGTCCACTACCAGCGCAGCATACGCTCTGCTAGCGGCGGCGGCGCTTGCGCGGTTTCCCACCACCAGCCCGGTCAATCACAACGTCCAGCGTACGCCCCTTGAGCTGCGTACCCGTAAGGCCAGCCACAGCCGATTCCGCCGCTTTCTCATCGAGTTCGATATAGGCGAGGCGCTTGCGTGTCACGTGCCGGACAGAAGTCACTCTGCCGTACTCCTCGAATACGTGGCGCAAGTCACCTTCATTAACGTCCGGGGAGAGGTTTCCAACAAAGAGGGTAGCCATGACAACATCCTTGTGTCTCGACGAGATCCGGTACACCTCACTCGGGTGGCCAGCAACGCAAAGCGCCATCTCGGAATACGATCGCCTCATGGGTAGCATAGCACGCGCACGGGAACTGCACACTCGCACGTGAACCGCGCCACACTGCCGCCCTTCCGGCTCGCACGGCTTCTCGCTACACTAGGCTATCGCCTCTGGCCTAGCACTCTTATGTCATGGATGAGGAACAACTAGACCTCAAGGCAGGTGCGCGCCTGCTAGTAACCGAGCTTAGGCGACAGTGGGTTTCCCTGTCGCTGGCGCTCTTCGCCGCCCTTCTCTGGACGATTGCGCGGCTGGCGATCCCGGTTGTCATCGGCGCCACAATCGACAATGCGATCGATCTGCCGGGCGGGGTCGACCTCGATCTGCTCCTCTGGTTCGCGGTCGCGATGCTCGGCTTGGCCGCCCTGCAGGGTGGCGGCGCCTCCATGCGCCGCTACTTCGCCATGCGCACGTCACACCGGGTTGAAGCGGACATCCGCATGCAGTTCTACGGCAGCATCAGCCGCCTCTCGTTCGACTTCTATGACAAGACGGCAACGGGCCAGCTCATGTCTCGCGCCAGCACGGACGTCCATGAAGTGCAAATGCTCACCGTCATGATCCCCATCAACTTCGCCTTCCTGCTAATGGCTGTGGGGTCCTTCATCGTCTTGGCGTTCATCCATCTATGGCTCGCTCTGCTCGGCCTACTCGTGTACCCGATGGTGACCATCATCACCGTCCGCTTCTTTAACAAGCTGTTCCCTGCCACCGCGCGCGTCCAGCAGGGCCTTGGTGAACTCACGAGTGTCGTAGAAGAGAACATCGCCGGCGGGCGTCTCGTCCGCTCGTTCGGGCGCGAGGACCACGAGATCGCCAAGGCGCGGAAGGTCGCAGACCAGATCTACGACGATAACATGGAAGTAGCGCGACTACGGACCATCTACGGGCCGCTTTTCTTCCTTCTACCAACCATCGGCCAGCTCACCATCCTGGCATACGGCGGCTGGCTCGCGCTGGAGGGGGAACTCAGTGCTGGTGAGTTCGTGGCCTTCTTCCAGCTCTTAAACATGCTGATCTGGCCCGTACAGGGCCTCGGTGAGATGATCGCCTCGGGCCAACGCGCCCTCACATCGGCCGCCCGAATATGGAACATCCTCAAAGAGCAACCGACCGTCCGCCAGCGGCCACACGCTACGTCTATGCCAGACGGAACCGGCGAAATCGAGTTCGACCACGTGCGTTTCTCGTACCTACCTGGTCAGCCTGTCCTGCGCGACTTCTCGCTCAAGGTGCCGGCGGGGACATCGGTGGCGCTGGTAGGGCCGACAGCGTCTGGCAAGTCGACGGTCGCGCAGCTCCTCCCGCGCTTTTACGACATCGAAGAAGGCTCCATCAAGATCGACGGCGTCGATGTCCGCGATCTCAAACTCCAGGAACTGCGCTCAAACGTCGGCCTCGTCTTCGAGGACACATTTCTGTTCTCAGACACCATCCGCAACAACATCGCCTACAGCAACCTTGATGCCACCGAAGAGGAAGTCATGAAGGCAGCGCAGCTTGCCCACGCCGCCGAATTCATCGAACGCATCCCTGAGGGCTACGATACGGTCGTTGGCGAACAGGGCTATTCCCTCTCGGGCGGCCAGCGTCAGCGCATCGCGATCGCCCGCGCCATGCTCAAGCAAACGCGGGTCCTGATCCTCGACGACGCGACCTCCAGTGTCGACGCCCGCATGGAAGAGGAAATCCGCAACGCGCTGCGCATCGTGATGGAAGGACGCACCACGGTCATCATTTCACACCGCGTATCGACGATCGCCCTGGCAGATCAGGTCGTTCTGGTCGATCAGGGCCGCGTCGTCGACATGGGCTCACACGTGGATCTGCTATCGAGCAGCTCTCGCTACCAGGAAGTCCTTGGCCAGGTCGACGTGCGAGCATGATGTGGCGTGGAACCGGTGGGATGGCCGAACAGCGCCAGAACGGGACAGGCCCTGAAATCGAGACGACGCACGTGATCAGGCCTCTCTTGGGACTGCTACGGCCGCTCTGGCTCATGAGCGGCGTCGCGATCGTCTCGATCTCCATCTTCGCGCTCGCCAACTTAGGACGGCCCATCGTGATCCAACGAGCGATCGACGACGGCATCATCGAGGGGAACGCTGACGCGATCGTCATGGCATCCATCTGGTTCTTCATCCTCGGGATCATTATCTACATCGTCCAAGCTATCAGTACCTACGTGGTCACGTGGGTGGGCCAGCAGGTTCTGCGTACTCTGCGCATGCGGCTCTTTTCGCACTACCAGCGGCTCTCCATGTCCTTCTTCGACAAGGAAAACTCGGGACGGCTGGTGGCCCGGATGACCGCGGACATGAACGCCCTCTCAGATGTGCTCAACTCAGGCTTCCTGATGATCGTCCAAGCGCTCTTCCTGCTCATCGGCGCGATCATCCTACTGTTCCTCCTCAGTTGGCAACTCACGCTCATCAGCCTCATCATCCTGCCACCGCTCGTGATAGCGACGATGATCTTTCGAGTCTACTCAGAGCGCGCCTACGATGCCGTCCGCGACCGCATCGCCGATGTGATGATCCACATGCAGGAGAACTTCGCTGGCATGCGCGTCGTCCAGGCCTTCGCTCGCGAGCACCACAACGAGCAGCAATTCGACCGAATCAACGAGCGCAACTACGAAGCAAACCTACGCACCGTACGCATTTCCTCGATGTACATCCCTTTCATCGAGTGGCTTGGTGGTGCCGGTATCGCCATCATCCTCTACTTCGGAGCGGGCGCCGTGTTCGGCATAGACGTGAGCGTTGGAACGATCGCGGCGTTTGTATTCTATTTGAACTTCATCTTCCAGCCGATCCAGCAACTCTCGCAGGTCTACGACATGATTCAGAGCGGGTTTTCGGCCCTGAAGAAGATCTTCGGCCTCCTTGAGATCGAGCCCGACGTGAAGGAAGCTCAGTCGCCAGCCCCGCTCTCCTTGCCCGTGCAAGGCCGGATCGACCTCGACGAAGTCACGTTCGGCTATGCGCCCGAACTGCCTGTCCTCGAAGACGTGAACGTCAAGATCGCCTCCGGCCAGCGCCTTGTGCTCGTGGGGCCAACGGGCGCCGGCAAGTCGACACTCGCCAAGCTGATGATGCGCTTCTACGACCCCGGCGTAGGCAGCGTCTTGCTGGACGGCCAAGACCTCCGCAAGCTCTCTTTCAAGGACCTGCGTCGGTCGGTCATCATGGTTCCGCAGGAAGGCTTCCTGTTCAGCGGCACCATCCGTGAAAACATCATGTTCGGACGGCCGGATGCCACCGAAGAGGAGATGATCCAAGCCTGTCGGTCTCTCGGCGTCAACCCGTTCATCGAAGCGCTTCCGGAGGGCTACGACACCGCCGTCAGTTATCGCGGCTCGCGCCTGTCAGCGGGCGAGAAACAGGTCGTCTCTATCTCGCGGGCCTTCCTCGCTAACCCGCCCGTCCTCATTCTGGACGAAGCGACGTCAAGCATGGACCCGGGAACAGAGGCAATCGTCGAGAGCGCCATCCGCACCGCCACCGAAGGACGCACGAGCATCGTGATCGCCCACCGGCTCAGCACCGCCGAGCACGCCGAGCGCATCCTCGTCGTCAACGACGGCCGCATCGTCGAGGACGGCTCCCACGCGGAACTCGTCAACGCGGGGAACTACTACACCTCCCTCTACGACCGCTGGATCCAGCACGACCGCAAGCCCGGCTGACCGCCATGCCCGCCGACATCTACATCGGCACGTCATCCTGGGCTGAGAAAGCGCTCGTCGACTCCGGACGCTTCTATCCGGACGACGTCAAGAACACGCCCGCCCGCCTCGAATTCTATTCGCAGCGCTTCAACTTCGCGGAGATCGACAGCACCTATTACGCGCTGCCCTCGAAGAAGAATATCCAGCGCTGGTCGGACTCCGTGCCCCGGGGTTTCCGATTCAACGTCAAAGCGTTCGCGCTCTTCACACAGCACCCTACCCGCCTCTCCTCAATTCCAAAGAGCTTTCACGAAAGCCTGCCTGCAGACGTCCGCAAGAAGGCCCGCACCTACTACAAGGACATTCCTACAGAAGTCCGCGACGAACTCTGGGGCATCTTTCGCGGTGCTCTCAAGCCCATGCGCGAGGCCGGCGCCCTCGGCGCCGTCCTCATCGACTTCCCGCCCTGGTACGGCCCGTCGACGGCAAATCGCGAGTACCTCGCCCACGCCCGCGAGTACCTTCCCGACGACAACATCATCGTCGAGTTCCGCAACCGCCGTTGGGTCGACGACGCTGCTGACGCCGCCTCCACGTTCGACCTGCTGCGCGGCCTCAACTGCGGCTTTGTCTGCGTCGACGAACCCGCCGGCCTCAAGACCAGCTTTCCACCGGCCGTCGCCGCGACGGCGGCCACAGCCGCCGTGCGCTTCCGGGGCCGCAACGCCAAACGTTGGGAAGACAAAAAGGCCAGTACCCTTGAGCGATTCGACTGGCTCTACTCGGAGGAAGAGCTATCTGAGTGGCTCCCCCGCATCGAGCAGCTCCGCGCCGAGTCCGACACCCTCTACCTAGGCTTCAGCACCAAGGCGGACGACCAGGGCGTCTCGAACGCGGCGCATCTCCAGACGTTGCTCGGCGCCTAATCTCAGGTGAAGATGGACGAATCCCGTATCTAAGCGGCGATAAAGGGTCTACTCGAATTACTAAAACTCTTGACTCCAACACTCAGAGTGATATTGTCTCATTGAGGTATGAGAGGCTCTCCTCACACGGCCGAACCCCCGGTCGCGCTGGAGTCCCGCAGAGCGGCCCAGCTCCGCCCCATGCTCGCCACAATCGTCGAAGAACCCTTCGATTCGCCCGATCACATTTTCGAAGTCAAATGGGGTGGCGTCCGCGCCATCGCGACGGTCAACGACGGCCACTTGCGGCTCCAGGGGCGCAACCTTCGGGATCTCACGCCGCTCTATCCTGAACTCTCCGTCCTGCCGAAGTGCCTGCGCGCCAAGAGCGCCGTCGTCGATGGGGAGATAATCGCCTGGGACGGCGACGCGCTTCCTTCAGCAGACCTCCTGCGACCCAGGCTGCTGCAGCCTGACCAAAATGTCTCACGATCGAGGCGATCGCCTATCATGTACCAAGTCTTCGACCTGCTGGAGCTTGATGGCATCTCGCTCACCAGCCGCCCGCTCTTCGAGCGACGCAACCTGCTACACGAACACCTGGTGTCACACCGCGTTGTGCAGGCCTCCGACTTCGTCCAGACGGACGGCATCGCCTTCTTCGAGGCCGTCGCGGCGCACCACCTAGAGGGCGTCATCGCCAAAGACCGCTGGAGCCCCTACCTGCCAGGCGAGCGCTCCGGCGCCTGGCAGGAGATCCGCGCTTCGCAGGCCGACAACTTCGTCGTTGGCGGCTACAGCTTCGGAGGTGGCCGGCCCAAGGAACCCATCGCATCGCTTCTCCTCGGAACGCACAAGCGTGGCAAGCTCCTGTTCGTCGGCGAAGTGAGCGTCGGCTGCACCAAGCGGGAGGCCCAACTCCTGCTCGATCTGCTCACCCCGCTCCACACTGACACCTGCCCCTTTCCCAAGACGCCAGCTGTGCCGAAACTGATCCACTGGTGCCGGCCTGAGCTTGCCTGCCACGTCCGTTACGCGCAGTGGCACAACAATCGCCTGCGCTTCCCACTCTTCGTAACGCCCCGGCCGGACGTGTCCGCCGCGGAATGCATCCAGCTATAGCCACCGGCGACGCAGTCGTTGGCCTGCGAACGGGCTGAGCCTGCTGCGACCCTTCTCTTAGCAGGGTTTCCCCTACTGTTGGGCCTGTTTTCGCTATTAAGAGTGTCAATTCATTGATTAGATTTCCATAATGTGGTATCCAACACTCACATCTCCAGCGACTCAGCCACCCGGAGGAAGACACTCCGGACACCGATCGCGGGAGAGGAGGCAACGTATGCCAAGGTCGATCTGGAAAGGCGCAGTCAGCTTCGGGATGATCAGCATCCCCGTCAAGCTCTTCGGCGCTACGGAAAACAAGGACATCGCCTTCCGCCAGCTGCATGAAGAGTGCGGCAGCCGCCTCAAGCAGCAGCGCTGGTGCGCCACGTGCGAACGCACGGTGGAGTTCAGCGAGCTGACCAAGGGCTTCGAGTATGCCAAGGAACAGCACGTCGTCCTGACAGACGAGGACTTCTCCAAGCTACCGCTCCCCAGCAAGCACACGATTGAGCTCTCTGCCTTCGTCAAGGCCGAAGAGATCGACCCCGTCTACTACGAACGAAGCTACTACTTGGAACCGGAGGAGACCGGCCTCAAACCGTTCGCGCTCCTGATGGACGCCCTCAAGAAGAAGGACCTCACGGCCGTCGCCAAGGTCGCCATTCGCAATAAGGAACAGCTTTGTGCGCTCCGGCCCCACAACGGCCGCTTGATGCTCGAGACGCTCTTCTATCCGGACGAGATCCGCGTGCTCGACACCATTGACGAGCCAGAGATCAAAATCACCAAGAAAGAGCTACAGATGGCCATCTCGCTTATCGATCTCATGCTCGACAAGTTCGATCCGGAGAAGTACGAAGATGAATACCGGGGCGCCCTCTCCCAGATTATCGAGGCTAAGCTTGAAGGCGCGGAGATCGCCGCCGTGCCTGCCCCCAAGACGGGCAAGGTCATTGACCTCATGGCCGCGCTCAAGGCCAGCGTGGACGCGGCAAAGGACAAGAGCACGGGCTCGCCAACTCCCAAACGCGCCACAAGGCGGCGTAAGGCCGCCGCCGGTTGATGCCGGCTCGCCTCTGACTGAGGAGGCGTCTCCCAATGCCGCGCTCCCAGCGCCCGAAAAGGCGAACCGGTACCTCAGGCCTCGAACGATACAAGGGCAAGCGTGACTTCACGCTCACGCCGGAGCCACCCCCAGCGCAGCCTGGCGGCCGCCAAGGCCCTCTCACGTTCCTGATCCAGAAGCACGACGCCAGCCGCCTCCACTACGACTTCCGGCTGGAGTTGGATGGCGTTCTTAAGTCCTGGTCCGTGCCCAAAGGCCCCGCGCTCGACAACAACGAGAAGCGGCTCGCCGTCATGGTCGAGGACCACCCGTTCGACTACGGCGCCTTTGAAGGCGTGATCCCCAAAGGCGAGTACGGAGCAGGCCAAGTCATCGTCTGGGACAACGGCACCTACAGCCCAGACGAAGGCGGTCAGCTCTCCTTCCACAACCGGGCCGAGGCCGAACGCCGCGTCCGCGAGGAGATCGAGGCCGGCAAGCTCTCGATCACGTTGCGCGGCAAGAAGGTCAAGGGCTCGTGGACCCTCGTCAAGCTCTCGAACAGCGAGACCGAATGGCTCTTGATCAAACACCGAGACGCCGCCTCAGACGAAGAGCGCGACATCCTCGATGAGGACGCCTCGGTCATCTCCACGCTCACGATCGATGACATCAAGGCCAGCCGCCTCCCCGACCGCGGCGCGGCCAGTGTCATCCTGTCTCCTGAGGACGCTCCCCGCGCGAAGAAAGCGAAGTTCCCCACCAAGCTCACGCCGATGAACGCCCACCCCGCGGAGGCCGCCTTTTCCGACCCTTGCTGGCTCTTTGAGCCGAAGCTGGACGGCATCCGCGCCGTCGCCCTGATCCGGGACGGCGCGGTCAAACTGCTCAGCCGTAGCGGCCTCGATACCACGGATCAGTACCCCTACCTGGTCGACGAACTCGCGGCGCAGCCCGTCACAAACGCCATCCTCGACGGCGAGATCGTAGCTATCGACGAAGACGGTAGGCCCTCGTTTGGACTGCTCCAGCAGCGTATGCATCTATCGGGCGAAGTGGACATCCGGCAGGCGGAGGTTGACATCCCCGTCCTGTTCTACGCGTTCGACCAACCCTACTTGGAGGGCTGGGACCTCACCAAATGCACGCTTTCGGCCCGTAAGGAGCTGCTAGAGCGCGCCCTGCTCCCCTCCAGCCGCATCCTCCTGCTGGACCACTTCACGGAAGAAGGCGAGGCGGCTTACGATGCCGCTCGCCGCCTCGGCCTCGAAGGCATCGTCGCCAAGCGCATGGAGAGCGCCTACGAGCCCGGCAAGCGCTCCCACGACTGGCTCAAGATCAAGGCCACACTCACGGACGACTTCGTCGTCGGCGGCTTCAGCGAAGGCCAGGGTGGCCGCTCCGATACATTCGGCGCGCTCCTGCTCGGACGTTATGACGAAGACGACACGCTGGTGTACGCCGGACACGTCGGCAGCGGCTTCACGGACGGCCTGCTCGCCGACATTCGCAAGCGGCTGGACAAGATCCGTCCGCAAGCGCAACCCGTTCTCAGCGGAACCACCACAGAAGGGCGGCACCACGTGGGTGAAGCCCGGGCTCGTTGCGGAGGTGAAGTTCGCTGAGTGGACGGCGGACGGCAATCTGCGCGCGCCCGTGTTCATGCGACTGCGAGAAGACAAGCCCGCGAACCAGGTGCGCGTTGTCGAGAACGAGCGCTTCGTGCCAGAGCCGGCGGACAACGATTCGCTCGACTACGAGATCGACAGCGTTCTTGACCAGCTCGAGTCGAAGAAGGAGGGCTTCATCCTCAAGGTTGGGGCACACAAGCTGTCGGTCAGCAACTTGGACAAGGAACTCTGGCCCGCCCACGGCAAGCGACGCGCCCTCACGAAGCGCGACTTCCTCGTCTACCTCGCTCGTGTCGGGCCCTACCTCCTCCCCCACCTGCGAGACCGGCCCCTCACGCTCGTCCGGTACCCCAACGGCATCAGCGGATCGCATTTCTATCAGAAGCACATCGCCGATAAGCCGCCGGAGTACGTCGACCTCGTGCCGCTCTACTCCAGCCACAATGATGGCGACCAGGAGTACGTCGTGTGCGACAACTTGGCCACCCTGCTCTGGCTTGGCCAGCTCGCCGACCTCGAACTCCACACGTGGTACGCCCGTACCAGTCCCGACCCGGACGGCCATCACCTGTTCGACACCTTCACGGGCTCACGCGAGCAGATCGAAGGCTCACTCCTCAACTACCCAGACTTCATCGTCATCGACCTCGACCCCTACATCTACTCCGGCAAGGAGAAACCCGGCGATGAGCCGGAGCTAAACAAGAATGCATTCGCTAAGACGCGCGAAGTCGCGTTCTGGCTCAGGGACATCCTCGATTCGCTCTCGCTGTCGTCGTTCGTCAAGACCACCGGTAAGACCGGCCTCCATATCTATGTCCCCATCTATCGCCAACTCACGAGCGACCAGGCCCGTGCCGCCTGCGAGACGATCGGGCACTTCGTGCTCCAGGCGCACCCCAAAGACATCACCATGGAGTGGTCCGTCGAGAAGCGCACCGGCAAGATCTTGTTCGATCACAACCAGAACGTGCGGGGCAAAACGCTTGCCTCCATCTACTCGCCGCGAGCCGTCCCGGACGCCGCCGTCTCCATGCCCATCGCCTGGGATGACCTAAGCGGCGTTTACCCTAACGATTTCACGATCCTGACCGCGCCCGACCGCCTCGACGAGATCGGCGACCTCTGGGCGGGCATCCTCGAGGCAAAGCACGACATCGCTAGCCTCCTTTCCGCCGCCGATTAGCCACAGCTGCTTACGTACTGTGCTAGAATCGCACACCCAGCCTGGAAACGTGAGGAGATGAATGTCTGACTACGATCTAATTGTCGTCGGCGCCGGCTCCGCGGGCGCCGTCATCGCGGCGCGAGTCACGGAGGACGCGAACCAGCGCGTCCTCCTGATTGAGGCCGGCCCCGATTACCCGCATGAGGCATCGCTCCCTGACGACCTCAAGGACGGCAACCACAACTCGGTCTTCCACCACGACTGGGGCTTCCGCTACCAGCCGACCTCGGGCAACAAAGGCAACGTACCGCTTCCGCGCGGCAAGGTCACCGGCGGTTCCTCCGCGGTCAACACGGCCATCGCCCTCCGTGGCCAGCCCGGCGATTACGACGGCTGGGCCGCGATGGGCCTCCCCGAGTGGTCATGGGAGAAGTGCCTGCCGGCCTTTAAGCGTCTGGAAACCGACCAGGACATCCAGAGCGACCTGCATGGCGCCGACGGTCCCATCACGATCCATCGCCCCGACGATCTCGTCCCCTTCCAGCGAGCATTTCTCGATGCTTGCCAAACGATGAACTACCCGGAGTGCCCAGACCACAACGACCCGTCTACGACAGGCTACGGCCCGCATCCCATGAACAAGCGTGGCCGCCTGCGCATCAGCACGGCCCTTGCCTATCTAGTACCCGCCCGCAAGCGGCGGAATTTAGTCATCCGCCCACACACGCACGTCGTTCGCGTCGTTGTCGCCGGCGGCAAGGCCGCCGGCCTCGAGGTCGAGAGCAACGGCGTCCGAGAAACGATAACCGGGTCGCGCATCGTCCTCTCAGCCGGCTCCATCCAGACGCCGCCGATCCTGATCCGTTCCGGCATCGGCCCGCGCGACGTCCTCGAGCGCCTCGGCATCTCGCTCGCGCGTGAGGCGCCCGTCGGCGCTCGCCTCTTCGACCACCCGGCAACGCTGATCGGACTCGTGCCTAAGCCCAACATCGCCGATCGAGACCAACCGATCATCCAAACGACGCTGCGCTACACAGCCAAGGGCAGCAGCGACGAGAACGACATGCAGCTCGAACCGATCTCGTTCGTCCAGCGAGGTCGAGCAGACAACCTGCTCGTCGGCCTGGCGCCCGTCGTTGAGAGGACGCAGGGCCATGGGCGCCTCGTCTTCGAGAGCGCCGACCCGTACGCCCAGCCCGTGATCCAGTCCGACTTTCTGAATGATCCCTGGGACGAAGAGCGCATGATGGAGGGCATCGACATCGCTCTCAGGATGTGCGAAACGCCCGAGATCAAAGCCGTGTCGGAGAGCATCGTCTGGCCAAGGGAAGATGTGATCGAGGACCGGGAGAAGCTGCGCGATTGGGCCCGCCGCGCCTCAGGCTCCGGCTACCACCCGTGCAGCACCGCTCCGATGGGCGGCGAAGACGACGAGGGCGCCGTCGTCGATCAATATGGCCGTGTCTACGGCGTGGACGGCCTCTTCGTCGCCGACGCAAGCATCATGCCGGCCGTCCCGCGCGCCAATATCAACATCCCCACAATCATGATTGGAGAGAGGTTCGGAGAATGGTTCCGAGAGGGGACCATCTAGCGCAGACATCCAGAGATTGCCAAGGTACAGCCTCTAGCTGTACCCGCAATCTCCAAGGCGAATCTCTGATTCGCCCATGATCGGCGAACGCTTCGGCGAATGGTTCCGAGAGGGCCTGATCTAGGAAGCCCGCACTTCGCCTCTAGCGAAGTGCCAAGCTGCAATCGAAGATTGCAGCCCTACACCTGCTCGAAGTAACGCCGCCGCTCCCAATTCGTCACCACCTGCTGATATCGCTCGACCTCCCAAGCGCGCATCCGCGCGTAGTGCCCCACGAACTCATCACCGAAGTACTCCCGCGCAACAACGCTCTCGTTAAACAGCTCAACTGCCTCGCCTAGCGACCTCGGTAGCGCGGGCGCCTCTGAAGCCTTGTACGCGTCGCCCTCGACTGACGGCGGGCACTCCAACCCTCGTTCCATACCATGCAGCCCGCCCGCAAGCGTCGCCGCGAAGGCCAGATATGCGTTCACGTCGGCTCCGGGGACCCGATTCTCGATCCGGCACGAACCCTCGGAGCCCGTGATGAAACGCAGCGCCGCCGTCCGGTTCTCGACGCCCCACGTCGCCGTCGTCGGCGCCCAGCTCCCCGGCACCAGCCGCTTGTACGAGTTCACGTTCGGCGCGTACATCAGCATCAGCTCCGGCATCGTCGCGAGCACCCCCGCGCAGTACGAACGCATCTGCTCCGACGCGTGATGCGGCCCTTCGGCGTCCCAAAAGATATTGCTGGCGTCATCGTCCCACAGGCTCTGGTGCAAATGTCCGCTACACCCGTCAACCTGGTCGCTGTACTTCGCCATGAACGTCAGCGCCACGCCTGCTCCGGCCGCCACCTCTTTCGCTCCACTCTTATACAGCAACGCGTAGTCCGCGGCCGTCAGCGCATCCGCGTAGCGAACGTTCATCTCATACATGCCCTCGCCGTGCTCGCGATTGTAGCCTTCCACAGGCACACCGTAGTCGACCATCGCTTTGCGGATGACGCCCAGGACGTCCTCGTCCAGGCTTGCGTGATGAATGCTATAGCAGTTGTCTCCCGGACTGAGTGGCCGCAGGTCGCCGTAGCCTTTCTCACGCAGCGATTCCTGATCCTCGCGGAACAGGCGCATCTCCAGCTCAAGCGCCATCTTCGCCTCATAGCCCGCATCCGCCGCGCGGGCGAGCACGCGCCTCAGCACCTGGCGAGGCGAAACGCCCAGAGGCTCGTCCTCGCGAGCGTAATCGCAAATCACGGCAGCTTCGCCTTCCATCCACGGCACGACCCGCAACGTCGCGAGGTCGGGCGTCATTTGGATATCGGCGAACCCGCCATCGGCACTGCCAACCTCCAGCCCATCGATCAGCTCCTGCTGAACATCCCAGCCGAAGATCACATCGCACTGCGCGAACCCTCCGCCATGCAGACCCTTCAGGAACTGTTCGCTCAGAATGTGCTTGCCACGGAACACGCCATCCATGTCAGCCCCACCGACGCGCACCACCTCGATCCGCTTCTCGCTGATCAACTGCTCAACCTGCTCGATGTCCATCGTTGCTTCCTCCACAAGTAAGTCGCCCAAGTCTAACAGAGGCGTCGATATCCATTCGGCGAGCGCTATCACTCGCCAAGGAGCGCGGCATCTTCCACGCCGTCCTCGGCGTCCACCCGCGCCACATGGGCGACGCGGTGTCTCTCATCGAGGAGTTTGCTGCCAAGCACCTGAAAGAGTTGCAGGCGTAGCTTCAGCCAGCAATCCAGCACGGTATCGCACAATCCTCAATTAGCAGCCGTGCAGCCCGGCACAGGCAACCAAGCTATCGCGAAGCAGCAGCCAGGCTAACGCGGAGCGTTAGCCAAGCTGCCACGAGGTGTTAGCCAGCGATCCCTTCGGGATCGCAAAGCTAACGCGCAGCGTTAGCCCTATGCAGAAGGGTCGTTGGTGAGAATCAGCGTGCCCGCCGCGAAGAACATGCCGCCAACACCGTGCGCCAGGCTGATCGTCACGTCGTCCACCTGCGCGGCGGCCTCGCCGCGAAGCTGGCGAACGCTCTCCTGGATCGCGAACATCCCGTACATGCCCGTGTGCGTGTAGGACAGTCCGCCCCCGTTGGTGTTCACCGGTAGCTCGCCGCCCGGCGCCGATTTCATCTCGGCGAACCACGGCGCGGCCTCGCCTTTCTTCCTAAAGCCCAAGTCCTCCATCGCGAAGATGGGCAAGTGCGCGAAGGCGTCATAAATCATGATGTGGTCGACGTCTGAGTGCTTGATCTCCGCCATCTTGAACGCTTCTCGCCCGCTCGTCACGAACGCCCGCGACGAAGTGAAGTCTTGCATCTGCGAGATCATCGTCATCTCAACTGACTCGCCCATGCCCATGACGTAGACGGGCTTCTTCGGGAAGTCTTTCGCACGGTCTGCCGCGACCATGATCAGCGCGCCGCCGCCATCTGTCACCAGGCAGCACTCGAACAAGTGGAACGGCCAGCAGATCGTCCGGGAGTCTAGCACGTCTTGGATCTCTATCGGATCGCGCATCATCGCCCGTGGGTTCTTCGTTGCCCATTGGCGCTGCGCGACCGCGACGGACGCAAGCTGCTCTTCCGTGGTGCCGTATTCGTGCATGTGCCGGACGAACGGGACAGTGAACCGCGAAGGCGCGCCCCACGTGCCATACGAGTCCTCAAACTGGGCGGACGGCGTGGACCCACCGCCGAAGCGCCCGCCCTCACCCACGCGCGAGCGTCCGCTCTGGCCATGCGTAATCAACGCGACGTTGCAGCGGCCCGTCGCCAGCGCCGCCGCCGCGTGGGCGACGTGCAACATGAACGAGCAGCCGCCCACGGACGTCCCATCTATGTAGGTCGGCTGGATGCCGAGGTACTCAGCGATCTGCGTCGGCGAGCCGGCGGTCAGCACCGCATCCACATCGGAGTTGGTGACGCCTGCGTCTTCCATCGCGCGGATCGCCGCATCCGCGTGGAGCTGCGTCGCCGACTTGTCCGGGATAACGCCCAGCTCTTCCGTCTCGGCGGCGCCGACGATCGCGGACGCCATTCGCAGAGGACTGCTCATGAGCCACCTCTCGCGGGCCGGAAGAGTGGCAGTCCGATCTTTTCTGTCGTCCCGTCGCGCGCTTCGCGTTCCAGGTCTTCCCACGTCACCTCAAGGGGGAGGTCCACGGGCAGGTTCTCCGGTGTAGGCTCTACGTCGACGATGTTGGACATCATGCGAGGCCCCTCCTCCAGCTCGACGACCGCGATCACGTACGGCACGTCGTCTTGGAAGCCGGGCGCTCCTCGATGGGCAATGATGTAGGTGTGCAGCGTGCCTTTGCCGGACGCCTCGAACGATTCTATGTTGCGGGACAGACACGTCGGGCAAAATGGCCGTGGATAGAAGTAAGCCGGCTGCCCTTCGCAGTTCAAGCAGCGCTGGAGCGTCAGCTTATGCTCCTTGCAGGCGTCCCAGTATGCCTGGGTCTCCGGTGTCGGTCTCGGAAATGGTCGTTTTGGCACAACGAGACGAATCATAACGGAGCTACTCGCTATGGCAAAGTCGCTTTTGAGACTGGAGGAGCACTCCTAGAGGTAGGGCCAGACCCCTTCCATTTACCGGCCAACATGGCGTATCATGTGGGTGACATACGGTTCCACGTCATCAGTTCTGCACTCGGACTCGAGAACGGCACAGGCGACCTGGACAAATAGGAAAGGGGTCGTCAGTGACCTACACAGACAAGACGCTCACTTGCGGAGATTGCGGAGCGTCATTCACCCATAACGCGGATGACCAAGAGTTTTTCGCCATGAAGGGCTACACGGAGCCCAAGCGCTGTCCTAGCTGCCGCCAGGCACGCAAGGCAGAGCGAGGCGGCGGTGGAGGCGGCGGAGGCTACGGCCCTCGCGAAATGCACTCCGTCACATGCAGCAACTGCGGCAAGGACGCGGAAGTTCCGTTCCTGCCCCGTGGTGACCGTCCGGTCTACTGCTCGGACTGCTTCGCGCAGCAGCGCGGCGCACGCTCTTACTAGTACATCTACGTAAGGCAACTATCGAGCCAGGTGGGACTCCCGCCTGGCTCGATTCTTTTCACGCGATGATTGACACCGTGTCGAGCAATCGATTTCCCAGCGCCCGGTCGCCCTCAACCTTTGCGTCGCACTCCAGCTTGTCGATGCCTTTCGCGAACAGCCGCCATGCTCGCTCCTGATCGATCGACACGACAGCGTTCGGCTCTGAGGCCACGTCCACGTAGAGCCCCCAGCCTGCCGCCTCTCGCACCACCGACCACTCCCCGCCCGATTCGCCCGCAATCGTCAGCTTCACGTGCGTCCCCTCTGGCGCGTCGACGTCACGATACGTCTGCGGCAGCGCGCGCACGAACGTCGCCAGCACCGGAGCGAACAGCGCAGGCTCCTTTGCGCCAGGTCTTTTCACCGCATTGCGCATCTGTTGTTGATGGAGCCAGCGCTCAGTGTACTCTCGCGCCACGTCCAACCAGACCGGCGCCGGTTCGGGCCCTGCCCAGCTCACCGGGCCTCCCGTCTCGTCCAGGTCCAGCGACGTGAAGTACTGGTGCAGATCGTCGGCTGTATGGCGGAGTAATTCGATCAGCAGTGGCGCGCTGATCCGCCGCGCCGCCTCCACCCAGCGCTCGTTCCATTCGTTCAAGAACGCGACCAGCTCTTCCCAGGAGTCGAGCTGCTTTGTCGCGCTCGAATGCCCATCGCGCTTGCGTGAGAGCACGCCGACGTCGTCGCCCAGTACGTGCAACGCCACGTCCTTCACCGACCAGCCATCGCACACCGTGGGCAACGCCCACTCGCTCTCGGACAGGCTCTCGAGCAATCCGATCAACTGCCGCCGCTCGATGGGAAACAGATCGACCGTGTGGACGGGCTCAGGATCGTTCATGAGGATCGGTCCCGCGGACGGCCTAGTCGGGCTTGCGCAAGTACTGGGCCTCGATTGCCTTCACCTTGCCGAGCCGCCTCTGGTGTCGCTCAGCATTCGAGAATCGCGCCTGAACCCATGCACGAATGATCTCAATCGCGAGCTGCTCGCCGACCACGCGCGCACCCAGGCAGAGCACGTTTACGTCGTCGTCCTCCACGCCTTGGTGCGCCGAGAACGTATCGTGGCAGGTCGCCGCGCGCACGCCGGGCACCTTGTTCGCCGCGACGCAACCGCCCACGCCGCTGCCGCAGAGCACTACGCCGCGGTCCGCCTCGCCACGCATGATCGCCTCACCCACGGCCTGAGCATAGTCAGGATAGTCCACGGCCTCAGTGCTGTCCGTCCCCAGGTCCAGCACGTCGTGGCCGAGCGACTCCAACTCAGCGATCGTTGGCGCCTTCAGCGAAAACCCCGCGTGGTCGGTACCAACAGCGATGCGCATCTCGATCTCCTCAGGGTAAACTGCTCTTGCCTCGATTCTACCAATGTCGCCCTTCCAAGGCGAAACCGACGCCCTACGGAGGCGAGGCGCTCAGGCTGGCTTCTCGGCGGCGAGCAAGAACCGGCTCCACGTCATGACTAATCCGTCGTCTGTAGAGCACTCCGCCTCCAAGGCCAGCAATGCTTCGATGTCCCTCTCAACGTCAAAGTCCGGGATTGTCCAAGGCGTGATGAGGAGCATGAATACGAGGAGTCCTAGGTCTTCGTAGGCGACGCGATAGTCATGCTCCTCGTTTCGGGTCACGACCAGGCCTGCCTCGGCAAACCCAAGGGCGTAATCGCCGCGGATGTCGCCGAAGTCAGCCACACGCGAATCGCCGCGGTTTCCTGGTGTCGCGGCCCCGAAGAAGCGCTGCAGTTCTACCCAGTTGTTAGGCCCGACCTGCTGGGTGAGCACCTTTCCCCCGGGCCGTAGGACGCGGGCAACTTCCCACGGATCGAGTTCCTCATGCTTGTCGATCACGAGGTCGAACGTCTCATGCTGAAAAGGAAGATGCAGGCTCCGGCACCAGACAAGGTCGACATCTAGCGCGGACAGCCGCCCGTATGCGATCGGCGCGTTTACATGCCATTCCTCAGTCGCTGCAGTTCGCGGAGGTAGGTGGTCGCGCAGGCTCTCCACGAATTCTCCTCCACCCGTCCCGAGATCGATCGCGCCGCCACCGCCCCTTGCGTATTCCCGCACGAGCTCCGCATAGTCCCATGGGGGCCCGGGCTCGACTGCTTTTGGGACGTTCATACTTGAAAAGTCCCACCCCGAGAACGACCTGGCGCGTTCGACGTAGGGCTTCAACCGGTCAAGTGTGGCCCGACGCTGTTCTGCTGAACTCACAGGCACATCCTATCTCACCGAATCTGCTACCGTGATAAACGAAGGAGACACTTGCCAAACCGACTCGCACAGGAGACCAGCCCTTACCTGCTTCAGCACAAGGACAACCCCGTCGACTGGTACCCCTGGGGCGACGAGGCGTTCGAGCGCGCGCGTAGCGAGGACCGCCCCGTCTTCCTCAGCATCGGCTACTCCGCCTGCCATTGGTGCCACGTCATGGAGCGCGAGTCGTTCGAGAACGACGAGATCGCCGCGCTCATGAACGAGCGCTTCGTCAACATCAAGGTCGACCGCGAGGAGCGCCCGGACGTCGACTCGATCTACATGTCAGCCGTGCAGGCGATGACCGGGCGCGGCG
Organism: Chloroflexota bacterium; assembly: GCA_003228685.1. Classification (GTDB taxonomy): domain Bacteria; phylum Chloroflexota; class Dehalococcoidia; order DSTF01; family RBG-16-68-14; genus SZUA-185. The sequence goes on from QIFC01000095.1 coordinate 64,360, forward strand.
GCTGGCCGATGTCCGTGTTCATGACGCCGGACGGCAAGCCCTACTTCACCGGCACCTACTTCCCGCCCGACGAACGTGGCGGCATGCCCGCGTTTCCTCGCGTGCTGGAGGCGGCCGCCGACGCCTATCGCGACCGCAAGGAAGAGCTACTCTCGACGACGGACAAGATCGTCGAGCAACTAGAGGGCCAGACCGTCGTGCAATCCAGCAGCGAACCGATGACGCGCGAGACGAAGGCGCAGGCGTTCAGGGCCCTCGTCTCGATGTTCGACAGCCAGAGCGGCGGCTTCGGCGGGGCGCCCAAATTCCCGCAGGCGATGGCGCTCGACTTCCTGCTGCGCTACTGGCACGAGGCACAAGACAAGGGCGGGGCCGCCCAAGCGCTGAACATGGTCGAAGTGACGCTGACGAAGATGGCCCTCGGCGGTATCTACGACCAGATCGGCGGCGGGTTCGCGCGCTATGCGACCGACGACATCTGGCTGGTCCCCCACTTCGAGAAGATGCTCTACGACAACGCCCTGCTGGTACCCGTCTACGTGCACGCCTGGCAGGTGACCGGCAACCCTCTCTACCGCCGCGTCGCCGAGGAGACGCTGGCCTACGTGGAGCGCGAAATGCTCCAAGCATCGGGCGGGTTCTCCTCGGCGCAGGACGCCGACAGCGAGGGCGAGGAGGGCAAGTTCTTCGTGTGGGAAGCGTCCGACGTCGATGACATCGCCGGGGAAGAACTGGGGCGGGTCGCCCGCGCGTACTACGGGCTGACGGACCAGGGCAACTTCGAGGGGCGCAACATCCTGTCTATACCAGAGCCCGAGGAAGAGGTGCTCGCCGGCCTGGGCATCTCGGCCGAGGAGCTGGCCGCATCCGTCGCGACCATCCGCGAGAAGCTGTTCGCGGAGCGGGAGAAGCGCGTCAGGCCGGGCCTCGATGACAAGGTGCTGACGGCGTGGAACGCGCTGATGCTGAAGGCGTTCGCGGAAGCGGGCGCGGCGTTCGACGAGCCGGCGTACGTCGACATCGCCCGTCGGAACGCGGAGTTCCTGCTCGATTCGCTGGTTCGCGATGGGCGCCTGCTGCGCACGTGGAAGGATGGCAGCGCCAAGCTGAACGGCTATCTGGAGGACTACGGCTACTCGATCGATGCGCTGCTCTCGCTGTACGAGGCGACGTTCGAGCAGCGCTGGCTGGCCGGCGCCGAGGCGCTCGCCACGAGCATGACCGAGCTGTTCTACGAGGCGGGCGAGGGCGTCTTCTACGACACGGGCAGCGACCACGAGCGGTTGCTCTTCCGGCCGCGCGACGTGTTCGACAACGCGACGCCGTCCGGCGGCTCGTCGGCGGCGATGGCGCTGTTCAGGCTGGCCGTGTTCACGGGCGACGCGGACTACCAGCGGGCGGCGCTCTCGTCGCTGCGGTCCGTCCACGGCCTGCTGACGCGCGCGCCGACGGGGTTCGCGAACTGGCTCACGGCGCTCGACTTCTACCTCTCGACGCCGAAGGAGGTCGTGGTCATCGGACCGCCTGACGACGTTCGCACCCAGGCGCTGCTGCGGGTGGCCCGCGGCCGCTATCTGCCTAACCGAGCGCTCGCCGGTGCTGCCGCCGCTGTCAGCAACGCCACCTCGCCGCTGCTGGAGGACCGCGATTTGGTCGACGGCAAGCCGGCCGCCTACGTCTGCGAGAGCTACGCCTGCCAGCTCCCGGTGACGGAGCCAGAGGCGCTGGCCAAGCAGCTCGGGGACCGGTAGCCACCGGTCCCTTTGAGATTCTTCGAATCTCTGGATAGCTAGGAACGCCCCTTCGGCTGCGCCGCAACGGCGGAGACTGTTCCGCGGAATGGCCTCTCTTCTCGCAACCTTATGTTCAGCGCCATATACGATAGTTGTAAAATCGCTTGCCATAAGAGATCCCTTATGTCAGCCATCCCTCGACGTGTAGGTGGCCCGTCTTGAGCGCGTTGAGGTTGCCTTTTGGGCGCGCCCGCCCCGGGACGGCGTCCGCCTCGCTTTCTTGGGTGCTGGCATGTGTTCCTCCTGGCTGAACCTGAGGGTCCGCGGCTCATACTCGGATGAGCTTGGAGAAGGGCTGAACTGCGGTTCAGCTCGCTTCTCCGTCTCGCTTCGATCCTGATCATGAGATCGTAGGCGGGTGCGGCGTTAACGCGTAGGGGGTGGTGGCAGTTGCGCCCACTCCTGTGGGGCACCTGGCGCATTCCACGCGCGATCGGAAAAAATAGGGGGAACCCCTAGTGTAACTTCCCAATCCCCCTCTTAACCTGTTATGGTTCGGAGGTTTTTTCGATGGTTGCAAAAAAGCACGTTGTTATGTTCAGCGGAGGCATCGGTTCGTGGGCGACAGGAAAACGAGTCGCCGAGGCCCACGGAACGGAGAATCTCGTTCTGCTATTTGCTGATACCCTCATCGAGGATGAGGACCTTTATCGCTTCCTCGAGGAAGCAGCTAGCAACATTGGCGGCGAGCTGGTCAAAGTGGCAGAGGGGCGAGATCCTTGGCAGGTGTTCAAGGACGAGCGGTTCATTGGGAACTCGCGAGCCGATCCATGTTCAAAGATTCTCAAGCGGCGGTTTCTGCGTCGTTGGCTAGAAGAGAATTGCGATCCCTCGAACACCGTGGTGTATCTCGGCATCGACTGGTCGGAGATTCATCGATTCGAGAACGCCCACGCACACTGGACTCCTTGGGTCTGCGAAGCTCCCTTGTGTGAAAAGCCTTACAGGATGAAGCAGGAAATGCTTGCTGACCTCGAAGCAGAGGGTATCAAGCAGCCACGCCTCTATGACATGGGGTTCCCTCACAACAACTGCGGAGGCTTCTGTATCAAAGCCGGTCAGGCCCACTTCAAGCTCCTCCTCGAGGTCATGCCGGAGCGCTTCGCGTACCATGAACGTAAGGAGCGGGAACTCGCAGCTTATCTAGGCAAGGACGTATCGATTCTCAAAGACAGACGTGGAGGCACAACGCGGCCACTAACCCTCATGGCCCTTCGTGAACGAGTCGAGTGCGGGGACGCTGTCGACGAGCACGACTGGGGCGGATGTGGCTGCGTAGCCTAGGCGAATCTGATCACATTAGCCGGGCTGGAGACATAGCGGTGTTGGCACTTAGACTCAGAAATCCTTCTGGCGCCAGCGCGCTGGCGAGCGGAGCACCTAGTCCACTAGACTCACCGTGGAGGCACGATTTGCAAGACCTCGGCTTGGGCTATAGAGGGCTGAGCACGAACACTCAGACCAGGCGGCTTGGGTATTTTTCAGCCGCGGCGAAGCTCATGTCGTTAGAGCCTACTCCAATGGACAGGCTTGTGGCTCAATTGGTCGAATGGAACACAAACAACCGAAGAGCGCTGGAATCCTACGAAAGCCAGAAAGGGGTGGCTAAGAGCCCTTCGGCTGCAAAGCGGTACTTGAAGTTAGCGAACGGCCTTGGGATGGCTACCGCGCTCGGCTCAGGACTCCAACTCTCAGACGATGGTCTTCTCCTCAAGACACTCTTGCCGAATGAGACGTCCTTTGCTCTAACGACCGCAGAGAAGCTCTTTTACCTGGGTCAGCTTCTCGCCTACGACGCAGACCCACTGTTGGCTTTGGCTGCCTGGCTGCCTCATGAAGCTGTTCCACCGACATTAGGTTACCTCCAGCGAGGTTTTCAGGGCGCACTTCTTGACTGGCTCCGGCTCCGCGCGCGGTCGGCCACCAATGAATCGGCCCAGCGTTCGCTGTCCGACCGGGTGAAGACCGTTGAGGGCTGGAAAAGGCCCGATACGTACGCTGAACACGTAGTCGCTCCTCGGCTACACTGGCTTCTCGATCTTGGGCTTCTTGATGTTGGCGCTTTCCACCACACCACGTTCGTACTCACTGATCCCGCAGCTTCGTTTTTTGAGGGCCTTACCGATAGCAAATCTGTTCCAGGTTCAGACTGGATTCTCGGCGATTTCATTCCTGCCGCTTCTTTTCTAGATCCTCAAGCCGTGATACGACCGCCGTCAGACGAAGAACTAGCCCAGCAGTTTAGGGAATCACTCCCGGTGCTGAGAGTGGGCGTACTTCCTCGCGTGAAGCTGGATATAGCTATCCGCCATGTCTCCTTGCGCCTAGCCGCTGACGAACACATCTACATTTCAGGCGACTCTGTAGTCTCGCGCCTAGATGCCTCGTCGAAACTAGCGGAGGATGTAGGCGCTCGAGTTCATCGTTCGGCGAGGGCTCGCGAGTCCTATATCGTGTTGGGTTAACCATGAGAGAGTCTTCGCCTACTACTTGCATCGCTGATGCTGACTCCATTTCGTACTTGTCAGACGTTGATCTGGCAAAACGCAAATCCCTGCATTGGCTCAGAGATGATTTCGACGTACGTCTCAGCAACGTGGTATCTGACGAGATCAATCTCGCACCGCCGTTTCGGGTGAATAGAGCTGTGAAGAGGTGGGCCAGGGAAGGGGCCACGAAGGTCGATCTAAAAGCATACAAGCGTGCGCTCAGCAATGCTGGCGTAGAGCATGTTGGCGTTCATGACGGAGAACTTTCCAATTTTCGCCTCGGTCTAACGCTTGTCCTTCAACAGCCATCGCGAGGGCTCGTTGTCTATCTATCAGATGACGGGAGGGGGCGGTCTTTCGCCGACGAGAGGCCGGAAATCAGCGCCACATCCGTTAGGTGGCGCTCGCACGACGTAATTCTTTATGCATACATCCGGCATCATGCTAGGATCACCGTTCAACAGGCCAAGGATGCTCTTCATAACGTACACAGTCTCGCATACCACGACTCTCCGAAACGGAGCGGCCGATTGGGCAAATACTTACAGTGGCTGGAGCAAGCATCCAGTATCTTCAAGCAGATAGGGTAGGAGGAACGAATATGAGCGCCACATCACTGACCGCTGCAAAATTTGGTCTGACTGACCTTCCAGCAGTCCTTCCGCCACTCTCGCCTCGCGATGCCATTTGGGCTGGGATGCCCGAGCTCAAGGACAAATTTAGCGCGATACTAACTGAGGCAAAAACCGTGCCCCGCACGCAGTTCATTCTTAACTGGGGCCCTTGGGGCGCAGGAAAGACTCACGCGTCCGTCTACTTTAGCCCTATGCATTGGCCTCGGCCCAGGCCTCCTATCATCGCAGAGATCATCCCTCTACATATAGTGATGCCGGCTGAGCCGACCGCGGCCGCCGCTCTGTTCTACCGTGATGTGGTTGAGGCGATCGGAATAGACAGGGTACGGGAGCTCGTTCGGAAAGCACGGGCAGACCTGGGTGACGATGAAGTACGAGTGCGCCTAGAGACGCTAACTGAGAGCAGGGAGCTGGGCCTTGCGCTGTATCTTCTAGGCGACAAGGAAAAAGACCAACTGCTTCTAAATGCCTACCTTCTTGGTTCCATCACTGCCAGCAAGGCGCTGACGTTAGGACTGGCAAGGACACTATCAAGCACCCGAGACCGGTTTCGAATTCTTGGCGCGATGTTCAGCATCATGACTGGCCTGAGTATTGACCCAGATATTAGGAAGCATGGAAGAGTCGTCGTCTGGTTGGACGAAGGAGAGAACATGACTCAACTACAAGCGCGAGAGTATGCACCATTGTCACAGGGTATACGGGAGCTGTTGGATAGGGTTCCTAGATTCCTTACCTTGTTTCTGAGCTTTACGCTCGCCGAGCCTGAGCAATCCTACATTGAACAGATTATGGGTAGTGCACTGATCGGCCGAGTGACACATCAGATCTATTTCAAGCCGCCGTCAGCTGCAGAGGCACTCGGTTACGCAAAGGACTACTTTAGGCAGATGAGACCCGAAGGGAGTTCCTTCGACGACTACTTTCCATTTGAAGAGACCAGCCTTCGGTGGCTGATTGAGAGCCTCTCTGACCGAACGCCTCGAGAAGTCAACAAGGCAATTCACAACACCGTAGTAGCTGCAGAGCAAGCCGGTACCAAGCCCCCACTCGACCAAGCCTTCATCAGTTCACTTCCAGAAGGACTTCTGCAGCAGGAGTTGCCGTAGGCGGCGACTGGAGCACTCGACAAGGCGTCAGACACGTACTCCAAGCTGGACAGATGTCTGCCCGTGCGGCGCTTGCCAGTCTGCACGTGCTGGGTACGGCTCGCCTGCGGGCGAGCTATGCAGTTTGCCCGGCAAACTGCTGGCTGCTGGCTTGCAACTGTTAGAATCGCCCACGTGAGGAGTGCTGTTCTCTTTGACATGGGGAGCGTGCTGATCGGTGGGAAGTGCGTCCGCCGTTTCGGCCGCACTTCGGCTCCGATGCGGAGCTGGACGCGTTCCTGCGCGGCACGTTCCGCGAGATCTACGACGCGGTCCACGACGGCGACGGCTCGATGGCGGAGTGCCTTGCTCCCGTCCGCGAGCGCCACCCGGACGTCGCGCACTTGATCGACATCTACGAGCACAACTGGGCGGGCTTCATCACGGGCGTGATGGAGGAGACGGTCCTGATTGTGCGCGAGCTGCACGCGCGAGGCGTCGCGCTCTACGGCGTCACGAACTGGCCCGCGCAGGTGTGGCCGCCGCAACGGCTGATGCCGGAGCAGGCGGAAGCGTACGCGTTCCTCGATCTGTTCCGCGACGTGTGGGTGTCCGGCGAGCACAAGGTGCGCAAGCCGGACCCGGAGAGCTACCGGGCGGCGCTGCGCCGCTTCGGGCTCGCGGCCGAGGAGGCGGTCTTCGTCGACGACAGCGCGGCGAACGTCGCGGCGGCCGAAGCGCTGGGCATCGCGAGCATCCGGTTCCGCGACGCGCAGACGCTGCGCCGTGATCTGGAGATGGCCGGATTGTTGTAGGGCATTAGAGCAGCCGGAATCGCATGCCGCAGACGGGTGACCGTAGGTCACCTTGCAGTTGGGCTCGCCTGACGGCGAGCATCACAACTGCTAAACGAGTCGAAAGCGCATACCACAGACGAGCACGAGATCGTCGCTGATGCGACAGCCGCGCGACTCGGCGGCTTCGAGGACGCGCGCACGGTCGACGGTCTGGATATCGAGGCCACCGAGGCCCTCAAGGCGATCGTCGGCTATCGGCACGAAGCGGAGCGTCGCGTCGTCGAGGGCGATCTGGGGGTGGCCGGCGTCGCTCGTCGAGACCGGGCGGTCGAAGACGTCGCCCCACCTGGCGGCGAGCGCGGGCGGATCGCCGGTCTGGATCTCGGCCGCGAGCATGGCGCTGACGACGTCCAAGCGCCGGGCGGGCGCCCAATCGGATCCGGCGGGGTCCCATGGCGGGTCGGCATCGTCCGCGCCGTGGTTCTGTCGCAGTTCGACGATGGCGCCGGGCACGTCCTTGGGGTGCAGCTGGATGCCCTGGTCTTCGCCCTGACCCATGTCCGCCACCAGCCGCACGCTGAGCGCGGCGACGCGCTCCCGCGCGGCCGCGATGTCGTCGCACTGCGTGATGACCATGTAGCCGCCGTCGCCGCCCCGCCGGTCGAGGTAGCGCTCCGCCGTGGTGCCTTCGCGCATGGGGGCGACGACCTCCAGGAAGTTGTCGCCGACGGGCATGAGGATGTTGCGCAGCCCGAGCCGCCCGATGTTCGGGTCGCGGTAGCAGACCTCCAGCCCGAAGACGGTGGTGAGGTCGGCTTGCGCGGCGTCCAGGTCTCGCGCGACCAGGCAGATCTGTCTCATTCGCAGCATGTGGCCCTACCCTACCACGGCTGACCTTCGGTCATCTTTGAGTTGCTTCGCAACTCCTGGCCGGTGCCGCAACTCCTTGTGTCTACTTTAGCTCGTGATGCCGGTCTCGGCGGAGACTGTTCTGCAGAATCGCCGTCTTCTGGCGACCTTATGTTTAGTTCTGAATCTAGATTGGACGTTTGGCTTTCCATAAGAGTTCTCGTTATGTGAACCGGCAGACCCCGTTCCTGCGCTCGCGGAGCGACCTGCTCCCCGCCCTCGATCGTGTGATCGTACGCGGGAGCGGCGTTAGCGGGAAGGGGGAGTTGGCAGGGGCGTGGGTAAGGTAGTGCCTAGCCAGTGTCACGATCCCCACAAAGTGCCATCAGATGTGATTCGGCGAGCTGCTTCCCTCTATCGCGGCTACGATGGTTGCGTAATCTGGATGAAAACTCGTCTCTAGGCTGCTGGAAGCGACTTCAAAGAAGCGTACTAGATCTACATTTGACTGTTCCCGACGCTTCCAATGGTGTTTGCCGCTAGACGAGACTGCCTGGCAATGCTCTGCTCTTGCGATGCTCAGCCCTTGCAGTGCTTGGCAGACACCAAAGAAAACATACGCGCCGTTTAGAAGCGCAGGTTCTGCGGTCACCTGCTTGCCCCCATAGGAGTTGAATGTTTCTAAGTACCCTTTTGCGTAACGCGTACGCCACTCGTAGCAGTAGGAGACGCTCGCTTTATCAGTAGGCAAGAACGGGGAATCCTCGAGAAGCTGCGCCAGTTCCTCAAGCAGGAATCTGGGCTGCGGTGTCTCGAAATCTAGGACCACCAGGCGCCCATCCTTTAGAACCAACCAATTACGCCCGTGGGCATCCCGCTTAGCCACTACTGGTAGCCACTGCAATTGCTCTTCATAAGGTGACAGAGCGTCTAGGAGAGTGTCAGCGCGACCCGTTAGCGTCTTGCTCAGATATCGAATGTGGTTCCGAAGACGCGCCCAGTTTGTCTCGATTGAAACGGGTGGAACATTCCCGTGATAGCTTGCAAGAAAATGGATGGCCCTCTCAATCGCTTCATCAGTTGCCTTGGTTGGTCCTCTTATCAACAGGTCCGACAGTGGTCGCCCAAGTGCTCTACGCATTGCTAGAACGTACCGACCATCCGTTTCAAGAACACCGATTACTCGAGCTGTCTCGACGTGTTCCAACCCAAGGCGTTGAATCAGTGCCGCCATGTTCTCGATGCGCTCGGCTTCCACATTCAATTCCGTGGAAGCTCGTTGAGCGTCCTGGATTAGCGATGGCTTGAACACGAAGGCACTCTCCAGAAGACCGAGCGGATCGACAACAACCCAGGCGTTGCTTTTCCCACCGATCACTAGCGGCGATGTCTCCTCGGATGCAAGCGCTAACTGTGCCCCTTCTTTCCATAGTGGCCCAGTATCGAGGCCTTGGATCAGTTCGCTAAGGCTATTCAGGCCTCGTCCGGATAAAGCTGTAACGATGAGGGCGAATGCTTCCGAGTTCTCGTCGAGCATCTCAGCCAGCTGACAGACGGGCCACGGCCAGTCTCTATCTGCTGCGACGGCTCTGCAGATGAACTCGATTGACTGGCGCAGATTAGCCCCGTCACTCCGTTCTTCATAGAGGAGATAGTGAATCCTGCCAACAAGACTTAGGTGCTCCCTCGAGGGATCGCTGCGAGCACGTGACAGTTCCTTGTAGGCCAGCGCTTCCTGCAAGTGAAAGACCTTCCGCCCGTATCGGCTAAGCTGGTAATGGGCGTCGCCAATGAGGCCGAAGTTCTCTGCGGATTCGTTGCCGCGGCTTCTGCTGTCCTCGAGCCAAGCCAGAGACTGAGCGAGAAGCTCAGGATCGCGAATTAGGCGGCCTAAACGGAGATGTGCTTCGCCCAACTTGCTGAAGTGGCTAAACTCGGTTTTGCCAAAGCTGCCAGACTGAAGAAGATACTCGAGCGCCGCGCGTAAGAGCTCCTCCCGGATGTGTAGGTCGCTCTCAATCTTCGAGCATTGGAGGGTACAGTCTCCCAGGAGACCGAAGAACTCGACACCTGCTGCCCCTGCGCCCAGGGCGTTTTCGTAGTACCGGCGAGCGGCATGCAGATCATCATCAGCTTTACCGATACGGTAGCGGTAGAAGTACGACCCTCCAATCATGGAGAGCAACTCGGGATTGTCCTTGGAACCAGGGACCTCTCCAAGGACATCGATGGATGCCTTCAGCAAAGTGAGAGCGCGGGCCGGCTCTTTATCCGCGATAGCTAACGCCAGTTCACGGCTAATCCTGGGATAGAGGCCGGGGCCCTTCGGTTTCTCGTCGTTCATTGGCGACTCTCGGAGCAAGGCCTCCGCTTCATGAAGATCTTCTACCGAACGGGTTTGCAGACCCCTTAATCCAAAGAGCGTGCCTATGTAGAACGATATCTCGGGATCATCAGTGCTGGCCTCTAGCCCCTCGAAGTCCCGTAGGGCAGCGGCGAACAGATCTAAATCGTCCATCTGCGCGGCCGCTGCAAGACGGATTCTTGCCCGAAGTTTCAGGCTTTCGACACCGACCTGAGCTTCCGGGATACTCTCGATGACATTAAGCGCTTCGCTCAGTGAATCACCGGCCTCTTCAGCGCCGTGGGTCGCTAGAATGAGCAGAGCACGTGCCAACTGGTGCTTCCAAGACGATGCTGATCGGCTCGCAGTTCTTAAAAGTCGAGCAGCTTTCGCCACTCGCGACAGGTCTTTGCGCGTCCACCAACTGCAAAGCAGCGCTCCTCCATGACGGCCGGCCAAGGAGGCCTCGTGGTAGTCTCGTGGCGGGTTCTTCTCCAGGGCCTCGTAAGCCTCAATGGCCTCCTGGAGAAAATGATCGGCTCGTGTCAGATCCTGATCCTGCACAAGAGCGGCACCGAACTTGTAAGCAGCTTGAGCGTACAGGGAGTCAACCTCAGGATCGCCTCGCGAAAACGCTCTTGCGTTCGCTAAGCTCGCTACGGCAGTCTCGACAATCCAGCGTTTGGGCTCATAGTCTGATAGTTCAAGGTAGGCTTCGCCTAGGTACCGATAGTGTTGTGGGGACTCGTCACCATTCGCCTCGGCTCTCTCTAGGTAATGGATCGCTGCCTTGATACGGGGAAGACCCCCGCTCCGGCGAAGGAAGAGACTGAGGACTCCGAGCATGCCGCACTGGTAACGCGATGCCCCAGCCAGGTCTCTTTCCTTGGCCACTGACAGCGAAGAGGCTAGATGGCCTGCCGCAGCGACGAGAACTCGATCGGCAGTATCTCGGTCGGTGTCCGCCAACTGCCGCCCCAGTTCGAATTCGGCCTGACCAAGGAAGCCCGCATAAAAATACTTTGATCGCTCTGAACTCAGCCTTAAATCTCTCCACGCCCTCTCGACTTCAGGACCAGACATGAGGTCAAAAACGGGACCTTTCGTCACGATCTGGAGCAGCCAGTCCGTGGTTGCTTGCGACGCCAGACGGTGAGTTTGTGCAACATACAAACCGACAGCCTCTGGGTCACTAGACAGCGCCAGCTTCAACGTTGCCGAACTAAGGCCCCGCGACAGGAGTCGCTGCGCCAGATCTTCTGCGTCTCTAGAAGGCAGGCTGTAGCCGTAACACTCGATGAAGAACTCGCGGATAGCACCAGGAACGTCGGCACCTGTAGGAGAGTCTGGCATCCTTTTCACGCCATCATGATACCTTTTCAGAAGAGTGCGGCTGGCGCAGCTTGACGACTCGCCGCCGTGGGGTTGCCTCCAAGGCCCCGAATAGTATCACTTGGCGATATGAGCTCGCAACAAGATGTAACGCAGCACCTCAAGCCTCACGTTTGTTGACATGGCCACCACTATGCAGACTTAGTGTCACGTATGCCAAGAAGCCCTGGCTCGAACAGGCTCCTTGGCTCGCCAGCGGCAGGAAGCGCCCCTACCGCACTCCCGACAATCCAAGCAGTTGCGGACGAAGTCCTGCCGCGGAAGAGACACCAGGACTTCAACTTCGGGCTCCTCGATCTTGGCTCCTTGGTCTGCCGCTATCAGAACCCGGTATGTGGGGAGTGCCCGCTGGCCAAGGAGTGTGACTACGCGGCGGATACACCATGACTGGCATTTACGATGGCTTCTGCTGGCTCCGGCTGGCCTAGGAGGTGACGCCGGCCCACGGCGTGACACTCCTTGGGGTGGGCGGCTCTGAGAGCCGCCCTTACTGGGCTGACCGGCTCATCTGAGGATGAGGGCTGACCTGCGGGTCAGCTTGGCAGTCGCCGCGGCGACTGCTGCCGCGCTTCTGCTGGCATGCAGTGCCTGGCTGCACGCCCACGCGTCCCCTGGCTGACCTGCGGGTGAGCATATAGTTACTCCGCGTCTGCTAGAATCGCACAACGCTATGAACTGCCAATCCTGCGGCCACGAGAATCGCGAAGGAGCTTCGTTCTGCGACGGATGCGGCACTGCCCTGGCGCGCGCGTGCCCGAGTTGCTCGGCCAGCGTCCGCGCCGAGGCCAAGTTCTGCGACTCCTGCGGGCATTCGTTATCGCCGGGGTCGACGGGGGCACCCGGCGCACGTAGCGTGCCCGGCGCGAAGATCACCACAACCTCAGCATCTTCGCCAACGCCAACGCCAACGCCAACGCCGGCGCCGGCACACGCCCTACCCGCCTCGTTCGCGGACGGCAGGTACACGGTGAAGAGTTTCCTAGGCGAAGGCGGAAAGAAGCGCGTCTACCTGGCGACCGACTCCCGGCTGGAACGAGACGTCGCGGTGGCCGTGATCAAGACCGATGGCCTGGACGAGGCCGGCCTGAAGCGCATCCAGCGTGAAGCGCAGGCGATGGGCCGCCTGGGCGACCATCCCAACATCGTGACCATTCACGATGTCGGGGATGACATCTCCCCCGGCTCCGGGCAGGTAGCGCAACCGTACATCGTCAGCCAGTACATGGCAGGCGGCGACGTCGAACACATGGAGTTTCCGCTGTCCGTCGAACGCACGCTGGAGATCGCGAAAGACATCTCGCGAGGCCTGGCGCATGCGCACGCGAACGGCGTCGTGCATCGCGATCTGAAACCGGGCAACGTCTGGCTCGCCGAGGACGGCACCGCATCGCTGGGCGATTTTGGCCTCGCGGTCGCCGTGGAACGCTCGCGCCTGACGATGGCAGGCATGCTCGTCGGCACAGTCGCCTACATGCCGCCCGAACAGGCGCTTGGCGGCGAAGTGACGCCGCAATCGGATCTGTACTCTCTCGGCTGTTTGCTCTACGAGTTGGTTACCGGAAGGCCGCCCTTCATCGGCGACGATCCGACCGCCGTCATCAGCCAGCATATCAACACGTCGCCGGTCGCGCCTTCGTGGCAGACCGAGGACTGCCCGCCCGACCTGGAGGAGCTGATCATGCGCCTCCTCGCCAAGGCCCCCGACGAGCGGCCTGAAAGCGCGGACGCGGCATTAGAGGCGCTCGAACACGTCGACGCGACCGAAAAGTCCGCGTCGCACTCCGACTCGAACGTGCTCGACCGGCTCGCGCGCGGGGTGTTCGTCGGCCGCGAGCAGGAGATGGACCGCTTGCGGCAGGCGCTGGACTCCACGTTCTCCGGCCGGGGCGGGCTGGTGATGCTCGTCGGCGAGCCGGGCATCGGCAAGACGCGCACCACGCAGGAGCTGGAGACCTTCGCGCGCATGCGGGGCGCGCAGGTGCTCTGGGGCCGCACACACGAAGCGGCGGGCGCGCCCGCCTACTGGCCGTGGCTGCAGGCCGGCAACCAGTACGCCGGGATGCACGTCGACGATCTCACTGAGCTGATCGGGCCGCAGATGCCGCCGGGCGCGGCGAGCGAGCTTTCCAGGATCTTCCCATGGCTGCGCGATACGCAGGGCGTCGACCCGCCGGAAGAGATCGACGATCCGGAGGCCGCGCAGTTCAAACTGTTCGACGCCTACACATCGTACTTGCGCGCGATCGCCAACCAAGCGCCGCTGGTCGTCGCGCTGGATGACCTGCACTGGGCGGACAAGCCCACCCTGTTACTGTTGCAGCACATCGCCCGCGAGCTGTCACGCATGCGCGTGCTGATCGTCGCGAATTATCGCGACACCGACATCACGCGCCAAAGCTCGCTCTCAGAGACGCTCGCGGCGCTGAACCGCGAGAGCGGGTTCGATCGCGTCGTGCTGCGAGGCCTCACGCGCGATGAAGTCGCGAGCTACGTCAGCGCGAAGGCCAACGTCACTCCACGCCCCGACGTGCTGGACCGCATCTACGAAGAGACCGAGGGCAATGCGTTTTTCTTGAGCGAGGTCGTCAACCTGATGGCGCAGGAAGGCACGCTCACCAACGACTCGGTGTCCGACATCGCGATCCCGGATGGCGTGCGGGAAGCGCTGGGCCGCCGCCTCAATCGTCTCTCCGAAGACGCGAACGACTTTCTGCAGGTCGCGGCTATCATCGGGCGCGACTTCACCTACGACACGCTGCAGCTCATGGGCAAGCGCGACGAGGACGAACTGCTGCGGCTGATCGAGGAAGCGCTGGAAGCGCGCGTAATCGAAGAGACCGATCAGGCGGGCCGCTATCGATTCACGCACGCTCAGATGCAGGAGACGCTCCTGGACGAGCTATCAACCACGCGGCGCGTTCGGCTCCACGGCCAGGTCGCTGAAGCGCTGGAGCAACGCTACGGGGCTCGAGCTGAAGAGCGAGCCTCGCGGCTGGCCCTCCACTACGTGGAGGCGGCAACGCTGGCGCCGCGCCACGCCGAGAAGGCCGTGCGCTACTCCACACTGGCCGGAGAGCAGGCGATCGCCCAGTCCGGCTACGGCGACGCGGCCCGTCACTACAGAGCCGCGCTGTCGATCCGCGAGGGCGAGGAGATCGATGCAGAGATGGCGGACTTGCTCTATCGCCTCTCCCGGTCAGCATTGGCGACATTGCAGATCAGCGAAGCGTGGCGCAGCGCCCGCCAAGCGTTCGACTACTACGCGAACGCAGGCGACGTCGCCAAGGCTGTCGATGTAGCCTACTTCGCGGGCACCAACCTCTCATTTATTCGGCCAAGCCAGACCCAGCTGATTGAACGAGCGTTGGAACTCGTGGAAGAAGGGTCAGCGGACTACGGCAGGCTGAGCGCAGCCCTGGGAATGTCCGCCGGCCTGCTCGGCGATGAACTGCGCGCGCAGGAAGCGCTTGGCCGGGCCGATGAGGTGGCCCAGCGGCTAGGGCTCAAGCGCTTGGAGTTCGATGGGCTCTTGTTCGGACTGCAAGTATCGGTCTTTCACCTACACCTGGAGCATGCTGGGGACGTGGCCGAACGTGCCGTTGCGCTAGCGCGTGAACTAGACCTTCCAAGTGGCGAAGGCGGAGCGCTCTTCTTCGCATCGAACGGGGCAAGGTTCCGTGGCGATCAGGCATCCGCACGAAGTCACGCGGATGCCTGCCGGGACCTTGCTGAACGTACGCGGGACTTCAACAACATTGCGGCCGCGACCTATCTGCAGGCGGCGGTAGCGATCACACGTGGCGATTGGGAAGCCGCGCGGAGCTACTTGGCCCGCGGCCTTGAGGTCGCGCCGCGGGACATCCGCCACCTCATCGACGCGGCGGTGGTCGAGTTCACTACTGGCAATGACTCGGCCGGGGCTGACTACGTCGATCGGGCGATTGACACGATGAACGCCACACCCCCGGGACCTAGCCTGGAGTACGCCATGCCAGCGTTCTATTTGCCTCGGCTTGCGCTGATCACTGGACGGCCGTTGGACAACGATATCGTGAACCACGCCGCTCGCGCGGTGCTGGAGTCGCAGGTCACAGGGACGCCGTTCCTCAAGTCAGTAGCTAGAATGGGCCTCGGCTTGCAGGCGGTGCTAAGGAACGATGTCGCCGCCACGGAAGATGCGCTCGGTGATCTAGAAGGCTACGACAGCGGTTTTCGCGATGGGTTATCTCACACCGATCAGGTCCGTGGCATGTTCTTTGACGCGCTGGGCCAGCTAGACGAGGCGATAGCAGCCTCTGACTCCGCGTTGGCTGAAGCAACCGACGGCTACGACGCCGTTCGCGCGGAGATCCTCTACGACAGCGCCCGGATACGCCTGAAGCGCGGCGCGCCACAAGACCATCAGCAAGCACGGGAGCTGATCAACGAAGGACTCGACCTCGCCCAGAAGCTCGGCATGAAGCCGCTCGTCGAACGCATCATGGCGCTCAAGATCGAGGAGCAGGGTCTCTCCTCGACGGACATCTTCACATCGATCGACGCCGTAGCGCACTCGGTCCAGAACGAACAGCCCGACGTCAGTATCCACGCCGCGCCGGACGGCACCGTGACGATCATGTTCACGGACATCGTCGGGTCGACGCCGCTGAACGAGCGGCTGGGCGACCGGCGTTGGATGGAACTGCTGAAGGAACACAACGTGATCGTCCGCGAGCAAGTCGGCAGGCACGAAGGCTACGAGGTGAAGACCGAAGGCGACGGCTTCATGCTCGCCTTCTCCAGCGCGCGCAAGGCCGTCGACTGCGCGATCGAGATCCAGCGCGCGTTCGCCGCACGCAACGAGACCGCCGACGAGCAGATCGAAGTACGCTCCGGCCTCCACACCGGCGAGGCGATCCAGGACTCCGGTGACTTCTACGGCAGACACGTGACGCTTGCGGCGCGCATCGCGTCGAAGGCAAGCGGCGGTCAGATCTTCGTGTCAGCACTCCTGAAAGAGCTGACCGACACCAGCGGTGATATCGAGTTCGACGGCGGTAAGGAGATCGAGCTGAAGGGCCTATCGGGCACCCAGCGCGTGTACGCGATCGGCTGGTAACGGCTAGCCCTTCGGGCCACGGGTGACCTTCGGTCACCTTGGAGTTGCTACGCAATTCCTGGCCGTCGCTGCTGGCCGATTACTGACCTCTCGCGACCTCCGGTCAGGACACGCAAACTGCTGCTGGCCGGTCTCTCAGTTGCTGGTCTTTAACTAACGCCCGCCAGTGACGGTAAACCGTCCTTGTAGAGCACAACGTTGGTGTGGATGGCCGGTATCTTGGCGCCGGGGGTGAGGATGCCCGCGAGGTTGAGCGGGTCGACGGCGCTGACATGGGTCTGCTGATCGGGGCGCTCGGTGCGGCGGGCCCGGCGCAGCATCTCGACGGCCTCCGGCCGCGCGTACTGCTCGCCGTAGAACCCCGCGACGAACCGGCCGCCCCGCACGGTGCCGCGCGCCTCCATCCGGCGCAGCGCTCGCAGGATCTCGCGCCAGGGGATCGATACGCTCTCGCGCTGCATGAGGTCGCGGAAGACGACGCCGTAGCGGAAGAGGAGCTGCTCCGCCCACGCCTCGGCTAATTCGTCGCTATCTAGATCATCTTGCGCGGACGGGAGCAGCGACCAGCGTCCCGCCGGCACGCCCGCGGAGAGCGACTTGAACCGCTTGCTCTTGTGTTGTCGTTGACGCAGGGGCCTACGCTTGCCGGCGCTCATGAGCGACCGCAACGCCTGGAAGCCGTCGGCGGTGACGAGCCCGCGCGCGACCAGCTCCCAGAGGCCGCGCTCGACGTCGCCCGGCAGGCGGCCGCTCGCGCTGACGACGTCGTCGTAGAAGAGCGCGCCGCGCTCGCCCAGCAGCTCCAGCACGTCGTGCGCGGCGCCTCTCGCGGGCACGTCGGGCGCCTCGCCGTTGCGCATGCCGGCCATCAGCCATGGCAGGTCGCCGCGCTGCGCCAGCGAGATCAACGACGAGGACGACGTCGCCGAGCCGTTCTTGTGCTGGCCGTTGCTCGCGGGCTTCTTGACGCTCAGCCGCGCCCACGTCACGTCGCCGGAGAGGCAGATGTCGTCCAGCCAGCCCGGCCGGTAGTTCGCGACGCGGGCCGGCAGGATGTGGCGCTCCCACGCCACGACCGGGGCTTCGAAGCCCTGGAGCTGAGCGATGGCCTCCAGCAGGCCGCGCTTGCCCTCGACCTGCGTGTTCTCGCCGACGTGCTGCCAGCGCAGCAGAAAGCGCAGCAGGTCCTGCGCGCTGACCGGCTCGATCTCGCGCCGCAGCCGGTCGAGCGTGTAGCGATGGATGCGCGCGAGCAGCCTGCGGTCGCAGAACTCCTCCGAACCGTCGTCTCCACGGAAGTGGCCCCGCAGCACGATGCCCTCGCCCTCGAGCTGCGCCATGCCCGACGCGACGCGGCCCGACGCCATGCCGGTGCGGCGCACGAGATCGTCGACGCCCTGCGTGCCGAGGCACTCCATGTGCCCGCGCAGCATCTCGACGAGCGCCGCGTCTTGAGTGACGTCGACGCGCAACTCGGGCGGCAGGCGCAACTCCGGCCTGATGGCGGCGCTTGGGTAGAGCGCCTCGATCATCGGCAGGCGCTCGGCCGCGAACCACAGCACGCTGCCGCCGGCGGTCTCGACGGTGGCGGCGCGGCCGGCGTCGACCAGCGCATCGAACCAGGGCGTCCAATCGCCGACCGGCAGCGACGCCACGAAGCCGAAGATCGTTTCGTGCACCTCCTCGGGATCGCGGGGCTCTGGCCACGCCTCGTCCTGCACGCGCTCGATCGCCTCCTCGTCGAGCCGCCCGAGATCCCGCGCGCTCTCCGGCAGCGTGCGGCGCAGCGTGATCGCCCGCGCCCGGCGCTCCTCCAGCGGCGCGTTGTCCAGGAACGAGTACGGCTTGCTGTTCAGCATCTCGTGTGAGAACGGCGAGGGTTCCATCGTGTCCTTCGCGTGCAGCCTGATCTCGCCGCTCGCCATCTTTTGGACGACGTCCTCCAGCCCTTCGATGTCCATCACCTCGTTCAGGCAGTCGTGCACGGTCTGCTTGACGAGCGGGTGGTCCGGCAGATCGATCGGGCCGGTGAGGTTCTCCTGGCAGCCCACCTGCGCCGGGAAGACCGAGGCGAGCAGGTCATCCGAGCGCATCCGCTGGATCGGCGGCGGTACCTTCTTGCCGTTGCGCATGCGCGGTATCGCCAGCGCCCGTGTCGCGTTCCAGCGCCAGCGCGTGCCGAACATGGGCACGTAGAGGATCGATTGCTCCACGTCGTCGCGGACGTGCCGCGGCCGGATCAGGTGGAACATGTCCTCCAGCGGGAAGCTGTGCTGCGGCCCGGTCGAAAGCAGGACCGCGTCGTCCGTCGCGGCCGCCTGCAGCTCGAAGTCGAACGTGCGGCAGAAGTTCTTCCGCAGCGCCAGGCCCAGCCCGCGGTTGATCCGCCCGCCGAACGGCGCGTGGACGACCAACTGCATGCCTCCTGAGTCGTCGAAGAAGCGCTCGAACACGACGTCCGTATCTGACGGCACCACGCCGATGGAGTCCTTCTGCGCCTTCACATAGCGGGAGACCTGCTCCGCCGCGACCGCAGGCAGGCCGGCGTGCTCGCCCAACCACGCCATCGCGGCCTCTTTGTCGCCGTCGCCGATGCGCTGCGCGACTTCGCGCCGCAGAGACGAGACCTCCTCGGATAGCTCACGCGTCCTGGCGGGCGCCTCGCCCAGCCAGAACGGGACCGATGGCGGCGCTCCGTGTGCGTTTGCGACGCGCACGATCCCCGGCTCGATGCGCGTGATGAGCCAGGATGTCGTGCCGAGCAGAAAGATGTCGCCTGCCATGCTCTCGATCGAGAAGTCTTCGTCCAGCGTGCCCACGAACGTCCCGTCGGGCTCCGCGAGGACGCGGTAGTCCGCGACATCCGGGATCGCGCCGCCGGACATGATCGCGGTCATGCGAGCGCCGCGTTTGCCGTGCAGCACGCCGTTGATGCGGTCGCGGTGCAGGTAGGACGCCGCCCTCCCCGACCCGACGAGGATCCCTTCGCTCATCATCTCGATGATGTCGTCGTACTGCTCCTGTGTGAGCGACGCGTACGGTGTCGCCTTCTTGACCAACTCGAACAGCGCCGCTTCGTCCCATGGCTCGCAGGCGCACTCCGCGACGATCTGCTGCGCGAGAATATCCAACGGCGCTACCGGTGGGAAGAACTTATCCAGCCTGCCCTCTCGCACGGCTCGGACCAGCGCGGCGCACTCGATTAGCTCGTCGCGCGTCGTCGGGAACAGCCGCCCCTTGGGTGTCTTTGCCAGCGCGTGGCCCGAACGGCCGACCCGCTGCAGGAACGTCGTCATGCTGCGCGGCGACTCCAACTGCACCACCAGGTCCACCGACCCGATATCGATGCCCAGCTCCAGCGATGCCGTCGCGACCAGCGCCTTCAGCTCGCCGGCCTTCAGCCGTCTTTCGAGGTTCTGCCGCCGCTCCTTGGAGAGGCTGCCGTGGTGCGATGCGACGTGCTCCTCGCCCAGCCGCTCCGACAAGTTGTGCGCCACTCGCTCAGCCAGGCGCCGGGTGTTCACAAAGACCAGCGTTGTCTGGTGGTCGCGGATCAGGTCGGCCACCTTGTCGTAGGTATCGGCCCACTGCGGCGCGGGGCAGACGGCCTCCAGGTCCGTCGACGGCACCTCGATCGCGATGTCCAAGTCGCGCTTGTGGCCGGCGTCGACGACGGCGCACTCCGGCTCGCCCTCGGCGTCCACGACCCCGCTGCCCACCAGGAAACGCGCCGCGTAGTCGAGCGGTTTGATCGTCGCGGAGAGGCCGATGCGCGCCGCCCGCCCGCCGCAGACGTGGTCGAGCCGGGCCAACGTCAGCGAGAGATGGCTGCCGCGCTTGTCGCGCACCAGCGCGTGGATCTCGTCCACGATCACGGTCTTGACGTTTCGCAGGGTCTCGCGGCTGCGCTGCGCGGTCAGCATCAGATAGAGCGATTCAGGCGTCGTGATGAGCATGTGGGGCGGATGCTTGACGATCTGCTGGCGGTCCCGCTGCGTGGTATCGCCGGTCCGCAGCATCGTGCGGATGTTGGCGCTGGAATAGCCCAGCTCCTCCGCGATCGCGGCGATCTCCGCCAGCGGCTCCTCTAAGTTGCGCTGGATGTCGGTGCTGAGCGCTTTCAGCGGCGAGACGTAGACCACCTCGGTCTGTTCGAGTAGCGGCGCCACCTCCGCCTGGCGCATCAGCGTATCGATCGCGACGAGGAAGGCCGCCAGCGTCTTGCCGGAGCCCGTAGGCGCGGTGATCAGCGTGTCGCGGCCCGCCATGATCTCCGGCCAGCCCTGCTCTTGCGCCTCGGTCGGCGACTCGAACGTGCGCTGAAACCAGGTCCGGACGGCGGGATGGAAGGAATCTAATACGGACATAGCCAAGCTACCCAATGCGAACGCTTGTGCGATGCAATGTACCGACGAGTCTGGCAGGCTGTCAAGCCTTTCGCAATCGATTACTACGTTTGACCCCAAAGCACTAGTGTTCTACTATCACGGAGTGATGCGAGAAACAACTTCCCTCCCTGCACATGTAGCCGACACGCAGCGTGTCGGGCCCTTCGAACTGAACAAGGTGACTCAGGGCGATTGCCTCCAGCTCGTGGAAGAGCTCCCAGACGAATCAGTAGATGTCGTAGTCACAAGCCCACCTTACTGGGGCCAAAGGACATCTCTTGCAACCGGCGTTGAGGAAGACCCTCGTGAATACTTGGAAACGCTGACATCGCTCTTCAGAAAGCTGTTGCCGAAGGTCAAATCGCATGGAATAGTGTGGGTGAACCTTGGAGACGCATACAATACGCCCGTGAATTGGCGTCGAGAGGACCGAGAATACAGCAGTCTGGGGCCCAAGGGCAACGGTCTCTCCGCTGCCAACTCAGCCTATGTTAAGCCCCGCGCGTCTCGAAAGCCTTTCGTTGACCCCACGGAACCCTGGTTGAGTTATGGAAGTCTTCTGGCAATCCCCCATCGCCTGATAGTCGGCCTTTCCGATCACGGATACCTCTTCCGAGGCGAGGTGATCTGGAGAAAGAAGAATGCTATGCCTGAAGGTCGCTGCCGTCGACCTCATCGCCAGCATGAGGGCATCTACCTCTTTGCGAAGGATGAAAGACACTCCTTCAGGACTGCCCCACCTGTCCCGTCCGTCTGGGAGTTCCCTAACGAGAAGATCGATGGATTGGCCCACTACTCAAGATACCCAGAGCAATTACCTCTCCGCTCCATTGATGCCTATGGGATTTCTGGTCCGGACGTGCTTGTCCTAGATCCTTTCTCTGGCTCCGGAACGACCGGAGTTGCGGCACTGAAGCTGGACTGCACGTTCCTAGGGTTTGAGATCGACAATGACCAAGTTCTGGCATCGAACCAAAGGCTGCACACGCTTGGACAACGTCAGCTCAAGCTTCCCGTCGCCTGAAGTTCCTCCAACTGCTTACCACGAACTCACTGAATGCGTCGTTCGGGTCTCTGAAATCGCACACCATGACCCTCGCCGCCGCTTGCTGCTCCGTCGGCGTCGGGATCGTATTTTGGTTGTAAGAGAAGCAAGCTGAAAAGTACCCGTCGTCTTCCACGTCACGGCGCTTTGCGCTGCGCCGGTCTCTCTCAGGTTCCAGGGTGAATCCCAACTCCCCTTTGTTGAGCGGCAACTCAGCCGGAGTGCTCTTACAATCCATGGTCCAGAGCGGCGACGCATATCCGGCCTCTATTAGTGCTTGGCTCAGTGGGACATCGTCAGTTCGCCTCTCCGCAAAGCTAGACTTGACGTGCACGACGCCAAAGCACACCTCATGACCGTCGCGATGACCAGTCAACAACACATCAACTTTGTCGGCCTCCAATCGGCCTTCGATATCGACTTGGCTCAGGAGAGCAGCCTTTCTGTTTCCTTGAGCAATGAAGAGATTGATTTCGTTCTGCCTCAGAGAGTCAGCATAGAAGCGAACCAGCACTTCTTCCAGGGCCCAACCTGCGGTTCGCTTCCAGCTTTGCGAAAGGTCTAGGCGTGCATACATGGCTGGATGGTTGAAGGGATCGCAATATGCACGATAGACGAGGAACCACCAGAGGTCTGAGGGATTCGCGTGGGGCCACTGTCGAACGCTTCGTAGGAATGCGGTTGCTACGGCATCCGTCTTAATCGCTGCACTCTCATTCGACGGTGGATCCGCTAGTCGCGCCAGATCGTCGCGTAGTCCTCCAATGATTGACTCGACCTCATCTGGGCTTGCTCCCGCCAGGCGATAATTCGCATCATACTGTCCATAAGGGAATTGAAGGAGCACATCTTTTCCATCAGGCTCAGCATGGAGTTTTCTCCCGGCCTGTATACCCCTGTCGGAAGGACTCAGCCCTCTAAAGAATCGTGACGGACTCAGGTCCAACTCGGCCAACATCGCAAGGAGCATATCCAAGCTTGGAAGATGATCGCCGGATTCGAACGCCGAGATCCAACCTGGTCCCAGGGTGAGACGCTGTTC
The DNA here is from genome assembly GCA_003228685.1 of Chloroflexota bacterium. Taxonomy (GTDB): domain Bacteria; phylum Chloroflexota; class Dehalococcoidia; order DSTF01; family RBG-16-68-14; genus SZUA-185. The sequence goes on from QIFC01000095.1 coordinate 87,320, forward strand.
GAGCTCAACGGGCTCAATCCCTCGGCTCTGTCGGGCCTGCTGCAGCCGGCGTGCCACCTCGCTGCGGGCTTCACTCGGCACTGAGCAACTCGTCTGCTCTCACGTTAAGCCCTACGGCCAGCTTGTGTATGTTCACCAAGCTGACATTCCGCTCACCTCGTTCTACGCTTCCTATGTAGGTGCGGTCCAACTCTACTCGGAGAGCAAGCTCCTGTTGGGAGATCCCAATGCGTTCGCGAAGTGAGCGGACTCGTCGACCGAACTGTCTCTTTAGATCATGCGGCTCGCTCATCGTCCCAAGGAAACACATTGATGACTCCGAGTCGACGGACTTTGAGTACCACCTGAAATGCGATTCGACTTGGCGTGCAGTTGAGTAGAAGGAGAAGTCTGTGCGTCTTTTGCCATTGCTGTGGCCGCTGCACTCTTGACATTCGCTCTGCCGAAGCCGGCAGATGCCACGGACCACCACCCCCGGCAACCGTCTGGGGCACACGATCCTTTCTGCAGACCTGTCAAGAGCGCTTCAGGTAGGCCCAGTCTCTGTGATCCCATGACACCGGTGGCACGTCTTCCCAGCCCGAAGGCAGCTCTGGAATCGACCACGATGGATCGGGCGCCCATTCCTCCCAGCTATCGCGGAACGGCGGCCGCTTCGCCTCGATCAGGTCGATCACCTTCGCGGCCTCCTGACGTACGTGTTCCGCGAACTCCTGAGAGTAGTTCCCAATGCGCACGAATTCCTCGAAGACGTCTTGGTCCTTCCATGACCAGGTGAGGTCCGGCAGGACGACGATGTCGAGCTGGTGGTCGTTCGTGTCGAACCCAATCGACGTGCGGCGAAAAGGCTCCTCCATGTTGACGTAGTAGGCGCGGAAGGAGCGCTGAGGTCCGTCATGGTCCCAGAACAGCCAGACCGAGTAGAAGCGGTCAGGGAACATCAGCCGCAGCGTGTCGTACCGCCACATGTCCCAGATTTGCTTATACGATCCGTCGACCCGGCGCACCTGCCTGAACCGAGAACCGCGCCGCAGGTAGAGCGCGACGATCTCGTCGCGGTCCTCGACGACGCGAAGCGGCCACGCGGCCCCGGGCCGGCCCGTCGTACGCATGAGATAGCGCAGCGCGACCACGTCGCCGGGCTGCCAGGGTTGCTGTGCAGACATATCGAACACCACTGTAGCGCGGCATGCCGGTGGTGGTAGACTAGGGCCGAAAGGCGGAGCTATGCCGAAGCGTTTCTACGCAGCCTGGGCGTTCTTCGTCATTCTGGCGGCGGCGGTACCGATCGCCGTGCCATACGCAATCTGGCCGCCGAACGACTATGAAGGTGGTACCTTCGACGGCACCATCCAGCCACACCTCTACGGGGAGTACGCACTCGTGGCCAGGTACGTTCCGAGCAGCGTCAGCGTCGAACCAGTGCCGCAGCCGACGGTTCTGTTCGGCTGTCCGAACAGCGCTATGAAGGGCCGCGAGGGCGGCTTTACTGCAAACGTGACACTGCGCGGCGCCTATGGCATTCCATTCGGCTCCATCGATGCCACATGTCGCACTCAGAGCGGCTTATCGGTCTCGCCGGGCGGAGGCCTCCTCCTCGCAGGTCTGGCATGGGTGCTGGGCATGGCCGTTATCTCCGCTCCATTCATCCTTGCTCTGGAGCGAAGAGGCGCTGGAAGAGAGCCTTCACACTTGACCTTAAACCGGCCTCTCCCTGGCTGAGAGACGTAGTTCACACTCTCTCTTGAGGCGGTCGCTCTCCGCCTGATACCCTGCGCGCTATGACCAACTCCCAGCCAGAAGATCAACACGTCCCGACCGGCGTCGAGCTAACCGCGCTCGACGAGCGCTTCCGCACGGACCCCTACCCGGTGCTCGACGAGCTGCGAGATGCGGAGCCGGTCCACCACGACCAGGTCCTTGAGCGGTGGGTGCTGACCCGCCATGACGACGTCGACCGCGTGGTCAACGACCGCTCACTCTCGGCCGACCCGCGCAAGGCCGCCGACGGAACGTACATGAGTATCTACCGCAGAGAACCCAGCGCCGATGACGGCGACTACCAGCCCAGCATCCTCTTCCTCGACCCGCCAGACCATACCCGCCTGCGAGGACTGGTCAACAAGGCGTTCACGCCGCGAGCCGTCGGGCGCATGCGCCCACGCATCGAGGAGATCGTCCACGAACTGCTCGATGCGGCCGCGGGCCAAGACGGCTTCGACCTAATGGGGAAACTCGCGATGCCCCTGCCCACGATCGTGATCGCGGAGATGCTGGGTGTCGACGCGACCGATCAAGCCGATTTCAAGCACTGGTCGGACGAATCGATCCTTAGCTTTAACCCGCTGATTACCGACGAGGAGCGCGAACGCGCGAACGCGGCGGGCATGGCGATGTATGAGTACCTCGTTCGTGCCGTCGCCAAACGACGAAAGGACCCCGGCGACGACCTCATCAGCGCGATGATCGCCGTCGAAGAATCGGGCGATCAACTCACGAACGATGAGATCGTGACGATGACGTCGCTCCTCCTGACGGCCGGCAACGTCACCACGACGGACCTGATCGGCAACGGCGTCCACGCACTGCTGCAACACCCCGGCGAACTGCGAAAGCTGCGCGACGACCCCTCGCTAATCAAGAACGCCGTGGAGGAGATGCTTCGATATGACAGTCCTGTAGTCCAGACGGCCCGCATTGCCCTGACCGACACTGAGATCGAGGGCTGTCCCGTCAGCACGGGCCAGTCGATCCTGACCTCGCTCGCGGCGGCCAACCACGACCCGGGCGTCTACCCGGAGCCGGACAGCTTCGACATCACTCGCGATGATACGCACCATCACCCGTTCGGCGGGGGCGTACACTACTGCCTGGGCGCGCCGCTCGCCCGGCTCGAAGCTGAGATCGGCATCGGCACGCTCGTCGGGCGCTTCCCCGAGCTGCGCCCAGCGGACGAGCCGCTGGAGTGGCGCAGGCTCCCCTCTTTCCGCGGCTTGATCAGGCTGCCTGTCCTGACTACGTGACATTCAGCACATGCTAACCTTGACGTGCACGGTAGACTCTCCGTATACTTTTGCCGACGCTAACGCGTAGACCGTGGACAGAGGAGCCGATCTCATGCCGTCCAAGCTTTCAGAGCACATCCAGCAAATGCCCTCGCGACGTAATCCGCCGTATCGCCCCGCGATGACGATCGATAAGGAAGAGGCGGCCGAACTCGACAAGAAGCTCGGCGACGCCGCCAACTACGACATCGGCCTGCTCCGTGAGATGGTCACAGCCGACCCCGATAACATCGAGTTCCGCAAGGCGCTCGTCAGCGGGATCGCCAGCGCAGAGTTCGCCGGCATCGACGCGTTCAGCCGCAAGGTCTGCGAATGGCAGGACTGGGACGTCCCGCGCAGCCTGATTATGGCGATGGCACGCCAGACCTGGGACGAGGTCCGCCATGCCCGCCTCGCAACCGGCATTATCGAGGCGCACGGCGGCAAGATAGGCGAGTACCCGGACACGCTCGCTGGAGGCGCTGGAGGCGGGGCCCCGGCATCGACACAGAACGACAGCAACGGCTCTCGAGTCAGCCACGCGCACGGCCAGCAGGCCGAGGCGGCCGCTAGCGATGAAGCCGACGGCGACGCGCCTCAAGGCGTCGCGGCCACGCCGCAGAACGCGATGCAGGGCCCTGTCGGGATGCTATCAGCCGTCAACGTCTCGTTGGAAGGCGGAGCGCTGTTGCTGTTCAAGGGCACGTCCGAGCTAGGCGCCAAGATCGGCGATGAACTGATGGAGCATTGCTTCGACTACAACTGGGCTGACGAGGTCACACACACGGCAATCGGCGACTACTTCGTCAAGCAGCTCACGGAAGATGACCCGGCCAAGGAGAAGAGCGCCTTGCGCATCCATGCCTTCTCCGAATACGGTCGCAGGCGGCTCGACGAAGAACAAACAGTGGAGCTGAAAGACTTTTTCGCGGACGAGATGGAGCGCGCGACGGCGGCGCTTGCCGGCCAGGGCCATGCGGCCCAGGCATCGGATGACAGAAGCTCGGACTAAGCAGAGCGTCCTGCCGGTTGTCGAGATCGACGTTGGGCCGTGCATTAACTGCAGCCTCTGCAGACGGGCTTGCCCCACTGAGGCGATCAACTACTTCTCCACCGGCCACCGCACCCACGTTGTCGACAAGGAGCTGTGCATCGGCTGTGACATCTGCGTGAAGCTTTGCCCGGTCGACTGCATCCATCTCGACACGGAATACACCCCGAACCTTGAGAAGCTCGCGTTCGCCAAGGACAAGGCACGCGCTCGCGCGAAGCGTGTGCGCGTCGTGATGACGGCGCGCCGCGAGCGGGCGCACCGAGCGAAGGAGAAAGTGCATGCCTGAGCTGGCTGTCGATCCGCGCGAGGTAGGCGGCGCGTTCTCGGTCGACGAGAGCGCCCGGAGGATCATTCACTTCGCCTTCGCGGAGAACGTCTGCATGACGTCGACCGGCGCGTGGGCGTCGGCGTGCCCCACGATCAAGGTCAAGTTCATGCTGGGCGAACACTGCTACCACGATTCGATGCATGCGTTCTGGCTCGGCCAGCGACTGCCCGAGCTGCGCGTCCTGGAGGCCGCGGACCTCGATCAGCCACCCACGCTGCGCTCGTCGACAAAGGCGGAGCCGCCGAACGAGGAGTTCCTGAAGTTCTGCGAGGAGATGCAGCTGCAGGACGACGAACTGCTGCGGCTCGTGGGGCTGTACCGCGTGATGAAGACACACCTGGCGGTCTACTATCGCCACTACCTGACGGTGACAGACCCCGTCTGCGACGGTCCCTCAATTCGCATCCTCAACCACATCCTGCTGGAGGAGGAAGAGCACTTGAAGTGGGGCCAGGGCATCTACGAAGAGCTGGCGGACACGCCGGAACGCCGTCGCGAGGCGATGGAGTGGCAGATGCACCTGGAAGACCTGCTCGTCAAGTCCGGCGGGGTCCTCGGCTGACCTTCGGTCAGACGCCTGGCATGTTGGCGGATGCCGTCTGGTGCTTGGCCGCGCTGTTCCGTATCTGAAATCCGCCGCTCAGCGCGTCCCTCATACCATCCGCTGACGGCCATTCCTAGAGCTTTGGTTTGCAATCGGGTTTGCAGTCGATCTATCTTGTACTTACGATGCCAATGGACCTGACTGTCGCTGGGATTGCGGCCCAGATTCTGGGAGTTCTGCTGGTCACGCCGCAGATTGGCCGTGCCCGGCTCCGTCACTGGGAGCGATCAATAGAAGTTTGGGCCAGACGCTCATCAAATGACATTGGTTCGACTGTGTTCGCAAGGGCGCTGACGGCCTGGGATTCCGAAGACCAGAGCGTTACCTGGAGTCACTCAGCCCGGCTAACCTATTTGGAGTTCAAGCTGATCGTCTTTTTCTGGATAGAGGATCGGCTGACGCCACGGGAGCGTCTTTGGAGACTATCCCTAGCCGCTGGCCTATGCCTGGTTCTTGGTGGACTAAGTGCACAATTGCTGGGCCAGTTCGTTGGCGCGTAGCGCGACTGCGCCTGAGTCGAAGTCAATGGGCCGCAGCAGAGTCAACTACTGCCGTCTCCCGGCGGCATCTGCTTCCCAAGCCTCGTGAGTTCAACGCTGTGCCGTCAGTTCGGCTTCGTGGGATGAAAGTACGCAAGCTACAAGCTGTTCGTGTTGGTGGGTAACTCACTTGACCGTCCATGAAGACAGAGCGAACTTGGCAGGCGAGCTAGATCGCCTGCGCAACGAACTGACGGCGAGTGAGGCCTGGCACCTGCACGTCAGCTTGCGCAAGCTCGATCAATCCTTTCGCGCATTCCAAGACAGCAATCAGAAGCTCGCCTCCGCCCTTGTCGGTGTCCAGGATCCTCGCGTCATCATGGAGGTTTTTGACGAGGCTCATCGCGATCGCGTCGACAAACTCGTCATGCACTTCGGCACCCTGCTGCAGAACTACGTTGCGTCAGCGTTTAGTCTTGGTGATACCACCCGCACCTTTGCCAAGAGGACGTACAGCTCTAGTAGCTTCTGGCCTGAATATGCGGACCACATACGAACCAGCTTTGCTGAAGCCGCAGCGCCCCATTTCGTGCGCGAACTCAAGAATCACACCCAGCATGAGGCAGCTGTCTTGCTTACAGCAGGCCTTCACATCTCTGACATCGACTCCTCTGGGAAGGGCAGCGCCCGCACTACAATCGCACTGAACCTGGCCCGACTTCGGGAGGAAGTTAGCTGGACAGATCACGCGAAGGGCTACCTGGATGGTAAAGGCAACGAATTAGACCTCGTCACCCTCTTAGATGACTATAGCCCAGTTGTTTTCGACTTTCACACCTGGCTGCGTCAGCGCCAAGCCGACCTTCATGCAGGTCAGTTCAGGGAGATCGAGCAACGCGAGGACGAAATCAGGGCCGTGGAGACTCATCTAGCAGCCCTCTGACTCGCAAGGCGTCTGACCAAATGCGATAATCGGTCCCCGAACTAGTCACGAACAGACTCGCGGCAGCCGCGCACCCGCTCCCTTGCGGTCAGCTTGCAGTTGCTACGCTCTGGCTGAGCAGCTAGTAACTACCAGGTGTCTATGTTGGGACGTTTCTGGCCTGCGGGGTGGTCTGGCGGCGGGATGGAACGCAATGCGCCCATGATCCAGTCGCGCGAGGTCATCGGGTCGATCGCGTCGTCCAGCTCGAAGTGCGAAGCCATGTTGACCGCCTTCCCATGCTCGTACATCCGCTCCACCATCTGCTCATAGAGCGCGCGGCGCTCCTCCGGGTCCTCCATCGCGGCCAGCTCCTTGCGGTAGCCCAGCTTGACCGCGCCTTCCAGCCCCATCCCGCCGAACTCGCCCGTCGGCCAGGTGACTGTGAAGAAGGGCGCATGGAAGCTGCCGCCGGCCATTGCCTGGGCGCCCAGCCCGTAGGCCTTGCGCAGCACAATGGTGAAGAACGGCACGCTGATGCCGGCCCCGGTCACAAACATCCGCCCGGCGTGCCGCACGAGGGCCGTCTTCTCGATTTCGGGGCCGACCATGATCCCCGGGCAGTCACAGAGAAAGAGCAGCGGAATGTCGAAGGCATCGCAGAGCTGGATGAATCGCGCCGCCTTGTCGGCGCCATCGCTGTCGATGGCGCCGCCGAGATGCGTTGGGTTGTTCGCGACGATGCCGAGCGGACGGCCTTCGACGCGAGCGAGCGACGTCACCATCCCCGGCCCGAAGCCGCGTCGCAGCTCCAGCACCGAGTCTGTGTCCGCGAGCGTTGCGATCACCTGGCGAATGTCATAGACGCGGCGGCGGTTCTCGGGGATGATCCCGCGCAGCTCGCGTTGGTCGGCGCATTCCCAGTCTGACAACGGCCCTTGGAAGTACGAGAGGTATTTCTTGGCCACGGCGACCGCCTCAGCCTCGTCCGCGACGAGGACGTCGATGACGCCGTTCCCCACCTGCACGCTCGCCGGACCGACCTCCTCCGGCTTGAAGACGCCCAGCCCGCCGCCCTCGATCATCGCCGGGCCCCCGATGCCGATGTTCGAGTTCTCCGTCGCGATGATCACGTCGCAGCAGCCGAGCAGCACAGCGTTTCCCGCGAAACAGCGGCCAGAGGTGATGCCCACTAGAGGCACCTGGCCGCTGAGCCCGCCGAATAGGTTGAAGGCCAAGCAATCGAGCCCCGCGACGCCCGTGCCGTCCGTGTCTCCCGGCCGGCCTCCTCCACCCTCAGCGAAGAGGACCACGGGCAGGCGCCATCGCTCGGCAAGCTCGAACATGCGGTCCTTCTTGCGATGGTTCTGCAGTCCCTGCGTGCCGGCCAGCACGGTGTAGTCGTAGGACATGACGATGCAACGGGCGGCCGCGTCGTCGAAGAGATGTCCGTTCACGCGCCCGACGCCTGCCAGCATGCCGTCGGCGGGCGTCTTCTCGATCAGGTCCTCGATCGAGCGCCGCCGCCGCTGAGCCGCGATCACGAGCGGGCCGTACTCGACGTAGCTCCCCTCGTCGCACAAGTCTTCGACGTTCGCGCGGGCGGTGCGCTGGCCGGTCTTCGTGCGGCGCGCAACGGCCTCAGGCCGGCGCTCGTCCTGACCATACGTATGGCGCTCGTGCACTTCAGCGAGGTCGGGCCGAACGCGGTCGAGATCGGCTTCGTCCTCGTCCGCCGAATCGGCCACGTCTACGTCCGCTTCCTCAATGAAGAGCAACGGGTGTCCCTCGTACACGGTGTCGCCAACCGCAACGGCGATCTGTCGCACGATCCCGCTCGTGTCGGCACTGATGACGTGCTCCATTTTCATCGACTCCATCACGAGTACCTGCTGGCCCTCCCTCACCGCGTCGCCAGGTTGTACGTCGATGCTGATAATCGTGCCCTGTAGCGGCGCCTCGAGCGCGACCGTCCCTTCGGGACCGGGCGCCGGCGGCGCTATGGGGCGCTCAACTCCGGCATCGTCCGCGGGCGCGGACGCGACATGTTCGGACTTGCCGTGGTCGAGGACGGCGAGTGGGTCCACTGAGTCGACCTTCGCTCCCGCAAAGGCCGGTGTCGTTGGACCTGCCTCAAAGTACAGCCGCCGTTCGGCGCTCTGACCGGGCGCGGCCAGCTCAGCGGCGTGGCTCTCCACGAATTCTGTGTCGACCGTAAACTGCGCGACATCCGGATGACGCAGGAGCCGCTGGAGGAACGAGATGTTCGTCTCCACGCCTTCAATGCGGAACTCGCCGAGTCCCCGTCGCGCCCGGTTGAGGACATCCGCAAACTCCCCCGACGTCGAGTGCGCGATCAGCTTGGCGAGCAGCGGGTCGTAGTTCTGGCTCGTGGCATAGCCCGCGTAGCCAAGCGTGTCCGTTCGCAGCCCGAGGCCTGAAGGTGGCTCGAATGCGGTCAACGTCCCGCTGGAAGGCCTTGTTGTGCCTTCGGCATCCACCGTTTCCAAATTGATCCTTACCTGTACGGCGAATCCCCGTGCCTCGGCGATGTCGGCTTGGCGCAGACCCAGCTCTCGCAACGAGCGGCCCGCCGCGATCTCAAGCTGCGCGCGCACCAGGTCGATGCCGGTGACTTCCTCCGTCACGGTGTGCTCGACCTGCAATCGAGGATTCGCCTCGATAAACGCGAAGCCAACGTCGCCAGCGTCCGCGCCGGCCAAGAACTCGAACGTGCCCAGGCTCTTGTAGCGGACCTCCTCCGCAAGCCGCACGGCGGCGGCGGTGAGACGATCGCGAAGTCCTGAGTCGAGTTGAGGAGAGGGAGCGATCTCGACGAGCTTCTGGTGGCGACGCTGGAGGCTGCAGTCCCGCTCCCAGAGGTGACTCACCTCGCCCGAGCCATCGCCGATCACCTGCACCTCAATGTGCCGGGCCTGAGCGAGAAGCTTCTCTACATACAGATCGCCGGTGCCGAAGGCGGACTCCGCTTCGGAGGCGCAGCGGGCAAACGCCTGCTCCAGTTCACCCGCATCGCGCACGGCCCGCATGCCGCGGCCACCGCCGCCGGCGATCGCCTTGATCATCATCGCCTCGCCGTCCAGCAACGCCAAGAAGCTGGCCGCTTCTTCGAGCGTTGTGGGGCCCGCGGTTCCGGGAAGCACCGGCACACCAAGGCGTTCGGCGAGACCGCGCGTCAGCGTCTTGTCGCCCAGCAGCTCCAACGTCTCGGGAGCGGGACCCACGAACGTGATCCCGGCGTCCGCGCAGAGGCGGGCGAACGCCGCGTTTTCGCTCAGGAATCCGTACCCGGGGTGCACGGCGTCCGCGCCGGCCTCCCTGGCGACCGCCACGAGCTGTTCGGCGTCGAGGTAGGCGGCGGCGCCACTCCCGCGCAACGCCCGCACCTCATCTGCTTTGTACGTGTGCAGACAGCGTTCGTCGTCTTCCGAGTGCACAGCGACGGTCTGAATTCCCAACTCGGCAGCCGCGCGAATCACGCGGATGGCGACCTCGCCCCGGTTAGCGATAAGAAGACTCTTCATGATGTTGCCGTATCCCTGTATGTGGGAGGATCATACAAGACTGGCCCAACCTGCCGCACACAACAACACACGACGCTGACTCAGTCTCTCCCGCCTGAGCCGGCGGTGGATGGCATCCGACCCACAACCGATGTGTGAAGTTAGTGGTTGACAAGTTTCACGATGCTGCTATGATAGGGGCCTGCGGCGGAAGCCGTTGCATACACGATGTGGCAGATAGCAGGAAGGCGGCGAGGCTAGATATGGCTGAAGGAACAGGCAAGACCCCTAGAGACTCCGAGTCCCCTGATTCCGCTTGGGGGTTAAACGAAGAGGACACAAACCTACTGCGCCGGCTGAAGGAGTTCATTCGCTCCCAGGGGGCGGCGTATCTGGACGACCCCAACATTACGTCGGTAGGTATCGGTTACAGAACTGAGGACGGCGAAGCGAAGGTCACGGAGGATGGCCGGCCTCAGCTCGCGATTCAGTTCACGGTACGAACGAAGGCTACGAAGAAGGGCGACGCGGCAGGGCTGGAGGCCGAACTTGAAGCGTTGGGAACGCGAGAGATCCCGGCGAAGATCAAGATCCCGGGCACGGACATCGAGATCGAAACAGATGTCGTACAGAGGGACTACAGACCGTCCTACGTGTTGGTCGCCCAGCCCGAAGTGAGCGCGAGCGGGCGCAAGCATCGGAGGGAGACTCTGGTACCGGGCATTAGCGTCGGCCATCCCACGATCACGGCCGGCACACTGGGCGCGATCGTATTCGACGGGCAGTCAGGCGCGCCTTGCATGCTGAGCAACTGGCACGTCCTCCACTCCGGGCTGGGAGAGCTGGGAGACGCCGTCCTTCAACCCGGACCGCACGATGACGACCGCGTAGACGAAAATCACGCCGGGACGCTTCTCCGCAGCCACCTTGGGATGGCGGGAGACTGCGCGATCGCAAGCATCGAGGGCCGCGCCTTCGGCCACGGCATCTTGGGCCTCGAAGATGCTGCCGGCGACGACGTACAAATAAGCGCTCTTGCACGGCCGGAACTCGGCGATCGGGTGGTGAAGTCCGGCCGGACGACCGGAGTTACGCACGGTATCGTCCGGCGAATTGAAACCATGGTGCAGATCAACTATGGCAACATGGTGGGCGACCAAATCATCGGCTGCTTTGAGATAGGCCCCGATGACTCTCAACCGGCGCCGGGTAATGAGATCAGCAAGGGTGGAGACTCTGGTTCCGTCTGGCTCATAGCAGGTGAAGGCGCCGAAGCGACGGGAACCATGGTCGGACTGCATTTCGGCGGCGAAGGGGCCGCGAATCCAGACGAGCATGCCCTCGCGTGCTACGGCCACGCGGTTTTTGAAAAGCTCGGCATTACGATCACGGAGCCGGTTCTGGAAGACGACGATGAGAGCTTCGGAAGCGGGTACAACGAGAATTTCCTCGCCGCCCCCGTCGATCTCCCGGGATTCGGAGAAGCCATTGCCGGCGACGAACTCGAGCTGAATGGCTCGCCTCGACTCGACTACACGCACTTCACAGTGTGTCTGTCCACCTCGCGGAAGCTGGCACGCTATGTAGCCTGGAACATCGACGGCGGGCGAATCCGGATGCATCCGAGGCGGAATCGATTCCGGCGCGACCCTCGAATTTCTGACCAGAGCCAGCACGGCAACGAACTCTACACGGACAACAAGCTCGATCGCGGACACATCGCCCGCCGCGCCGACCTGGTGTGGGGCGCGGAGGCCGAAGCGGAGCGGGCCAACCTCGACTCCTTCTACTGGACGAACATCGCTCCTCAGCACCGCCTCTTCAACCAGTCCGGTCTCAGTGGCCTCTGGGGAGAGCTAGAGAATGCAATTTTCGAGGAGACCGATGTCGTAGACTTGCGAGTTTCGGTCATGGGAGGGCCGATATTCGGCGAGGATGACCCACTGCACCGAGGCGTCGCCATTCCTCGAGCGTACTGGAAGCTGATCTGCCATGTGGATGGCGGCGACGGTGCGCTCAAGGCGAGTGCGTTCGTCCTCTCCCAAGACGACCTGATGAACGATATCGAAGCGCTAGAACTCGACGAATTTCGCATTTGGCAGGTATCGCTCGGGGACTTGGAGTCTCGGACACACCTGATGTTTGACGACCTCCAGGACGCCGATACGCTAACGCCCGAGGCGATAGCCATTGAGGAGGCTACGGGCTTCGTCCGCGAGATTTTATCGCTGGAGGACGTCGTACCCTAGCAGCAGGCGCGCGATCGAAAACGCCCCGCTTGCAGCGGGGCGTTTTCGCATTGTGGCGATCGGCCTAGGCAGCACGGTTGTCTTCTGCCACCTCGGCGCCGGTTAGCTGAGGCAGGCTCAGCCACCACTGGACAGTCTGCTCGTCGGCGGTGTATCCGCACTGGAGACAATCGGCGACGACGCCGTCCTCACCTTCTTCTTCTACAATCAGATCGCCCTGTAGACAATGCGGGCAACTCTTGAGCAGCAACATACGGACCTCCTCTATCCCTTCCTAACCTCTCCAAACCGTTGGGGCTGCAATTACCGCCATTGAAGCTCAAGCGAACCAACTTCCCTGCCTCCTCCCTATCGCCTGGCCGCGGAACAAACCCGGTATACACCTCGCTCACTCCATACTAGTGCTGCATTACCGGCTTCTTGATGCCAGTATCATACTTCCGATATTAGCGATTGTCAAGCCCCTATTACTGCGGTGAACCGCCGATGATGTCGACAACGCAGGCGCTCCGAGCTACCATGCAGGAACATCCCCCGCGAGCGGCTAACCTGGCGGCTCGCTTGCGGCTGAGCTTGGCCGTTGCTTTGCAACGGCAGGCCGCACAACGGCGAGGAGGAATCCGATGGCAGAGAGCGTCTATAAGGTAATCGAGCTTGTCGGCACGAGCCCGGAGTCATGGGAGAAGGCGGCTGCCGCGGCCGTCGGGCGAGCGAGCGCGTCATTGAGGGACCTGCGCATCGCCGAGGTGGTCGAACTCGACATGCAGCTAGAAGACGGCCAGGTACGCGCCTACCGGGCGCGGGTGAAGGTTTCGTTCAAATACGAAGGCGGCGACGACTAACCTTCGGTTAGCTGGGCTGATGCACAAGAGAACGCCCCGCTCTAAGCGGGGCGTTCTTGCTCTTCGTACGTCCGCGGGACCTACTCGGCGCCCGGGATCATGTGCCACACACCGCCAATGCCATCGCCCGCTTGATCACCAACCCCCGTTTCGCCGGCGTAGTAGTAGAGCGGGCGACCGTCGACCGTCACCTGCGTGATGCCGTCGTCGCGCTTGATCGTGTCTAGCGTGCCCACGCCTTCTCCAGACACGGGGTCGCCATCGAGGGAAAACGGCGGCCAGTTGAATGCGCAACCATCGACGCAGTTGCTCACGCCGGGTTCATCGTCATCGGAGACGTACAGCGTGTTGCCGTCTGAGTCTGCCAAAAAGCCGGCTGCGACGATGACCACGTTGGAGTCGTCAACGAGAACGTCGCCCGGCTCTTCATCGGCCGCGGCTGGACCATCGTCATCGCCGCCGCAGGCGACCGCGCCGATGGCGAATATGGCTGCCAGCATTGCGATGCCGAGTAGTAACCAATGCTTACGCATGAGATCCCTCCCTCGTTCCAAGCGCTCGCCTCCCAAGGAGAGGCGCGGTACTTGCTATCGCACTGTATCTCAGCTAGCGGCTAACCGCGAACCGGGACCCGCCCCGCGCATACTCGCCACGCATCGCACCACGTTGCTAGAATGCCCGCGCTCATAGATAAAGGAGACTCCACATCAAGCCGAACATCGCCACGAACTCGCGCCCCGCGATCATGAACGTCTTGCTTGGAGCTGCGATCGTGTTAGTTCTGGCCGGCATAGCGATGCTCGCGGTGCACGGAGCGGCGGCCGGCGGCACTGTGACGGTGACCGTGAACAGCACTGCCAACATCGACGACGGCGCCTGCGAGGGCCCGCCCAACGACCAGGCCACCGGCGACTGCACGCTACGCGAGGCAATTCTGCACGTGAATGCGGGACATGCCGGCGTCATTGATTTCCTTCCCGCCGCCTTCCCCGAACAACAGCCCGGCGTGATCGAACTCTGCGGCGACGGCTCCGCAGGCGAACTGCCAGCGATTACGCGCGGCGTGACGATCGACGCGACGGGCAGCGCCGTCGTCCTCGACGGCGGCAGCAAGGACGTCGCGTGCGTCACTCCCGCGGCCGCGGGCATCGTCGCGTCGCCCCAGCAGGACGGCCTCGACTTCACCCTGACCGGCGGTCAGAGGTTCTGGATCCAGAACCTGGGCTGCCCGAGCGGAATCACCTCAAGCGGCGGCGGCATCGTCGTTGGCCCAAGCGGCCTCTCCGGCGTTCCAGCGCTCGGCGCGATCGAGATTTCGGGAGTCATCATTGACAACGTCTGCGGCCAGGGCATCCTCACCGTGGGGTCGAACGTGGAGCGTCTCGCCGTGACGGACAGCGACATCTCGTCGAACGAAGGAGCCGGCGTCGAACTCAACGTCGACCCATGCCTGGGAGCGCTCGACTGCGAACTGCGTGACAGCACACTCGACGTCAGCGGCAACCGCATCCGGGGCGGCTTGAGCTACCCGGATTGCTGCTTCGCCCGAAGCGGCATCGACGTCAGCTACACCGGCGCCCTGAGCGGTGCCATCATCGCGAACATCAGCCGGAACGAAGTGCTCAGCGGAACGGCGACCGGCGTCCAGTTCGACTTCCTGGGCTGCGGCGTGGACAGCGAGATACGTGTTCACGTGGACGAAAACGTCGAACTCAGCGGCGGCGCACTAGAGGGCGCCGGGGTAAGCCTGCTGGCCAATGGCTGCATCGCCGGAGCCGCCGGTACGATCGGCGGCGTCCAAGGACCGAACGGCGGGACCTCCCGCAACCTGGACACGGTGGTCTCGGTCAACGGCAACGGTGATGTGGAGTCCCGCGGCATCGACGGAGACGGCGGCCAAGGCGTCGACATCGACGTCGCTATCTGCTGCGAGGAGGGCGGCAGCAGCGCGACGGTCGAGGTTAACGAGAATGCGCGCATCAAGGGCGAATTCGATGGCGTAAAAGTCGACGTCTCTGTCTGCTGCGGCAACGGCAACCTCAGCAACGTCAGCGTCAACGCCAACGCTGAGATCGTCGGCGAGGGCGACGAAGGCATCGACCTCATCGCATCGGCCAGAGATGGCGACGACAACGTCTGCGCGATCACTGTCGATGGCAACGGCGCAATCGATGGCGTGGGCGCGGTGGCCGGCAGCCCGTACGGCGTATGGGCGGAGTGCTTCGCGGGCGCGCTGGAGACCATCACGGGTGGACCCGCGGGCGCACCTTCCAGCTCCGGCAACCGCGCGTCCGCCCACGTGACCAACAACGATGACATCGAGGGCGACAGCGACGGCATCATCGTATTCCTGGGCGCCGGGAACGCTGCCGGAGAGGGCGCCGGCAACCTGACGACCGTGAACGTGAGCGGCAACGGCGAGGTGACCGGAGACCGCGGCGACGGCGTGCAGGTGGAACTCCACCGTGGGTCGCCCGCGGAGCTGACGGTGACGGACAATCGCTTCGCGGGCAGCGCCGGGGACGGCATCAAGATCGTAGGCGGAGCGTTCGCGGACGATGGCGCAGGCATCAAGAGCGTCATCTCGGACAACGTCATCGAGGGCAACGGCGATGACGGCATCGATATCGAGAGCGCGTCCGGGCTGAACATCGGGCCGGGCAACCAGATCTTCCAGAACGGCACGGCTGCGGGCGACAGCGGCATCGAGATCGACTGGTGCCTCGGCGGCGCAGCCTGGTCCAATGCCGCCGACAAGCTCCCGGCAAACGGCAATCGCATTACGCGGAACAGCATCCACGATAACGCCGGGCTGGGCATCGACCTCGTCGGCTGGGATGCGGACGCCGCCCCCAACTGCGCCGGCGCCGTCGCGCTCGACGACGAGGGCGTCGCAGGGTGCGCGCCGTTCCCTGACACGGCCATCAGCCCGAACGACTGCCTTGCGTTCCCCGAGCTGCTTGAGCAGGCCGGCGACAAGCTGATCGGCACGGCCTGCCCGCTCTGCACCGTCGAGGTCTTCCGGGCGGACGCCTCGGATGGCGAACCACACGGAGAAGGCGCCGAGTACCTCGTTTCTGGCGACGCGGATCAGGAAGGCAACTTCAGCATTCTCCTGCCGTGCTACCTCGATGAAGGGCCGCTGACCGCGACGGCGACCGACGCGCTGAAGAACACGTCCGAATTCAGTGCGAACTTCGCATCGCCGGGCACATCCGGCGACTGCCCTTCTACGCCGCTCCCGACCGACACGCCCACAGCGCCTCCGACCGACACCCCCGGGCCGCCGTCGCCGACGCCTGAGCCACCCAAGCTCTGCGGCGACCCGAACGAGGACGGCGTGGTGAACGCGATTGACGTGACGCTGGTCCTGCAGCGTAACGCGGGGCTGCTAGGCTCGCTCGCGAACGAATCGAGCGCGGACGTCAACAGCAGCGGAGACATCACCAGCGTGGACGCCACGCTGATCTTGCAGGCGATCGCGGGGCTGCTAGGCGAAGGCGCGCTGGCGTGCGGTTAGCAAAGAACCCCGCAGTTGCGGAGCAACTGCAAAGTGACCGCAGGTCACCCAACTGCTTCCCAAGTATCTCGCGCCAAGCGCTGTGAGTTAGGGCTGAAGAGCTAGTCGTCCTGCCAACCCAGTTCCTAGAGGTTGACGGAGTCTTCGTAAGCTCGGTACCCCCATCTCGGCCGGATAACTAGCAATAGACCACGGGCGGCAATATCTTCTTAGCTATCCTTCAGCGTCCCCTGCCCCAAAGGACGAACGAAACCGGCGCCGTAAGGGCCGGCTCCGTAACTGCGTGGCACGGACGGTTCATGGGTTGGAGGCGTCAGCCCCAGCGGGGCAGGAACTCAGGCGCGATCCCCAGCGCCGTCTTCCCGATTAACTCCTTCGCGACATCGTTCGTTAAGGGCTGGAACGCCCCGGGGCGAACGTCGCGGTAGTATCGCTGCATCGGGTTCGTGCGGAAGATTGACGGCGCGCCCACGACCGTCATCGCCTGCTCGACGACGCGGATCGCGGCATTCGTCGCCTGCGTCTTCGCCAGGACGATCCGGGCGAGGTCCTCGCGTGCGCGAAGGCCACCGGCCATCCACTCTTCAGCCGTCGCGTGGAGCAAGGCGCGTGAGGCTGCCAGTTCGAGCTCCATCTCGGCGACGTGGAACTGCACACCCGGGAAATGGGCGATCGGCCGATCGAACAAGACCGGCTGGCGCTCCTTCGCCCAGTCGACGGCAAAATTGCGCGCGGCCGTGGCGATGCCTGTGTAGATGGCCCCGATGCTCAGACCGAACCAGGCGAGCAAGACGTTCGCGCCGACGTCGGCATCGCCCGGCGCGCGCAGCCCGACACATGTCTGTTCCGGCACCCAGCAGTCCTTGATGTTCAGGTCGTGACTGGCGGTTGCCCGCATGGACATCGTGTCCCACGTCTCGACGATCTCGATCCCCGCTGTGCCGCGTGGGATCACGAACATCCCGATCACCGGCTCACCGTCGGCATCGGTCGTGGACGTGTTCACCGCGATGAGATCGATGGCCGGCGCCATGGTCGTGAACTGCTTCCGCCCGTTGATCAGGAACCCAGGCGCGCCGTCCCGCTCCTGGCGAAGCGCCTTGGTCGTCGGAAAGCCCCAGTTCCCGCCGATCTCGGCCTCCGTAAATCCACCGCCAATTAGCAGCTTGGCCTGTGCCAGCATCGCGACCATCGCCTTCAGGGTCGCTGCGGCTTCCGGTCCACGTCTCTCTTCGGCGCCGCCGGATGGCGCCGGCGGATTCAGCAGGTTCTCCATCAAGGACCCAAGCGCAAAGATGTGCATGTTGATGCTGAGCGCCGTCGAGGCGCAGCCTTGGGCGAGGCGCTCCTGACACATCACGAAGTCCAGCAGGGTCCCGCCCAGCCCGCCCAATTCCTCGGGGACGGGCAGCATGGTGTACCCGCTCTCCTTCAGGCGCTCGATGTTCTCGAACGGGAACGTGTTCTGCTGGTCGTGCTCATCCGCGCGTTCGCCAAACTCGTCCGCCAGCTCGCCTGCGAGTGCCAGCAGCCGCGCTGTCCGCTCGGCCGCTGATGTCGTCGTCGTCATGAGTTCCTCCAGGTGCCTGTCATAACTAGAGTCGGAGAGGTATACGTGTGTGTGACGGCCCGTTTAGGGCTGTCTGCGTCTGCATCGCCCCACGGCGCCCGGTGCGTTCCACAGCATCATGGCGAAGAATGGGGAGGCTGTCAACAGGCCACTCGGCCTGTTTGCGATTAGCATCGGGACAGTTGCCCGGCGGGTGCTCTTGTACCCCTTGCGCGCCACCTCTCGCTTTGGTGGACGGAGCGTAGCAGGTGGCCGGGAGATCTGGCGATCGTTGGCCTTACGCGATCAACATTTCTCCGCGACGATTCTCCAGTTCAGATCTGCAATCTTGGCTTTTTCGGCGTCCGTCCAAGCTTGGCCACCTGTCTGAAGTAGTTCGAGCAATTCTTCGACCCATGGAGGCATAAGGCGAATCGACTCAAGGCCTCTGACCACTTTGCGGCCCCTCAAGATCAAATCCCGCTTTTGCTCGCCTAGCGGCCAAGCTGGACTTCTCGAAGGCGCCGAAACGAGAATGTTGAATCCCGCTCGCTCCAACGCGGCACAGACGTCGGCTGGATACATCGATTGAGTGGCTGCCAGCGTCGGAAGATACAGTTTGTGAAGCGCAACATGCTCTTCGTTGTTCCAATCAAAGTGAGGGGTTAACAAGTACTCGGAACATGAGTATCGAGCGCCGGGTTTCAGCACGCGGTACATCTCTCTCGCATGGTCGTCCAGCTCTTCCTTCTTGAAGAAGGGCCAAACGGCCTGGAAGGAAACACATCCATCGAAGGTACCTGATTCGTACTCAATCGGATCGTGATGGTTGCCGACGTTGAAGTGGAGCCGGTCGCTCATGCCACATTCGGCGGCCCAGCCGATCGCGTTTTCAATCTGATTCGGATCGATGTTATAGCCGGATACCTGGCCACCGGTCAACGTGGCAAGGTAATGCGAAATTCTTCCTCTCCCGCACCCCATATCCAATAGATGAGACTCTTCAAGGTTCGTTAGATTCAACTCCTGCAGTACAGCTTGTTCGCATAACAATTGATTCTCATACAAACCCTCAAATTCGTTCAGCAATGGAGGGAGGTAGAGTTTTTCCAGGTCGAAGACCGACAGCATGTTGTTTAGGACCTTGTAATAGTCCGCGACCGCTTTTGTCTCATCCGCCGTCTCGGTCTGCTCACCCTCCTGCATTCGTTGGAGGAACTTGAACCCGTCGATAGCAGCTTGCTTGTCCTCCTCGGACAGCGTTGCTAAACGCTTCAACCCGATAAACGCGGTCTTGGTTCGATACCAGCTCATCTTTCGCGCGGCCGCCGCGATCAGCGCAAAGACAACTCCGGCTACCGCGATACGTTTAATCATGATTGCCACCTCCTCCTGTCGTGGCCGGAGTGTATCAGGTCATACGAGGCCAAGACACGCTCACCGTCCTCGCACAAGCCGCCTCTGCTTCAGTAGCAGCCCGCGCCTGTGATTCCGGACCGTTGTCGCGCCGGTCCAGTTCGTGTAGTATGCATATCCTGTTAGGTTCGAGTCGTACAGACGTTGATCTTGGCATCGCCGCTTACTTGATGCGATCGAGCACCCGCGCCTGAAAGATCTCGTTGAACCTTCCGACGTCAACGTCGAGGGCGACTCTCGCATTCGTTTCAGGATGCCTGACGATCCAACGCTGAAACGGCTTGTGGTAGGAGACGCTCATGCCCTGGGCCGGGCCGTCGCCGATTTCGACTGCGACGTAGGAGTCCTCAAACGTGGCCAGGCTCGGATCGATCGCTACGGCCATCGCCAAACTGTCATAGAGGTGCAGGGATTCCCTCCCCTCGCCACCAGCCATCGCCTTGAACCACGGTCGCGTCGCTTCAAGCACGAACTGCCCAAGCGTCGAACCGGCACCCGTGCACTCCTCCACCTGCGCGGGAAGAAGCTGCGTCTTATGACAGACGTCTAGACCGACCATCGTCAGCGGAACGCCGGAGCGAAAGACGATATCCGCGGCTTCGGGGTCCTGCCAGTAGTTGAACTCCGCAGCGGGAGAGATGTTCCCGGCGCAGGCCGCGGCGCCGCCCATCATCACGACAGCTTGGATTCCTGCGGAGAACTCCGGTGACAGTTGCATTGCCGTTGCAACGTTGGTCAGAGGCCCAATAGTGACGAGCGTTATCTCACCCGGGCTTGCAAGCACCGTCTCTATCAGGAACGAAGCAGCATCGGGATTCCCCGGCGGGGGGTCGATCATGTCAGTAATCTGCTTCATCCCGTAGCGGCGTTCCAGCAAGTCGATCTGGGTGGTCCGTGTCCCGCTCATGGGCCTCAGACACCCTGGAAGAAGTGGCACGTCCTCCCGGTTCAGGAGAGCCAGGAGATGCCGCGCATTGGCATAGCCCTGCTCGGCCGGGACATTGCCCTGGACAATCGTGATGCCTTCAACGACAACCTCCGGCGTGTTGAGAGCCAGCATGATGGCAAAACAATCCTCCGGGTCGCCGCCAAGTGTCCCCATCGCGGGGTCGGTATCAATAATGATCCGCATGGCCCGAGCTTAGGACGTTGCCGCCTACGTCGCAAGTGGGTGACGCTGGCGCCTTCATGGGTTAGTCTCCCATCTGCGAGTTTGAACCACGCCTCGCGCTCCAGATTGGCGCCGTCAGCCTACTGACGGAAGACGCGACCCTACGTGACCCTGAATTCGCTGCGGCACAAGACAGGCCATCCAGCCATCTGAGACAGTCCGGCTGGCACGTTCTTCCCACTCCCAGCCGCAGGACAATAGTCTCCGCAGGCGAGCGCAGCCTCGGCCAGTACATAAGGGGACCCAAGGGGGTGCATGGGCAGCGCGGCCTGCCGCTGAAGCACGAGGATCGCCTTCTCGCAGGCATGGCATGAGACTTGTTCGTATCGTCGTTGCACTCCTCGCCCCCTCTTACTCGCCGCTGGCTACCTCAACGGCGATCCGGCGCCCACTCCCGACGAGACGGCGATTGCCGCGATCGACCTGCCGGCCGGCTTCGCTGCCTTCGTCGTGGCGGATGGTCTGAACTTTCCCACCTCACTTGCTCTCGGCCCTGGCGGCGCGGTCTACGTCTCGCAGTTCGGTGCCCCCATCCTACGCCTGGTGGACGCGGACGACGACGGCATCTTCGAGGACAACGTCGAGTACGTCACCGACCTGGTCCTGACCAACGGCATCGTGGTCGCGCCGGACGGGGCACTCTACGTCTCCGCCGCTGGCGGTGTCACCGTCATCCGCGACACGGACGGCGACGGCGCCAGCGACGAGCGCGAGGAGATCATCTCGTTTCTGCCCGCCGGCGCGCACTGGAATAACGGCCTCGCCTTCGGGCCGGACGGCCTGCTCTACATCACCAACGGTTCCACCTGCAACGAGTGCATCGAGGAGGATCCACGGTCGGCCACGATCCTTCGCGCGAACCCCGACGGCAGCGACCTCCAGGTCTACGCGACGGGCCTGCGCAACCCTTACGACCTCACGTTCGATTCAGAAGGCCGGCTCTGGGCGACCGATAACGGATCCGACCCGCCCTGCAACACGATCGATGAACTGAACCTCATCCTTCAAGGGCGCGACTACGGCTGGCCATACGAGCCCGACTGCGATTCGTTCGACGCCGACGGCACTCCGCCCATCGCCAGCCTTAGCTTCAACACTGGCTCCACGGGAATCGACGAATACGATGGAGCACTCTTCCCGCCCGAGTACAGCGGCGACCTCTTCATCACGCTCTGGGGCAGCAACGCCCTAGCACCCGAACCCGGTGGAAGGATGCTCATGCGCGCCATCATCGGCGAGACCGCGGAGGGACCGCGGGTGACCATAGAAGAGTTCGGAACGGGGTTCGCCAACCCTATAGACGTGGTGGTAGATGGTGACGGCACGCTGCTCGTGTTGGACTTCGGCTCAGGCAGCATCTACCGGATCGGCTACTCCCCCAGCAGTAGCATGCCCTAGACCGTCCCGCGACCCGGTGCTCCCCAAGCAAAGGGTCGCAAGTTCGACTCTCGTCTCTCGATCCAATCCCAACAGTAACGGCATGGGCGACGTCTACTGGCCTTCTCCCTGCCCATGACCGCGACCATCCGCTTGCTCAGTGCTGGTCCGGCAAGAGCCAGCGCAGCAATTCGTCATGTAGACTCTGAGGACTGACATAGGCCACAAGGAGGCAGGCGTGATGGACTCGGCGCTTGGTGGACTGCGCGTGCTGGACTTGAGCCAGGACGTGTCCGGGACCTACTGCGGCAAGCTGCTGGCCTGTTACGGCGCGGAGGTCTGGAAGATCGAGCCGCCTTCAGGCGACCCGACACGACACATCGGGGCATCGACCAGCGACGGGCGGACGAAACCAGGGGCGTTGTTCCTGCACCTCAACACCGGCAAGAAGAGCTGCACGCTCAATCTGGACACCGAGCGCGGGCAGGAGATTCTGCGCAGGCTGGCGGGCGGGGCCGACATCGTGATCGAAGACGCCGGCCCCGGCGTGATGGAGGAGCGAGGCCTGGGCTATAACGACCTGTCGGCCGCAAACGCCAACCTGATCTATGTGTCGCTATCCGCGTTTGGTTCCGACGGGCCGTACGCGGGCTATCAGGCGACACAGCTCACGCTCTATGCGCTGGGCGGCTACATGTACCTGACGGGCGACCCGGACCGAGAGCCGCTCCAGGGCCCCGGCCACCAGCCGGCCTGCTTGGCGGGGGCGCACGCTCTGGCAGGGACGGTGATCGCCCTCTGGGCCAGAGAGCCGGGCGCGGGCGGGCAGCACGTCGAGGTGAGCGAGATGGAGTCGGTTGCCGCCGCCCACCAGTGGACCATCACGCGCTACAACTTCGCGGGAGTGATCCAACGGCGGATGGGCAACCGATACGACCTCACCCATCCAAACACGCTCTATCCCTGCCGCGACGGATACGTGGCGATCTCGGTGTCGACGGAGAAACAGGCGGAGAGCTTCCTTCTGCTCGTCGGGCAGGCGGAGCTGCTCGAGGATAAACGGTTCCGCGGCGGCCTGGCCCGGCTGGCGAACGCCGACGCGTTCGACGAGATCGTAGCCCCCTGGTTCGCGGAACGCTCGAAGGAGGAGATCGTCCTTCTATGCCAGGAGCTGCGGGTTCCCTGCGCGCCGGTTGCCGAGGTCGATGACGTGCTCGAGCACGAGCAGTTGATCGCGAGGGGCTTCTGGCGCGAGGTCGACCACCCTGAAGCCGGGCGCCTTCGATACCCAGGGCCGCCGTTTCGGATGTCCGACTCCCCGGGGCAGATCGGCAGGGCCCCGCTCTTGGGCGAGCATAGCGCTGAGATTTACGAAGACGGAACGGGATACTCGTCCGACGAGTTGGCGCGGCTACGCGAGGAGGGCGTGATCTAATGGCGGCGGCGCTCGAAGGTATCCGCGTCCTGGACCTCACGCGCGTGTGGTCGGGCCCGCTGGCCTGCCGCATGCTGGCCGACTTCGGCGCGGAGGTGATCCGCGTGGAGGACAAGGCAGCGCGAGGTCCCTCGCGCATTCCGAGCGCCTATGCCCGGGGCAGCGGGTTCTATCCGGACGGGGAAGCCGGTGAGCGGCCCTGGAACCGCAACGGCTTCCTCAACAAGATGAACCGCAACAAGCTCTCGCTTACGGTTGAGTTGGACACGGAGGCCGGCGCAGACGTGTTCCGCAAGCTGGTGGCCACGAGCGACGTGGTCGTCGAAAATTACAGCCCGCGCGTGATGGCCAACTTCGGTCTGGACTACGAGCGGCTGCGGCAGGTCAAGGCGGACCTGATCATGATCTCCATGCCGGGGTACGGCATGACCGGGCCGTACCGTGACCGCGTGGCCTACGGTACGACGCTGGAGCCGGAGGCGGGGCTATCGAGCCTGATGGGCTATCCCGATCGCGGGCCGCAGCGCATGGGCATCGCCTATCCAGACCCGGTGGCCGGCATCCACGCGGCCGGAGCAGTCATGCTGGCGCTCTGGCACCGGCGCAAGACCGGCCGCGGCCAGCACATCGACCTCGCACAGATCGAAACGGCTATCGGCGTCGTCGGCGAGGCGTTCCTCGAATACCAACTCACGGGAGAGCGGCCCGAGCGCTTCGGCAACGGCCATGCCACGATGGCGCCGCATGGCTGCTACCCCTGCAAGGGCGAGGACCGCTGGCTGACGCTGGCCGTGCGGAATGATCGAGAGTGGCAGGCCCTCTGCGGGGTGATTGGCCGCCCTGAACTGGCCAACGACGTCCGATTCTCGACGGCGGAGGAGCGGCGCCGGCATCGTGACGAGACCGACGGCCACATCAACGCATGGACCAAGGACCAGGATGCCGCTTCGGCGATGCGCGTCCTCCAAGCGGCAGGAATCCCGGCGGGCGTCGTATCGGACGCCCAGCAACTCGCGACGGACGAACACCTGCAAGCGCGGGAGTTCTTCCCGCGTCTCAGCCACCCGGACGCCGGCACGTACCCCTACCCGGGTCAGCCGATCCATCTGTCGGCCACGCCGGCCACGTTTCGCACGGACGCTCCCACGCTCGGCGAGCATAACGAGATGCTCCTGCGAGGTGTACTAGGTCTGTCGGCACAGGAGTACGAGGCCCTGATCGAAGAAGGGATCATCTGCGACAGGCCACCGGCGCCGCCACGTTTGGAGCAGGACTAGTTCCCTTACCTCGTCTTAGAGTCTGCTAAGATGACCCGCTGGTTCCAGCCGAGAGGCGGAGGTCATGACGCAAGAGCTGCCCGAGGGGACCGTCACAATTCTCTTCACAGACGTCGCCGGCTCCACGGAGCTGACGAATCGCCTGGGAGATGACGTCGCCCGCGAGATAGTGGGCGCCTGCGACGAGTTGGTGCGTCTGCAGATCGAGCGGCATCGAGGCCAAGAGGTGAAGGGCACCGGCGACGGGCTGATGGTGGCATTCACCTCGGTCTCGGTTTTCTCACCGTCTTGCATTCGTTGAAGGAATTTGAACCCGTCGATGGCAGCTTGCTTGTCCTCGTCGGACAACGTTGCTAGACGCTGCAACCCGATAAACGCGGTCTTGATTCTGTACCAGCTCGTTTTACGCAGGGCAGCCGCGATGAGCGCGAAGACCGCTCCGACTGCTGCGATAAGAAGAATCATGCTTGCCCCTCCTCCTATGGTGGACGGAGTGTCGCATGGATATGATCCTGCCCAATGCCCACCGAGCGGGAGTAGCTCAGTGGTAGAGCATCTGCTTCCCAAGTATCTGGGGCTGAGCGCTGTACGTCCGATACTAAGGCCCCGAGCGAAATGGCCGCAGTTAGTGTCTCTCCTTAGAGAACGCACGGCGGCATCTAGATCCCCGAATAGTCAATGCCGTAGTCCCGTAACTGGCGCAAGACGATGTTCTCGCCGCTTCGATCTCGCGCATCGCGGTTGAGTTGCAGACTTCTCAACATCAAGTCTTTGCCTGCTCCCTCGTCCTTGTCCGTCTCCCAGAGGAACCTCCCGAGACTGAGCAGCAACATAGCCTGACCGCGGTGATCGCCGATCTTCTCCAGGATGTCGAGGCTCCGGCGCAACATGCCCTCGGCTTCGGTGGCGTCCCGTCTCCATAGTTTCTGTCCGAGGGTGTGCAGGACTTGCGCCTGACCGTGGCGATCACGGATCTTCTCCAGGATGTCGAGGCTCCGGCGCAACATGCCCTCGGCTTCGGTCGGATCCCGCCACCAGAGGTTCTGACCAAGCGTGTGCAGCACCTGAGCCTGATGGAACCTGTGTCCGATTGCCTCACCGATCTCCAGGCTCCGGCGCAACATGCCCTCGGCTTCGGTCGGATCCCGCCTCCAGAGGTTCTGACCAAGCGTGTGCAGGACTTGCGCCTGACCGTGGCGATCACGGATCTCCTCCAGGATGTCGAGGCTCCGGCGCAACATGCCCTCGGCTTCGGTCGGACTCCTCGCCCAAAGTGACCGTCCTACTAGGTGACAGGCAACCGCAACTTCCTGCCGCTGCTCTTTAGAATTGGCGACGGGTCTCAGTGCCTGAATCGCCTCGGCTCTCCGTCCTTCCCGGTAAAGAACCATCCCTCGTAAGAACGCCGGCTCGATCGCTCCCGAGGGAAGGACCCCTAAACGTTCCTGTTCTGTGATCAGACGCGCAGCTAGCCATTGCTGCCCAAGCGACCCGGTGAACGCCTCGGCATACAAGGGCAAGCCCTCGGCAGGAGACACAGCGGTCTTGTGGTACGCGCTACCTACGGCCCCGAGAAGGTAGGCTGGTATCTCCGAATCTCGACGATTTGCGCTTCCTTCCTGCGCAACTTCAATCAGAAAGTGATTGCACTGCGAGAACAGTTCCCGGTCCTCCAACAGCTCCCGAACCAAGTACTCCCGCTCCTTACTCGCAATGTGCCACTCACTGTTTCGCTCGACCACAAACCCACTGATGTGCAACGCCGCAACGAACAAATGGGCCTGGAATGCGTTAGGACAGACCAGTTCGATTAGATCTGCCGCAAGGTCATCGCTTAGGGATTCCGGAGCAGCCAACGCAGCCAAGGCCCGTAAGCCCTCGCTCGGCCCAGCCTCGAGGAAGATTGCCAACCTTGGTGGGGCGTCAGCCACGGAGGTTCACACCTGAGCCGCTCGGGCAGCCAGGCCTGAAAGCTGCGCGTAGAGGGCCTTTGGACCCTTGTGACTATCCAGCATAGCGCGGCTGTAGCCCTCAGCTGCCTCGAACGTCTTCTCGTACCCGAACTTCAGCAGCCACTCAGTAAGATCAACGATCGCGTGTTCCCGAGCAGTCGAACCGTATTCATCAGACAGCGCAAGCTTTAGGCGTGGCGAAGGAGGCCACTCAATGTCTGACCGCGGCATTCCACACGTGAGGTCAACCAACAAAACGCCGTTAACGCTCAGTTCATCCAGGCCTCGATGCCACAGCAAGTCTCCGAAATCTGCCAGGTCTAAGCGACGAAACCGTGGCGAATCCAAGAACAGAAGACAGAAAGCTTCAGCACTAACTCGATCGCGAATAGAACCTACTATCCTGCTCGCTCGTTCTTCGTTCGCTACGGACTGTTCGTACCCGCCAGATCCAAAGTTGAACGACTCGCTAATCGAGATCGACTCTGCCGACAGACCCGACCCAAGCTTCGATCCTTCACCTATTGCGATTGACTGCGGGAGACTCGCGGGAAGCCCTAGTGATCGTTCAAGCTGTCGCAGCATCTCGCCGAAATACCGAGTGTTGGCGTTCTCGGGATCGAACTGGACAGTAACCCAGGGACGCGGCCACTTTCCATGCTCTAGCTCGCTCCTAAGCACACTCGCAAACTCCATAATGGGACCGTTGTTACTCGCCTGGACCTGTACGACGCCACCCTGACAATCGAGCGCCGTTGCTAGGGCCGCCCTTTCATCGCGCCAATTGAACCATGGCTTCTGAGGCCGAATCATCGGTCGTCCTTCCTCTTGAGGACAGCTCGCTTTATTGTGATTGGTCCGGTCGTTTCAATATCAGAAGCAACAATCGCCGGTTCTTGAGGATTCGCTTCAACCTCGATATCCTCGATATCGGCGCGTGACCCCTTCAGATCACTGGCCACCTTTATCCCCGCTGCCCGTCGTCGGCTGGTCCCCCACGCGCCGAGTCCAAATCCGAGCAATCCCAAAGCGAGAGCAACCACCACCCGCCACCACACTTCCAATCCATCAGCGAACAGATTGAGCAAGAGATACCCAAGAACCGTCGCGACCAGACTGCTACCAACTCCGACCAAGCCTTCCTTCATCGTTCCCTCCTTCGATGTCGAACCACGCCCGCCATTGTAGTATTGCCCGGCTAGCCTCATCATAGACTACCACGCGCCGGATGACCGTCAAGTAAACGTCCCGACTTCGTCCGCCCTTTTCTGAGCAGCTAGGGGTTTCCGCCAGAAATGGCGGAAACCCCTAGCCAAATGATGTGGCTCGATACCGAGCGCGTCAAGGGTCACGATGGCTGCGCCACCCACATCGCCGCCGTAGCGGGCAGGCACGCTTGACGAATTCATGCCACCGGCTTAGCATATGCTCACCGCACGAAGGAGAGGTGTGAGACCGGGGCGTCTGCCGCCGATACACCATCCCCACAAATCCCCTGGCAGCCTAGATGAGATGCTATTGACAGCGCGCAGCCAACTGCCCATGATATACGAAACATAGTAGGACACGACGATGCCGCAACAGCCAGTTGAGATCATTCTTCTCCGACAGTGGGCGAGCTACGTCACCACGCCCGTCTGGATCATGGGCCCGGATGGAAGCCTCCTCTACTACAACCAAGCTGCGGAACCAGTTCTCGGGCAACCGTTCGATGAGGCGGGAGAGATGCCTGGCGAATGGCTGGCCAAGATGTTCGAGACTGCGGCACTAGACGGGTCTCCGCTAACCGCAGACGAACTACCAATCAACATCGCTCTGACGAAGAAGCGGCCCGCGCACAAGCCAATGAGGATGAAGGGGCTGGATGGCGCCTGGAGGAAGATCGAGGTCACGGCCTTTCCGATTGAGGGGGTCGGGCAGCGCCACTTAGGCGCCGTCGCCATCTTCTGGGAGTCGGAGATTTCGTGAGGGTCGCCCTCTGGGGAACGCGGGGCTCTCTGCCAACGGCCGGCCCCGCCACCGCTCGCTACGGGGGCAACACGGCATGCGTCGAGGTTCGCGGCGACGACGGGACGCTCCTTGTGCTCGACGCGGGAACGGGAATTCGACCGCTGGGGGCAGGCCTCGAACAGATGCCATCCCGGATCGACATCTTGTTGACCCATCTCCATATGGATCACATCCAAGGTCTCGGCTTCTTTCAGCCCTTGTTCGAACCCGATCTGGAGGTACACATCTGGGGCCCGACGGCGGGAACCCTCGACCTTCGCGCTCGCCTTACCAGGTACCTTTCGCCGCCGCTCTTCCCGGTGCCATTGCGAGATCTCCCGTCTGACGTGACCCTTCACGGGGTGTCGCCTTCAAGCTTCCGGATCGGCTCGCTGGAGATCACAGCTGACCATGTCTGTCATCCGGGTCCGACATTCGGATACCGGATTCAAGAAGGGTCTGCTTCCGTGGCGTACCTACCGGATCATGAGCCCGCGCTGGGCCTCGACGCCTTCCCTCCGGCCGATAGCAGATGGACGTCAGGGTTCGAGCTGGCGGCCGACGTCGATCTGCTGATCCATGACGCGCAGTACAGCCCCGTTGAATACGAACTCCACGCAGGATGGGGCCACAGTTCGTTCGCCCATAGCGTTGCCTTTGCCACGGCAACTCGCGTCAAACAGCTCGTTCTGTTCCACCATGATCCTTCGCACGATGACCAGACGCTGGATGCGTTCGCTGAGCAGGCCGCCAGTCTCTCGGGTCCTGAAACCGAATTGACATTCGGCGCAGAAGGAGCCACCTTCCAACTATGACCTTACGCACGGCCTCCGCAGGCCCGAGCCTTACGCTGCCGGCACAGTAACGTTTCAGTAACAGGACGCAGGTATGCTGCGTCCGA
Source organism: Chloroflexota bacterium (assembly GCA_003228685.1). Lineage (GTDB taxonomy): Bacteria > Chloroflexota > Dehalococcoidia > DSTF01 > RBG-16-68-14 > SZUA-185. The sequence goes on from QIFC01000095.1 coordinate 116,953, forward strand.
CCAGAAGGCACACACGCATGAGGAAGAAACGAAGCGCCACCGATTGGCCGCTTGACTCCTCGGGCAGCAGTACCTACACTCAGCACCTCAAAGGAGGCGGTTCATGCCGATAGCACGATTCCTGCTGATTCTTGCGGCTCTGGTCGCGATGGCGTTCGAAGCGGCCGGTCCGCTGTCGTCTGAGGCCAACTCCCAGGGCGGAATGAGTGATCCGGCCGGTGTCGGCCAACCGCCATTGCGTATTGGGGTCTTGGTCCCACAGACCGGCGCTCTCTCCACGTTCGGGCCCGATTACATCAATGCGGCCAATCTGGCCGCCCAGGAGATCAATGCTGTTGGTGGCGTCAACGGTGCCCAAGTGCTCATCGTAACCGGTGACACCGGCACGTCACCTGAGCAAGGCGTAGCCGAAGCCGAGCGGCTCGTCAGCATTGAGGGCGTTGTCGCGATCGTGGGCGCGGCCTCCAGCGGCGTCTCGCTGGCTGTTGCGGAGTCTGTCACGATTCCGAACGGGGTCCTTCAGATCTCCCCAGCGTCTACGTCGGCTGCCCTAACTCAAGCAGACGACAACGACTTCTTGTTTAGGACAGCGGCCTCCGACAACGCGCAAGCAGTAGTGCTGGCACAGGTGGTCGCAGAAGACCTCGGGCTCAGCAGCGTCTGCGACATGCACGTCAACAATGCGTACGGCCTGGGCCTCGCCGCGACATTCGCTGACAAGTTTGCGGACCTTGGCGGCACAGTGAAGGCCTCCGTTCCGCACGACGACGCGGAGGCGATCAGCTACCTTGCGGAGTTGACCGACTGTACGGCCGGCGATCCCCAAGCGCTGATCGCGATGAGCTATCCGACGGGGCAGGCGACGGTCTATCTGCGCGAAGCACTGGAAGGCGGCCTAATCGACAACTTCGTGTTCGTCGATGGCACCAAGTCCAGTAGCATGTTCGAGAGTCTCGGCTGGGAGAACTTCGATGGCATGCTGGGCACTGCTCCGGGGACGCTGGAGACCGCTTTCGGTGATGCCTTCGACGACGCGTTTCTCGCCAAGTATGGCGCGGTCTACAGCAGTCCGTTCGTGCGTGAGGCGTACGATGCGGTCGTGGCGATTGCGCTTGGTGCGGCGGCGGCGGGAACGAATACCGACTCTGCCGCGATCCGCGATAACCTGCGCGGTACCGTCAATGCGCCGGGCACAGTCTACGGGCCGGGCGAAGATGGCATCGCGGCCGCTTTGGCAGCGGTAGCCGCGGACGAGGACATCGACTACCAGGGCGCGTCGGGGCCGGTCGGCTTTGATGAGAACGGCGACAATCCCTTCGGTTCTGTAGACGTATGGCAGGTTGATGCATGCAACAGATCCCTCTTCACCATCCGGAACGTGAGAGTTGATCTCGAAGCGGGCGAGACTAAGACGTCGGATGAGTTCATGCGACTTGGAATTGCCGGCGATGTGAACGGCGACGACATGGCGAACAGCATCGACGCCGCCCTCATCCTCCAGTTCAACGCCGGCCTTCTCGGCTCGCTCCCCTGCGCTGACGGTGCCGACGTGAACGGCGACGGCAGCATTACGAGCATCGACGCGGCCCTTGTCCTCCAATTCTCGGCCGGGCTGTTGGGCAACCTCGGGGGGCCACCGCCTGCGGCGGGGACGTCCGTGGATGTGAGCCTGACTGAGTTCGTGGTCGAGCCATCTGTCGCTTCGGCTCCAGCGGGCTCGGTGACGTTCAACGTGAGCAACGACGGGGTAATCTTCCACAATCTCGTGGTCGTGGCGACCGGCCTGCCTCCAGACGGATTGCCAACCGACGACGCTACGTTCACGGTCGACGAATCGCAGGTGGACATCGCTGGAAGCACCGCATACCTCGACCCGGGCGAAACAGAGGAGCTGACCGCAGACCTAGCGGCCGGGAGCTACGTACTGATCTGCAATATCCCGACGCATTACGAAGTCGGGATGGCAGTTGCCTTCTCGGTCGAGTAGCGCGGGGAACAGGGCGAAGGAGGCGGTAGACATGGCAACGCCGGGTTTCTGGCAAAGAATCGAACGACGGCGAGTCTCCAGGAGAGCTTGGATGCGCTCCGCCGGTATCGGCGGCGCTGGGCTCATCGCGCTCGGCGCGACCGGCGGCGCCGGCTCACTGCTCCACCGCAACGTCAGGCCCGCCGCTGCGGGGGCCGCGCTCCGGGGCGGAACGCTCCGGCAGGCCGTCACCTTCGACTGGGGCACGATCGACCCGCTCACGAGCGTGGGCTTCGGACCGCAGATCTTCCCCCACATCTACAACACACTGGTGAGCCGTTCGAACCGGCAACCAGACTTCTTCCGCTTCGACTTGGCTGAGGAGATCGAGCAGCCTGACGAGCAGACATACCTCTTCCAGATCCGGCCGGGCGTGAAGATCGCGCCGAACGCACTCGGCATTGCCGAACGCGACATGGACGCCGGGGACGTCCAAGCCTGGTTCGGCCGCATCGCGGTCGAGGACGGCGCGATCATGCGCTCCTTTACGAACTTCTGGTTGGACTCCACCAGCGCGCCAGACCCCATGACGTTCGAGCTGAAGACGGCCGGGGCGTACGCGTACACGCTGTTCCGCATCGGCTCACCGTTGGGCGGGACGATCCCGCCCCGAGAGTTCTTCGAGCGGGGCATCAACATTACCGACCAGGGGGTGGGTGCGGGGCCGTGGGCCGTGATTGAGCCGGGGTCCTACTCCAACAGCGGCGGCATTGTTGTCCACAGGAACCCGAACTACTACAGAACGGGAGCCGACGGCGCGCTGCCCAACATCGATACCGTGGAGTACATACGCATCGTCGACCGCCAACCGCGACGGACTGCCTTCATCGACCAACAGATCGACACCTACGGCGCGGAGGACCGGCAAGAGGCCGATGCACTGGTAGACCAGATTCCCGATCTCAAGGTCATAGAAGAACCGATGAACACCTTCATCTCCTTCGTCATGAACCCGACGCGGCCACCATGGGATGACGAGCGCGTCCGCAAAGCCGCGCTGCACGCCCTGAACCGCCAAGAGTTCGTTGACCTCGTCGTTGGCGAAGGAGGAGGCCGCCCGAACGGGCTCGTGCACTGGCCGCTCGGCGACTTCGCGCTGCCGCCGGAGGAGTTGGACGAGCTGCAGTCATTCGACCCGGCCCTGTCACGCTCGCTTATTCAGGAGGCCACCGGCTCGGATTCAATCGACATCACCGTGAGCTACCCGGTCTCCAGCATCGAGTTCCACGACAGGCACGTGCCGATCTTCCTGAAGCAGATGTCGCACGCCGGCTTCAACATTCAGGAGGACGTGCAGGACTTCACGACGTGGCTCGCGAGCTACACGTTCGTGGACTACGACGCATCGTTGGCGCTGAACCAGATCTACGAGACGGCGGAGGTGCCGTTGGACTTCCACGCCGCCCGGGGACCGCAGGGCGACGGCAACTTCGCCATCGGCATCGGCTCCCTGTTCCCTGAGATCGACGACGCCATCCAGCAGTCGAAGCGCACCGTGGACCCCGCCGCACAGGCCGGCCAGGTGCGAGAGGTCCAGAGGCAGATCTATGCCCGCGGCCCCGCATTCCTGCCGATCATGAGCTGGGTCGACTTCAACCTCAGACACGGCTACGTGAAGAATGTGACAGACGGCCTGGGAACCACTGGGCTCTACCTGATGTCCGAGTGGTGGCTGGGGCCGGATACACCGGACCGCCCCGATGGCATCCTCGGCGACGTCAACTGCGACGACAGGGTCAACGCCGTGGACGCGGCGCTCGTGCTCCAGCGTGATGCCGGACTCGTATCTTCGCTGCCCTGCGACGAGAACGCCGACGTCAGCGGCGATGGCCGCGTCAACGCGGTCGATGCGGCGCTGATCCTGCAACGCGACGCCGGTCTGCTGCGTTAGCCTCCTTGCAGCTCCTCAGCGCGACGAGGCCATTCGGCTCTTGACCGGCCACCAGATCGTCCGCACAGTTGAGGAGCCATGGCAAACGCAGAACACCTCAAGCTGGTGCGCAGCGGCGTCGAAGCGGTTAACCGCTTCGCACAGGAGCACCCAGACGTGCCTCTGGATCTCCAGGACGCGGACCTGAGCGGACTTGATCTGCACGACGCACGCCTCAACGTCGCCCGGCTGTCGGGCGCCAACCTGGAGGGCGCCAACCTCCGCAAAGCCCGCCTCAACGCAGCCGACATGCGGAACTGCAACCTACAGAAGGCCGACCTCTCTGGTGCGACGTTGCACCGTGCCGACCTCACCGGCGCCGACCTGCGCGGTGCGCACATCGAAGCCATTGGCGGCGACAACCAGCGGCTTTGCCTCGCGCCCCAGTCCTTCCAGGGCGTGCGCTGGAACCGCGAGGACCTGGAGCACATGCTGGCTGTGATGAACCTCAACCCGGATTGGGAGGTCCGCTTCGAGATCGTCCCGAAGCCGGGCAAGTAGGCGGGCGACGCGACCCTAATCCCGCAACGTGACGCCGGGCTGCCGCGCTAGGCAGCTAGCTCTGCCGCGCCGCCACACGCCAGAACCGACGGCTGTGAGTACATGCTATCTGCTAGAATACGCCAGCACTAAGGGAGCCCCGCTCAGAGAGGACGCGTAGTATGAAATTCGGGCTGTTTTACGAACACCAGCTTCCCAAGCCGTACGACGGCGACCAGTGGGACCCGGACGCCGAGCACAAGCTGCTTAAGGACGCGCTCGACCAGGTCGAGCTGGCCGACCAGCTCGGGTTCGACTACATCTTCGAGGTCGAGCACCACTTCCTGGAGGAGTACGCGCACTCCAGCGCGCCCGAGATCTTCCTCGCCGCGGCCAGCCAGCGCACCAAGAACATCCGACTGGGCCACGGCATCGCGCTGATGCCGCCGCGCTACAACCACCCGGCCCGCGTCGCCGAACGCATCTCGACGCTCGACCTGATCTCCGACGGCCGCGTCGAGTTCGGCACGGGCGAGTCGGCGTCCGAGATGGAGCTGGGCGGCTTCGGTGTCCCGCGCGAGGAAAAGAAGCTCCAGTGGGAAGAGGCAACGCGCCAGTGCGTGCGCATGATGACCGAGACGCCCTACCCCGGCTACGAAGGCGCCTACTTCGGCATGCCGGAGCGCAACGTGATCCCCAAGCCGCTGCAGAAGCCACACCCGCCGCTCTGGGTCGCCTCGTCGCGACGCGAAACGACCATGGTCGCGGCGCGCCTCGGCATGGGCTCATTAGGATTCGCGTTCGAAAAGCCCGAAGAGGCGGCAGAGCGCGTGCAGCAGTACTTTGAGCTGGTGCGCGAGGAGTGCACGCCGATCGGCGTCGCGATCAACCCGTCGTTGGCCGTGCTGTCGTCGCTGATGTGCTGCGACAGCGACGAGGAGGCGATGGCCAAGGGCGTCGAAGGCACGCAGTTCTTCAGCTACTCGCTGGCCTACTACTACAACCCGTTCACCGGCGCGAAGCACCCGCCGGGCAAGGGCCACATCTACAAGAAGTTCAAGGACACGCCGGAGGACGAACGCATGGGCATGTTCGGCGGTCGCGGGCGAGGCTTCGGTGGCTTCAAGCCCGACGAAGAGCCGGAGGACGAAGTCCAGCGCGCACTCTGGCGCGCCGCCCAGCGCGGAGGCTGCATCGGCACGCCCGACTTCATCCGCGAAACGCTACTCAAGTACGAAGCCGCCCACCTGGACACGATGATCTTCGTCGCGCAGTCGGGCACGCGCAAGCACGAGGACATCATGGAGTCGCTCGAGAAGTTCGGCAAGCAGGTGCTGCCGGAGTTCAAGGAGCGCCACAAGGAGCACCAAAAGTGGCGCGACGGGCAGCTCGCAGGCGTCGACTTCGAGATCAACTCGTCTATTTAGATCATCCTTCGACAAGCTCAGGATGGAGTGAGGCGCACCTAGACACAGACACCGTGCGCAAACGAAGCTGGTTCCCCTCTCCCTTTGGGAGTGTACAGAGGGAGAGGGGTCAGGGGTGAGGGCTGAACCATGGCTGCGACGAACGTTGAGAAGATCAAGGACGCGGAATTGCGCGAGACGATGGCGACGGCGCATAAGGCGCTCAAGGAGGGCGACTACCTGGGCGTCGTCCGGCGCTCGGGAGACGTCTACCTGGAGCTGCTCGAGCGCAAGCCGGAGCTACTCGCGGAGGGCGGCATTCCGGCAATGATGCGCATCAGGATGTTCCCTCGCCTGGGCGCGCGCTTGGAGCGCGAAGGAGAGGAAGCGCCAACGCTCGTCTGGGACCGCGAGACCTTCGGCTTCTCAGAGGCCGTCACGTATTTCGAATTCGCCGTCGACCAGCTCGTCGGCGAGGGGCTGTAGGCTCTAGGCGCCTGGGCGGGTTTAAAACCCGCCCCTACCCGACCCATCTGTACTCATCTGTGTGGCATCTGTGGCTATGCCCCGTAGCCCTGCGCGTTCCTGAGCCGCGTCCCGCTGTACGCCAGAGTTGAGGCGACCACGCGCCACCAGAGTTGCATCAGGCGCGGCGTAACGCGCAATTCGATGTTAGATGCGGAGATCGCGCCCAGCAGATCGCCAACAGACTCGACGCTCAGCGGCTTGACCGTGTCCCGGCTCACCCAATGGCCGGCGTTGGCATCGTTGAGCGTGAAGCTCGCCGCAGGCAGCTCGTAGCGGTAGAGCGTCGCGGACCTGACCCGCTTAAGCCAGCCGCTCTCCACCGCGATCACCATCCGGGCCTCGATGCCGCCGAACCACCGTTCGCGGTCCTCGTCGGTCGTGCTGGCGGCCGGCCAGAAGCAAGCGCGGGGACAGTCGCGCGGCAGGTAGTACATCGGAGCGTGGTCCTCGTCGATCGCCCAGACGTACGCGTCGACATCGTCGCGATGTTCCGGCACGTGCGGCGCGAACGACAGAATGCCGTCGTCTTCGCTAAAGTGGTACAGCTTCAAGGACTCACTCTAACGCGCACGGGCCGTCGTTCCCGACGGTGAATCAGGAAGCGAGGGGGAAGATGGAGATTAAGGACAAGGTAGCGCTCGTGACCGGCGGGGGCTCGGGCATCGGCGCGGCGACCTCGCTGCGCCTTGCCAAGGAGGGCGCCTCGGTTGTCGTCGCGGACGTGAACGAGGACGGCGGGCGAGACACCGTCACGCAGATCGAATCCAATGGCGGCAAGGCTGCCTTCGTCCGCGCCGACGTGACCGGCCCCAAGGACGCGGAGGCGATGATAGCGTTCGCGAAGGAGACATTCGGCGGGCTGGACATCCTCCATAACAACGCGGGCATCCTCGACGGCCCGGACCGCTATCCGGACGCCGATCCCGCGCAGTGGCTCCCGGTGCTGGAGGTGAACCTGCGCGGCGTGATCCTCGGCACGCAGTACGGCATCCAGGCGATGAGGGAGCGCGGCGGAGGATGCATCGTGAACATGGCGTCGATGGCCGGCCTCGGGTTCGGCTATCCGCCGAACCCGGTCTACGCGGCGAGCAAGGGAGGCGTCGTGCTCTTCACGGCGTCGCTGGCGCCGCTGAAGGACTCGGACAACATCCGCGTCAACTGCATCTGCCCGGGCGTCGTGAACACGCCGATGGCAAGGGGGGGCATACCTGCGCTAGCCGAGCAGAGCGAAGAGGCCGCGAAGCTGATCGAATCACTCAACATGATCCCGCCGGAGGAGATCGCCGACATCGTCGTCCAGTTTATCACGGACGACTCGCTGGCCGGGCAGGCGATGATGGCCCGCAACGGCAGGGAGCGCCAGCTCGCGGCGACGGCGGCAGCGCCCAAGGAGTGGCGCGGCAGCTAGAAGAATGTCCGACGGTTCCCGGCCGAACATGATGCGTCCGAGGCGGCGTCGCGAGAGTCGTCTGCCACGCCGCGGAGTGCTCGCTACTGCGACGTTTGCGGTGCGGGTGACGCGTCGTCAGCCACGGGGTACGCCGAACTGAAGTGCTCCCAGACCAGGCGCGACACGGTCTGCCCAAGGGGAACATCCGACAGCACCCACGGATTGTCTTGTGACCAGAAGGTGAGCGCGTACGCGTATTCCCGGCCGTCCCTCTCGAATATCACAAGTCCGATGTCGTTGTCGACGTAGTATGGGACGTAGTCGATATAGCCATTCTTGTGAGCCACGATAGCGTTCGGATCCGTGACCCCCGACGGGATCAAGTGGTTGAGGCCTGGCTTCACGCGGCTCATCTTGTCGATCAGATAGGCGGTCCATTCTGGGCTCAGTAGCTGGCGCCTATAGAGCATCGTCAACGCCCGGTTAAAGTCGAGTGGCGAGATGCGGTTCTCCTGCCACCGATCTGGCGTGAGGGAGACCACGTCACCCGCGGCAGGCGGATGGTCATAAACGGCCGAGTCGAGCCGTAGTTCGCGTAGTAGTTCATCGATCTTCACCAAGCCAGCGTATCCGTCACCTCCGCCGGTTACATTCAATAGGTAGTGCGCCGTACCCGGGTTGCTCGACCAGACCGTCTCTGCGATGATCCGTCCGACGTCGCTCTCTGGATAGAGGCCAGCCTGTAGATCTCGTACCACGGAAAGCAGGACGAAGAAGTTCATCGTACATCCAGGGATGCGCGCGCCGTCATCACCATTGACGTGGATCGATTCGCCGGTCTGCAGATCGGTTACGGCTATCGCGAAGTTGCCCCCGACCTGTGTCGAAAAGGCTTCTACCTCAGCGGCAAGGCGGTCTTGCAGCGCTTGAAGCTCCGTGGAGACTTCTCCAAGCACTAGCGGATCAGGGACAGGAGTCGGCGTTGGCGTTGGGCTCGGAGACGGAGTAGCCGTCGATGTCGGTGTCACGGTCGCGGTTGGCGTCGGCGATGAGCCGGTAACGGCGGTGCATGCGATTCCTAGTACGCCGCCCAGGATGAGAAGGCTGGCGATGGTGTACGCGAACGAGCCGTGTGTTCGGGCGTTCATCCTCATGGAGTTCGCCTCTCAGTGATCAAGTTCGGGAGGCCGGACCCGAATTGAGTCCTCCAGACTGTGTCCAAGCTGTTGGCAGCGTTGTCGTCGTCATCGCTGTGTCCCACTCGCCAAATCGTGGGCAGAGCTGGGCTATGTCAGGGCTGAACGCTCGTCATGCGTTCGCCGCCCGGCATGGACAGAATAGCACAAGCGCAGGGGACTAGGCCCTTTAGCAGATCGCGAACACCGTGCGCCCACAACAGTCTCTCGTCACTTCTTCGCGGAGTCGATCCTGACGGAGGCCGCGGGCTCACATCTGAGTCCGAATGGCCCGTTGAAAAATCTGGCGGGCTGGTGTAGGATCGCTAGGCAAACAAACCTTGTAGAACCATAGCCGAGACGTTCCAGCCTCGGCCCTGCAGAGAAAGGTGGCCCGCGATGGCTGATGATCAATCCGAGGATGTCCTATACGAACAGCGTGACGACGGCGTCGCGGTGATCACGCTGAACCGGCCCAAGAGCCTCAACGCGATGGGCGGCGAGCTGATGCTGCTGCTGCCGAAGTACCTGCAGCAGGCGCAGCGCGACCACAACGTACGCGCGGTCGTGCTGACCGGCGCCGGCCGCGCGTTCTGCGCCGGCGGCGACGTGAAGGGCATGGCGCGCAGGCCGGACAACTCCGAAGCCGCCGCGGTGCCGCCCAGCGGCGCGGGCGCAGCGGCCGACCGCGGCAACGGCGACAGCAAGCCGTCGCTGATCAGCGCGTTCGACGACGGCGTCGCGGGGCTGCGTCAGTCGCAGCTCGAAACGAGCGGCGTCCTCCACACGATGCCCAAGCCGACGATTGGACTGATCAACGGCTTCGCGGTCGGCGCCGGCCTCAGCCTGGCGCTCGCCTGCGACATCCGCATCGCGTCCGACAAGGCGAAGTTCGGCACGGCTTTCCGCAACGTGGGCCTCAGCGGCGACTACGGCGGCTCGTACTACATAACGAACATCGTCGGCACGGCCAAGGCCCGCGAACTGTACTTCGAGGCGCGCATCATCGACGCCGAAGAGGCGCTCAGCCTCGGGCTCGCGAACCGGGTCGTCCCGCACGACAAGCTGATGGAGGAAGGCCTGGCATACGCCGCCGAGCTGGCGGCCGGGCCGACGCGGACGCTGGCGCGCATGAAGGAGAACCTCAACCTGGCGACCCACGTCGACCTCAAGACGCTGATGGACCACGAGGCGCAGAACATGCGCCTCTCCGGCATGAGCAACGACTCGCGGGAGGCCGTGATGGCCTTCGTCGAGAAGCGTGAGCCGAAGTTCGCAGGCAAATAGCGCAACCACGTACGCGGCGTGCGTCTTTGTGAATTTCGCGAAGGAACGCGAATTCGAAAAGGAGTGAGGACATGAAAGACGATCTGAGAGAGGAAATCGAACTTCGAGACGGCCGGCTGTATGGTGCCCTCAGGGCACCCGTGAACCCGATGCGCAAGGCCGAGGGCAGCATCCACGACGAGGGCGAGGCGCGGAAGCTGGGCTTCCGGGGCGGCCTGGTCGCCGGGTCGATCCATATGGAGCAGCTTGCGCCGCTGCTAGACCGCGCGTTCGGCGAGGCGTTCTTGGAGCGCGGCACGATCTCGCTCTACTTCCTGACACCCACGCTGCACGGCGAAGAGGTGCGCGCGGTGATTGGAGCGCCGCCCGCCCTGCCGGACGCTGGCAATGCAGCGAAGGAGGAAGCGCAGGTCGAGGCCTGGATGGAGAAGCCCGACGGCACGCGCATCTGCGAGGGCACGGCAAGCTTAGGCTCGCCGATCGAGCCGAGCGCCCTGCACGCGCGCAAGCTGGACAAGCACGCGCCCGGCGAACTGCGCATCCTAGCAGGCGCGACAGCGAGCGACGAGTTCCCCGAGGTCGACACGTCGGTCCCGCACAAGCACCTCGACGCACGGCTCAAGGTGATCACGGAGCCGATGCACTACTACATCGACGACTCTCGCTGGGGCGGCCGCGTGCCCACGGTACCCAACCAGGTCAACGCCCTGATTGAGCCGGCGAACGGCTACCTGCGCGCCATCCGCACCGGCGCGATCGGCCTCTACGGTGCGATCGAGTTGCGCAACGTGAACGGCCCGATGCTGGTCGATACGCCATATCGCGCGGGCGGCAAGCTGCTGCACGCGGGCGACACCCCCAAGACGGAGTACCTCTGGTTCGACACTTGGGCCGACGACGAGGCCGGCAAGCGCATCGTGGAGATGCGCATGATGCTGCGCTTCATGAAGGCGTCGTCGGAGAAGTACGCGGAAGCCGCCGCGGAAGCCCCGGCAGGAGCGGCGACGGCGTAGGAGGCGCATCCCGAACACAAACGACCTCGTAGGGGCGTTCAATTGAACGCCCCTACTTCATTCTGTCGCTCTGAGCGCGGGGCAGGTCTGAGACCTGCCCCTACCGCCATCTCAAGATTACTGCCTAGCTAGGAAAGTCGGGGGCTTCGTGGAGGTCGATGCTTACGACGTCCGCGCCGTCCATGCGGATGCGATACCACTGCCCTCGACGCTCCAACTCCGGCACGTCCTCTAGGTCGTGCGCGGCGATCAGGAAGCTCACGAGCGCCGGGATCACGTGGCCGTGCGAGCAGCCGACGACGCGCGCATCGGGATGCGCGAACTGGATGTCCCAGAGCGCCGACATCGCCATGCCGGCGGCGTACGGCGCGACGTTCGCGCCGCGGTTATGCTCGTGGTCCCAGCCGTCCGCGACGCGCCAGGTCTCGTTGTCGCCGAGGCCGTCTACAACCGCGATCTCGAGGCCCAGCGACTCCGCGAGCGGCTCCAACGTCTCGCGGGAGCGCAGCGCCGGGCTGGAGTAGAGCGCCTCGATCTTCTCCCCGCGGCGCGCGCCCTCGAGCGCTTCCGTGAGAGCGTCCGCCTGCGCCTGCGATTGCCGCCGGCCCAGCTTCGTGAGCGGCCGCACGTTCTGGTCGATCATCCACTCGTTCCTGTCGCCGGCGTCCATGTGCGGGACGAGGTCGATGATCGTCATGTCGTCCCCGGGGGCGTTTCGTCGAGCTGGATCCAGGTCGATTTCGCGACGGCGCAGAGCGCGCCGTCTTCGCTATACAGCGCCGAGGCGGAGTAGAGCTTGCGCCCGTCCTGGCCCGTCGGCCAGCCGCGCACGATGTAGCGTTCGTCGCGATGGACGGGCGTCATCCGCTTGACGGCGTACCGCCCCAGGATCACGATGCCGTCCCGTTGGATGTACGGAAAGCCGCTGGGGCAATCGAGCGCCGACCAGACGATCTCCGGTGGCACGATGCCGTCGGGGTGGGCCACGGTCGCGTCAGGCAGCCACGTCGCCAGCATCTCGCGGCTGCCCTCAATGGCGGCGCCTGGGAAGATGCAGAGGCCATCGCCCGGGCCACGGTCCAGACCGCAAACGAAGCAGGAGTTGTACTGCATGCTCCTGCGTTCCGAAAAGCCACGCTTCGCGGCATCGACAGCCTCGCCCCAGCCGGGCGCGTCAGGCGCACCGACGTCGATCTGCGCGGGCTTCGCTTCGGCGACGAGGTTGTCGCCGTCCATCAGCCGTACGCCTTCGCCCTCGCGTATCACGTCGAGGGCGCGATCGAGCGGAGGCGGGGCCCGCAGCGTGACTTCCACGCCGCCCTCCACGTAGCCGGCCAGCAGCCCGCAGACGTAGCCGCCGTTGCCGGAGTTCGGCGGGCCTCGGAAGCGTCTGGGGACCGTGATCTGGCCTACCGCCATTACAGGATCGCTCCCTTCTCCTTCAGCGGGACGATCTGGTCCCAATCGTAGCCCAGCTCCAGCAGCACCTCCTCGGTGTGCTGGCCCAGCTCAGGCGCCAGACCGCGGGGCTCCGACTCCGTATCGCTGAAGTCCGCCGGGCTGGCGACGAAGCTGACCGGCCCATCCGGGCCCTCCACGTCCTTGAACGCGCCTGACTCGTGCGCGATCGGGTCTTCCAGCATGTCGCTGATGCTGTTCACGGGCGCGAACCAGACGTTCTCGCGGTCGAAGATTTCGCCCCATTCGTCCAGCGTCTTCCGCCCGAAGACGGCGTCCAGCTCCGCCACCAACTCCGGCCCATGCTCGCGGCGGATGTTGATGTCGGCGAAGCGTTCGTCCTCCAGCAGGTTCTCGCGTTCGATGGCGCGCAGGAGGTCCGGCCAGTGGCGGTCCGCTTGGAGCAGCAGCAGCCAGAACCAGCGCTCGTCCTTCGACTTGAAGCAGTTGATAATCGGGTTGACCGCGTGTTCGCGGTCGTAGCCGTTGATCGGCACCTTCAGACGCATCGCCAGACTCGCGTCCCAACCCATCATGTAGATGCCCGTGCGAAGCAGCGAGATGGCGACGCGCTGCCCTTTGCCAGTACGTTCCCGCGAAAACAGCGCCGCGCTGACGGCGCCTGCCGCGCCCATGCCGGTGATATGGTCGCCCATGCCGCCCCGCTGTTGCGGGATGGGCTGGCCCGGCGGCACGAGCGTCTGGCCCACGCCCGCCCGCGACCAGAACGCGCCGATGTCGTACGCGGCGCGGTCGCGGTTCGGGCCGTCGGGGCCGTAGCCGGTGATGTGCGCGTAGACCAGGCGTTCGTTGGCCTTCGCGAGCGTGTCGTAATCGAGCCCGAAGTCGTCGAGCGCGCGTGGGCGCATGTTGGTCACGAACACGTCGGCGCTATCGGCGAGCTTGCGCGCGATCGCCCGGCCGTCTTCGTGCTCCAAGTTCACGGCGACGCTCCGCTTGCCACGGTTGTCGACCTCGAATGGCGGATTGATCGTGATCGCGGCGCCCAACGCCGTCGCAAAGAGGCCGCGAAACGGGTCTCCGTTGGGCGGCTCCAGCTTCACGACGTCGGCGCCCCAGTCGCGCAGGATCATGGAGCAGGAGGGCCCTGCCACCCACAGCCCCAGCTCAACAACACGGATCCCCTCCAGCGGTCCGGACATTAGCTTCCTCCCTTTGTGCAATCGTGTGTGCCGGTGAGTATAGCAGCAGTCAGCTCGTCGGCTATGCCCTGGCCGGCTGGTATGGCCCAGGGAATGGCATCATCGATACCAGTAAGGCGCATAAGTATGTAATCCTATCTTGCATAAGTACTCATAAATGACTACGCCGGTCCGCCGATTAGCTCCCCCAACGCTGTTAGACTGAACTTGTCAACCGGAGGGAGGCGAGCCGACTTGGCGGTCTGGCTAGGAAGGATCTGCGCTTGGCGAATAGCGATGACGTTACCCCAGAAGAGAACGTGGCAGATCCTGCCGCTACCGCAGCTGGCCCTCTGAACGCCGAAGGCACGCTGCCGCAGGGTGCTAACCTCTTCAAGGCGCTCTTCTTGGAGCACCCTGATGGCGTCGCGTTGATTGTGAAGGGGCGGATAGTGCTAGTCAATGAACGCTTTGCTGAAATGAGCGGCTACTCGGCTGAAGAAGCCATCGGCATGGCCCCCAGTGAACTGGTCGTTCCGGAGGACAAGGAGCGTCTCGATGACCGGATACAGGAGCTGCACGAACAGGGAGCAGTGTACCCATCTGCATACACGCTCCTCTGCAAGGACGGGTCCCGCCTTCCCATCGATGCTTACTCGAACCCGATACAGCATGACGGGCAAACCGTCTTAATCAGCGTCCTTCGCGACATTTCCGACCAGAAGCAGGCTGAAGAGGCGCAACAGGCGACCACAGAGCGGCTATTGAAAGCGCAGCGCGTTGCCAAGATAGGGTTCTTGGACTGGAATCTGAAAACGAACGACATAGTCTGGTCGGATCAAATCTATGACCTCTATGGCGTCGACCCACGAGCCGATGGCGAGACCCTTGACTCCACCATACGGCTCGTTCACCCCGACGACTTGAAATTCGCAGAAGAGAATCTTGAACGGGCCACGAAGGGTGAGCAGGCATACGACATCGATCACCGCATACTGCGGCCCGATGGCAAGGTGCTATGGGTCCATGCGCAAGCGGAGCTGGTCTGGGGCGCGGACGGCAACCCGGAAAGCCTTCTGGGAACCGTCGTGGACATTACCGAGCGCAAGGAAGCGGAGCAGGCACTGCGGACCAGCGAAGAGCGCTACAGGACGCTGTATGAGCTAGCGAGCGACGCTTTCCTGAACGTTCACACAAATGGCGAAATCCTAGATGCGAACGTCGCGGCGGCCGAATTACTTGGTTACACCTTGGAGGAGCTCAAGGAACTGAGCGCCCTCCACGATATCATCGCGCCCGAGATATCTGAAGAAACCATGGCGTCGTTGGCAAAGCAGCTTAAAGAGCAAGACCACTTTGAAGTCGGTACGATATGGCTGCGCAAGGATGGGTCGCGAGTACAGGTAGCCGTGAGCGGGAAGCCCCTGACAATAGACGGCCAGCCTCTGCTTCAGATCATCGGCCGGGACATCACCGAGCGTAAGCAGGCAGAGGAGGCGCTCCTGGAGAGCGAGGCGAAGTACCACGACCTGGTAGAGACATCGCAGGACATGATCTGGAAGTGTGCCGCTGACGGACGCTTCACGTATCTGAACGGCGCCTGGCGTGAGACGCTTGGCTATGAGCTCGAAGAAATGCTCGGCCGCCCCTTCACAGACTTTCAGACGCCGGAGGCCGCCGCACAGGACACCCAGGAGTTCGCCAGCCATCTCGCGGGGGGCTCGGTAACGGGCTACGAGACAACACACGTCTCCAAGTCCGGCGAGGAGGTTCATCTAGTCTTCAACGCCATGCCGCTGTTTGGCGCCGACGGGAACATCGTAGGCACCCAGGGCACGGCTTACAACATCACGGCGCGGAAGCGGGCGGAGGAGGCGTTGCGGCTGCGAAGCGCCGCTGTTGAGGCCGCCGCCAACGGCGTCGTCATCGCCGACCGTGAAGGCGATATCGTTTGGGTGAACGCAGCCTTCACGGCCCTCACTGGCTATCCCTTCGAGGAGGCCATCGGCCAAAATCCACGCCTCCTCAGATCGGGCAAGCACGATCAGCCGTTCTATAAGCAGCTCTGGGACACGGTCCTGGCCGGACAGGTCTGGAGAGGTGAGATAATCAACCAGCGCAAGGACGGCAGCTTCTACACGGAGGAGCAGGCCATCACGCCGGTATCTGACGAACACGGCGAGATCACGCACTTCATCGCCATCAAGCAAGACATCACCGACCGCAAGCAGGCAGAGGAGGCGCTGCGAGCCCTGCAAGAGGAGCGCTACGACCGGCTGCTTGAAGTGGCGCCGGACGGCATTGTGATCGTCGATGGCGCAGGCGTCATCGAGACCGTCAATGCGAAGACAGAAGAGATGTTCGGCTACGATCGGAGTGAGCTGATTGGCAGGCCCGTAGAGATGCTCATTCCTGAGCGCTTTCACGAGCGCCATCTAGCCCACCGCCAGGCATACACGGCTGCGCCCCACGCGCGTCAGATGGGGCCTGAGATAGACCTCTACGGGCTGCGTAAGGATGGGAGCGGATTTCCCGTAGACATCAGCCTCAATACGACGCGGACAGCAGATGGGGTCCGCGTCATTGCCGCCGTCCGAGACGTGGCGGAACGTGTCGCTGCCGAAACTGCGCTGCGTGAGAGCGAATCCACAAACCGCGCGCTGTTGGCGGCGATGCCCGACATGATATTCCGGATCGCGCGTGACGGCACGTACCTGGGCTTCACGCCAGGCGCGACAGCAATGCCCATCGTCGAACCGAACGAATTCCTGGGCAAGAGCGTACGCGAGGTCATCCCCCAGATTGCTGAACAGTTTCTGCAAGCCATTGAGCGGGCACTGGATAGCCGGGAAACACAGACGTTAGAGTACGAACTCGCATATGGCGAAGAGTTAAAATTCTTCGAGGCCCGGATTAACGCTTCCGGCGAGAAAGAAGCGCTCACGATCGTCCGTGACATCACAGCTCGCAGGCAGGCGCAGGAGTCGCTGCGGCATAGCGAAGCGCGCTTTTCCACCGCGTTTCACGACAACCCCGTTCCCGTTGTGATCTCCAGAGTGAACGATGGAAAGCTCATCGACGTGAATGATGCGTTCCTTAGCATGACCGGACAGCGCCGGGCGGAGACCATTGGGCGCACGAACATCGAACTGGGCATGCAGACCGACCCCGCCCCGCTCGAGGATGTAGCGGAAGCGGTCCGCAAACACGGAACGGTCATGGACTTCCCAGCACAGCTCAGGCTCAAGACGGGCGATGTCCTCGACGTGCTGGCGACCGTGACGCAGATCGAATTGGAAGGCCAGCCCTGCTTCCTGACCACGTTTGTTGACATCACGGAACGCACACGGCTCGAACATGAGCTACGGCAGATGCGTGACGACCTGGAAAGCAAAGTCGAGCGCCGGATGGCCGGCGACAACCCCTATCGGCTGACCTTTCGCGAGTATACTGTCCTTCACCTGATCGCCGCCGGTAAGGCCGACAAGGAGATTGCTGCCGAACTGGGGATCAGCATCTACACCGTCCACCGGCACGTGAGCAAGATCCTGGCGAAGATGGACTCCCCATCCAGGACAGAGGCGGGAACCCGTGCGCTCCGCGAAGGGCTGCTGGACTAGCAGCGGCCAGCTTCTCTACCCGCCCTGCTGGGCGCCATCCTGTCCGCCCGCCCGCGGGAGGGAGTCTGTCGCCCGTCCTGATCGGCCCTGCGGTGATGGTTGGTTAGAATTGGCTATGCCTACCAGCCGACTGACACGACCAACACTGATAGACTGAGGCTGTCAGCCAGAAGACAGCCAGCCTGGCCGGTATCGCTTAGGAGAGGAATCGCGCTTGGCAGACATCGGGTACGAAGACCCCGAAGGGCATGCAGCGAAGTTGGCCGGCATTACTAGCGGCGACGCACAGGCAGAAGACCGGCTCCCCCAAAGCGCACAGCTGTACCAGATGCTCTTCGCATCCCACCCCGACGGCGTCGTCCTGACCGTCGAGGGCAAGATCGCGCTCATCAACGATCGCTTTGCCGAGCTGAGCGGCTATTCGACTGAAGAAGCCATCGGGATGACCCCGAGCGATCTGGTGGTCCCCGAGGAGCGCGAGCGAGCCGGCGAGCGAGTGCAGGCGCTCCTGACGAAAGGGCCGGCGTTCCCGTCCACGTACACCTTCGTGCGAAAGGACGGGACCAAACTACCCATCGATGCGCTCTCCAGGCCGGTGCAGCATGACGGGAAGGCGGCCATCATCAGCGTCGTGCGCGATATCTCCGAACGGAGGCGGGCGGAGGAAGCGCTGCTGCGCACCGGGGAGCGCTACCAACACCTGCTTGAAGTGGCGCCGGACGGCATTGTCGTCGTCGATGGCGCCGGTGTCATTGAGACGGTCAACGCGAAGACGGAGGAGCTCTTTGGCTACGGTCGGGAAGAACTGGTGGGTCGTTCGGTGGAGATGCTCCTTCCCGAGCGATATCGGGAGCATCACACCGCTCACCGCCAGACATATACGGCCGCGCCCTACGTCCGAACAATGGAGTCGGGGACCGACCTCTACGGCTTGCGCAAAGACGGAAGCGAATTCCCGGTAGACATCAGCCTCAACGCCATCCAGTCAGACGCTGGGACCAACGTCATCGCTGCCGTACGCGATTTGAGCGAGCGCGCCGAGGCCGAGAAAGGGCTGCGCCGGAGTGAGGAGCGTTTCAAGGTCTCGCTCATGAATACGCCAATCGTGGTCTTCGAACAGGATTCGGACCTCCGCTACACGTGGGCTCACAATCCAGTGCCCGGCTTCACGCTGGAAGATCTGCTCGGCAAGACCGACATCGAATTGCTTCCCGCCGGCGAGGCAACGCGGCTGACCGAACTGAAACAGCAAGTCCTCCGTTCCGGCAAGGGAACACGGGAGATCGTCGAAGCCACTATCGACGGTCGGCTCGGCTACCACGACATTACGATCGAAACGTTGCTTGACGGCGAGGGCGCCATCGTGGGGATCACGGCCGCATCGTTCGACATCACCGAACGCAAGCAGGCAGAAGAGGCGTTGCGAGCGCTGGAAGAGGAGCGCTACCGCCGTCTGCTTGAAGTGGCGCCGGACGGCATCGTGATCGTCAATGACGCCGGCGTCATCGAGACGGTCAACGCGCGGACGGAAGAGTTGTTCGGCTACGACCGGAAGGAACTGATCGGCAGGCCCGTGGAGACGCTCATGCCCGACCGGCATCACCAGCTTCATACGGCTCACCGCCAGGCATATACCGCCGCTCCTCACGCCCGCCCCATGGGGCAGGAGATGGAGCTGTACGGGCTGCGTAAAGATGGGAACATATTCCCGATTGACGTGAGCCTCAACACGATGCGCTCGGCCGATGGGATCAGCGTCATCGCCGCCGTCCGTGATGTGACCGAGCGCGTTGTTGCCGAGAAGACGCTGCGTGAGAGCGAAGCGACAAACCGTGCGCTGTTGATGGCAATGCCGGACATGATCTTCCGGCTGGACCGCGATGGCACGTACACGGGCTTTGTGCCGGGCGCAACGTCGGAGCCCATCGTCCAGCCGAGCGAACTCCTGGGCCGTAGCGTGCGAGAGATCATTCCTAGCCTAGCCGAAGAATTTCTGCAGGCCATTGGCCGGGCACTGGACAGGCAGGACGCACAAACTCTGGACTATGACCTCCCGTATGATGACGAACTCCGCTCCTTCGAGGCCCGAATCAACGCCTATAGCGATGACGAAGTCTTGGCGATCGTCCGCGATGTGACCGCGCGCAAGAGAGCCGAGAAGGCGCAACGTGAAAGCGAAGCGCGGTTCTCCACAGCGTTTCACGACAACCCCGTTCCCGTCGCGATCTCCAGAGTGCGGGACGGCAAACTCATCGACGTGAATGATGCGTTCCTGAGCATGACCGGACATCGGCGAGCGGAGACCATCGGGCGCACGAACATCGAGCTTGGCATGCTGGCCGACCCCGGCGCGCGTGAGGACGTAACAGAAGCAGTCCGCGAACACGGAACAGTCCGTGACTTTCCGGCACAGCTCAGGCGCAAGACGGGCGACGTCCTTGACGTGCTAGCGACGGTGACGCAGATCGAACTGGAAGGCGAGCCCAGCTTCCTGACCACGTTTGTCGACGTCACCGAACGCAAGCGGCTCGAAGCGGAACTGCAGGAGATGCGTGACGACCTGGAAAGCAAAGTCGAACGCAGGATGGCCGGCGACAACCCATATCAGCTTACCTTCCGCGAGTTCACGGTCCTTCACCTCGTCGCCGCAGGCAAAGCGGATAAGGAGATCGCGGTCGAACTGGGTATCAGCGTCTACACCGTCCACCGGCACATGAGCAAGATCCTGGCCAAGATGGACTCCCCTTCCAGGACCGAAGCGGGAACGCGAGCGCTCCGCGAAGGGCTGCTGGACTAGGCAGCGAACACGCAACGCGCGGGCGGGCTGCATCAGGTAGGCTGTACTCCATGGCGAAGAGCAAGCAACCAGCCAGCATGACTCCAGCCGAGAGAAAAGAGCGTGGCCTGAAGAAGCTCCGCGCGCTCCTGAATGAGCTGCTTGAGACAGACGCGCTCGACGAGAAGAGCCCCGGTGTCTTTCGCTGGAAGTCGCGGGCCTTCCTCCACTTCCACTACCTCTTGGACGGCAGCTTCGTCGCGGATGCCCGCATCGGCGGCGACGACTTCCATAAGTTCGACGTCACAACGCCCCCTGGGCAGGCCGTATTTCTCGCTGCTCTCCGCGACACGATCGGCGAGTGATGTAGAATACGTCCGCCATGGAACCACTCATTCAGGATGCCAGTCTCGATGGCCTGCGGTCTAGTTGCCGTCGCTGCGACGCCGAGCTGCACCGCTCGGCCTACGAAGTCCGAATGTCCGGAACGGCCGCCTACTACTGCCTGCGCTGTGCCCTTATGCACCGGCCTATGGTTCGACGTTCACTCGTCATTAGCCTGATCGTGGGGACCCTGCTCACAGCCATCAACCAAAGAAACGTCCTCGTTCAAAGCGGTCTGCCGGCTAGCTTGGCGTGGCAAGTCCCGCTCACCTACGTCGTGTCCTACTGTGTGGCTACGTTGGGAGCTATCCTCAACGCTCGTAGTGCCGGCGTTGAACTCGATCATGCATAACGCTCGTCGGTCTTGCTACGCGCTGGTGGCAATCAACGTCGTGAGTTCGCTTGTGCACATCGTGCTGATCCCATACGTCGCGGTTGGACTCACGCTGTTGTGCCACGACCTGAACGCGGCTCGAACGCCCCAAGACTAGCCGGCCCAGCAGCAGGTTCGCACACATTCCGTTAGAATACGTCCGCCGTGGAACCACGCCGCTCATGGGAGCGCCGCTGAGGAGAGCACCTGATAGTGGACCAAGAGATTCCAGAGAGCCCGGCGCAACTAACGCCGGAGTGGCTCACGGCGGCGTTACGGGCTGACGGCGCCATCACCAGGGACGACGCCACCGTGACCTCGTTCGACGCGGAGACGGTGGGCGAAGGAGTCGGCTTCATCGGACTGCTCGCGCGCCTGCATCTGCGATACAGCGGGGACGCTGAGGGCGCGCCACCGACTGTCATCGCAAAGTTCCCTTCCCAGGCGGAGGGAGCCAGGGCGATCGGCAAGCTCTACGGCGTGTACGAGCGAGAGGTCCGCTTCTACGCCGAGATCGGCGACGATGTCGGCCTCACCACGCCGCACTGCTACTACAGCGCCATGGACATCGACAGCGACCGGTACTTCCTGCTGCTTGAGGACATGGCCGCGTCAGGCCGCGTGGGCGATCAGGTCGCTGGGTGCTCCGAGGAAGAGGCGCTGCTGGCCGTGACGGAACTGGCGAAACTCCACGCCTCCTGGTGGGACAGCTCGGCGTTTCCCGAGGTCGCCTGGCTGCCGCGCGGAAGCGACCTCGTGCGCGCGTTGATGCAGGCGTTGTACCCGCAGTCGAGCAAGGCGTTCACGGAGGAGTTCGGCGAGCGGCTGACGCCAGAGATCGCCGCCGCGATGGCGACGCTTGACCAGCGCATCCTGGCTTCCCTCCCCGAACTCGAGACCCGGCCGGAGACGGTCATCCACGCCGACTACAGGCTGGACAACATGTTCTTCGGGATCGACCGGGCGCCATACGAGCTGGCGGTGTTTGACTGGCAAACGACGAACCGCAGCAACGGCCCGTACGATCTCGCCTACTTCGTGAGCGGCTGCATGGCTCCCGAGCGCCGGCGCACGAGCGAGCCGCGGCTGATCCAGGCCTATCACGACGTGCTGGTCGAACGGGGCGTGCGTGGCTATCCGTTCGATGAGCTGATGGAGGACTACGGCCGGTCGCTCGTGCTGGCACTCGCGATCATGACCGTGAGCGGGGCGACACTGGAGCGGACGAACGAGCGGGCGGTGAAGCTCTGGGAGGGGCTGCTCGATGGCTTGGTCACGTCGATCACCGACCACAGCGCACTCGCTCTACTGCCTGCGGCACCGTAGCCGTTGAGGGTAGAATCAGTCCGCCATGGTGGAACCACGCATCCAGTACGCCCAGACCAAAGATGGAGTCAACATCGCCTACTACGCGATCAGGCACCGGCCGAGCGTACGGGAAACGGTCGTGAGAGATGTGGAAGGGAAGAGCTTGCCACGAGATCAAGGAGGAGTTATCATGCTAGCCCCTAACTGTAGGCCCCCTTCGGGGGTCACGAGGTTGGTATCGGAAATCCCGGGTAGGCGACCACACGGAGGGTGAAGAGGATGACTACTGCGACAAGCCTCAACGGAGTAAACGTCGAACAGCTGGTTGGCACTATCAATGCTATCAAGGAGAATCCTGAGATCGCGCAGTTCAAATTCCGATCAGAGACGCAGTGGGTTGACGGCGGCCACTCGCGGACCGAGATCAAGGGATTCTACGGCGCCGAACAGGAGGACGATTCCCGCACCGAGCCGTTCATCCTGGAAGGGGACGAGCCCCCGGTGCTCCTGGGACACAATGCCGGCCCTAACGCGGTCGAGGCGGTTCTGCACGCCCTTGCGTCCTGTCTGTCGGTCGGGTTCGTCTACAACGCCGCGGCGCGGGGCATCACGATCGAAGCGCTTAGCTTCACACTGGAGGGCGACGTAGATCTTCATTGCTTCCTGGGACTCTCGGAGGAGACCCGGGCTGGCTACCAGAACGTCAGAGTCTCCTACCGGGTCAAGAGTGATGCCCCGAGGGAGAAGATCGTTGAGTTGTGCGACTACGTCCAGAAGACCTCCCCGGTCATGGACATAATCCGCAACCCAGTCCCGGTTAGCGTGTCACTGGAGGACTAAGCATAGGGTATGTGGCAACAGAACCCATGCCGCTGCGTCAGGGCTGCCAGGCAGGATTAGGAATCAAGCACACGGACGACGGCATCATGACCTCGTCCTCGACGGCGTCGTCCGCGCTCGATTGTAGCATCGCGATTCAGCAGGTCGTGGCGTCTCATGCCGACGAGCATCCGGACGTCTACGTGGGGCTGAATGCGGGCGAGCCGATCGCGGAAGAAGACCCAGACGGGCGAGTCGCCCCCTTCGGCACGTCGATCGATCTCGCCGCACGCATCTGCGACCGCGCCCAGCCCAGCCAAATCCTGGCCGCGGACGTGGTGCGCCAACTCGCCGCAGGGAAGCAGTTCTTGTTCTCGGACTTGGGCGACACGGAGTTGCGCGGCTTCGAGGACCCAGTGAAACTCTGGGAATTGCGCTGGGAGGCCGCAGAGCCGTAGGCGGGCCCTGCCTCAGTTCGCCCGGCGCGTCCTCGCCGGCGCGCCCTAGCCGACGCGCTCGAACTGAGGCTCTACGGCGGCGCGGAGCAGGTCGGGCCTGGAGACGATGCCCACCATGGTCCCGGCCTGCATGACCGGGACGCGCAGGATCTTCGCGGACTCGAGGACCTCCATGATCTCCTCGACTGGGGTGCCAACGTCCACGGTGACGATATCGCGAGTCATGATTTCGTCGACCGTCGTATCCTCGAGCGATTTGCCGCTGCGTATGGTGTGGAGCAGGTCCATCTCCGTGACGATACCCGCAAGCTTGCCATCCTTCTCCAGGATGGGGACTCCACTGAAGCCGCCAAGGAGCATATAGAGAGCGATCTCCCGAGCGGAGGCCTTTGTCGTTGCCGCAACGATTGGACTGTTCATCACGTCAGCTGCGTTCATCGTTCATCTCCTTACGCGGCACGCTCGGACGCCGAATGCTCAAGCACCGAGCCGAGTTGGTTCGCGGGCTCCGGACGCCCGAGAAGGAATCCTTGATACCTATCGCAACGGATGCCCTTTACGAAGGCGAGTTGGGCCCGCGTCTCAACGCCTTCGGCCACCACCTCTAGGTCCATTCCGTCCGCCATCGCGACGATCGCCGTAGCTATCGCCGCATGGCTCCGTGACTTCGTGACACCGCTGATGAGCGAGCGGTCGATCTTCAACGTATCGAGCGGCAGGTCTTTGACGTGAGCCAGCGAAGAGTATCCGGTGCCGAAGTCGTCCATCGATATCCGCAGTCCCAGGTCGCGGAGGTCATGCAACGCCTTGATCGATTTGACCGGATCGCGCATCGTTGCGGTTTCTGTCACTTCCAGCTCAAGCCAATTCGAGCCAAGCCCCGTGTCTGAGAGGACACCCTCAACGATGTCGGTCAGGCCCGGCTGATCCAGCTGACGCGCCGAGATGTTGACTGCCATTCGCAGCGGCCGCATCCCAGACCGGATCCATTCGGCGTTTTGCTCGCAAGCGGCGCGCAGGACCCAGTCGCCCAGGGTAAGGATCAGCCCGGTCTGCTCGGCAAGCGGAATGAAGGTATCCGGTAGGATGAGTCCTCTGCTGGGATGGCGCCACCGAACGAGCGCTTCCACGCCATCGATTTCGCCGCTCAGAAGATTCGCCTGCGGCTGGAAGAACACCTCCAGTTCTTGTTTCTTGAGCGCACCGCGAAGGTTGCTCTCCGCGACAAGGCGGTTGACGACCCGGCGGGGCAGTTGCCACATCTGTGCGAATCGCTGGTTCAACGGTATGGACCGGCCGCCATGGGGGACTCTCCATACCACGTCGGCTTGGCGCGTCAGTGGAGCGACTTTACCCGATCGATCGACGATCAGCATCCCGTCGTTCGTTGCTGGAGGCACAACGCTCGACGAGCCGCCAGGCTGCGGGGCATTCAGGAACACGAACCGACCCTGTGGGGTTGGCTCAACCGCTTTGCGGCTGTCGTCGCTTAATGACATCGCCAGTCTCCTTCCGCCCTGCGCTCGCATCCGCGCGAGGGCGGCTCTGTATTAAGTGTCGGCTAATTCATGGCCAACTTTGGCTACCGCGGGTCGGCCTAGCTGAAAGAAGCTCTCGCCCGCAGCTTCCCAGTGCCGCCTCAAGACGGCCCAGAGGCTGGTGAGCCACCCGATTAGCGAGCCCCGCAACCCAGAAGTGGCTCTGTAAGCTCGCTCACGCTTCCCTATCCGTCGTGTAGTATAGTGGGGCTCAGATACGAACGGTCGGCGGGAGGGAGGCAGTCGATGCTACGTGCATGGCTCGTTCCAGTAGTGAAGATCGTTGCGGTTGCGGGACTCTCGCTGGGTGTCGCCGCTTTTCTCCTGCTCGGATCTGAGTCGCGGAGTCCAACGCCTGCGAGTGCGGCGGCCGTCGTCATAGAAGTAGGCGATTTGTGGTTCTGCGATTCATCGTTCCAGAGCGGCGACTGCGAGATTGAAATCGGAGTTGGCGACAGCGTCACCTGGGACTTCGACTCGGCGTCAGCAACCCACACAATAACCGAGTGCACCGGCTCTTGCGGGAGTGCACTCGGCAACCCGGACTCCAGGGAGTGGCACTCAGGCAACGTGACCAGCGGCACGTTCGAACGAACCTTCAATACGGCCGGCGTTTTCCAGTATCAGTGCAATATCCACCCAGTTTCCATGCGCGGCACGATCACCGTGAGTGGCGCCCCGCCGACGCTCCCGGTGCCGCCTTCGCCGATACCAAGTGAGACGGAGACGCCTGTACCTACTGATACCCCGGTGCCCGTACCAACGCCGGCACCACCGGGCTTGCGGGGCGACGTCAACGGCGACGGCACGATCAATGCCATCGATGCGGCGCTCGTCTTGCAATTCGGCGCCGGATTGCTGCCGGCGTTGCCCAGCATCGACCGGGGCGACGTCAACGGCAACGGAGTCGTGGACGCGATCGACGCCGCGCTCATTCTCCAGTTCAGCGCGGGTCTACTGACCACACTCTAGGCAGAGTCTTGAGTTGGTAGAATCACCAACAGCTGCATTAGCTGTGCTGGGAGGAGACGCCCCCATGAATCGGATCGAAGTGGAGGCCAAGCTGGGGCGCGACCGCGCCAAGCTGATCGAGCTATTCAAAAGCCTGAGCGAAGCAGACCTGACGCGCGACGCGACGCCAAGCGAACACGACAGCTCCAGCGCATGGAGCGCGAAGGACCATCTGGCGCACCTGGCCGGCATTGAGAAGAGCTTCAACCACATGATCCGCCGTCATCTCGACGGCGACGAGCAGCCCGTCGGCCTTCGCACCGACGCCGGCGGCAACCCGCGCAGCCGAGAGCGGATCATGGCGGCCGTTCACGAATCGAACGAGGATTGGGTGTCGCGCCATCGCGTCATGTCGCTCAGCGAGACTGTCGCCGCCGGCCAGCGGGTCCGGAGCGAGACGCTGGCGCTGCTGGCCGAGCTGAGCGACGAGCAGCTACTGGAAAAGCTGCCAGGCGCGCCCTGGGCGGACGGCACGATCGGCGGCGTGCTGGCCGTCAACGGCGATCACGGTCGCATGCACTGGTCGTGGCTCCGCGAAGGACTCGGCGCGTCAACGCAACCGTAACACCGCATCGGTTCACCGGCAGGCACGAGTCAGAATCCAACGATCAGGGACTAAGCAGGCCAGACTTTATCGCTACCACGCTCGCCTCGGTACGAGAGCTGACGCGCATCTTCCGAAGGATGCTTGAAACGTGCTTGTGCACGGTCTCGGCGCTGATGTCGAGCGCCTTGGCAATTTCCTTGTCCGCTCTTCCTGCCGCGACGTAATAGAGGACCGTCGTCTCCCGCTTAGTTAGCCCGAAATCGGTCTCTGCGCGGACTTCTCCTGATGGCTCCTCAGTATCAACAATCTCGAACATCGTGCCTACACAGTCAGCGGCAATCGGAAACGCTCTCACGTGGTAATCAGCTTCTGGAATGTGTTCGTCACCGTAGTGCACGACTCCCAGATCAGTCGCCTCGGCTGACCGGACGACGTCGGCGAGGATCGTCACCAGTCCGGTTCTGAGTGCGCCAGGGAGCGCTTCCGTGATGGTGGCGCCTATAAGTGACCCGGGCGGCATGCGTCCAATCTGTCGTGCGGCTGGATTACTGGCGATGAGCCGGAGCGTAGTCTCATCATGGATGTCTTCCAGCCGCCAGACAGCCAGGCCAAGCTGCATGTTCGAGAACACATCGACAAGTACCTGAACGTCCACGCCTTCCGAGATATCGCCACCAGGCATCTCGGCTCCGCCCTGAACTGGACGATCCGTGCGGTTCTGGCGCGCCGTCATCGACACCACCGCCATCCTGTTGCTTCAGGTTGTCTTGCGCGGCCGGCGATGCCGGCGCAGCAACCAACCATTTGGCGTCTAACAGTAATTAGGTGTCTCATGGAGCGCTCGCAATGCAATACTACTACTACTCGGCCTTTGTTGCCTCGTTGCCCATGATCGCGCCCGCTAACCGCCTTGCTCCCTTGTTAACAGTATACTCCCTATCTAAACCTCTTCAAGCTAAACGCGAGCGTCTAACACAATGCTAGAAGCCTCTTTCGACTCTGACGGCGTCAATCTGCATTATGTGGAGTATGGGGGCCATGGCCCGCCCCTCGTGCTCCTCGCTGGCCTCGGTGGCACGGCCCAACTGTTCCGCGGCCTCGCGCCGAGGCTCAGCCATCGGTTCCGCGTCGTCGCTCTCACGCGTCGCGGCCACGGACGGTCCGAGCGCCCCGGCGATGGCTACAACATCGAGACGCTCGTCGAAGACATTCGCCGCTTTCTTGATGCGCTCGGGATCGAGCGCGCCGTGTTCGCAGGCCACTCGTTCGCCGGCCTTGAGCTGCCCCTCTTCGCCATTCGCTACCCAGACCGCGTGGACGCCATCATCTACCTCGATGGGGTCAACGTCCTCCTGGAGCCGCAGCCTGATCCAGCGAACGACCCAGTCTGGGCCACGCTAGAGACGCACCCCAAAGAAGAGGACCTCCTCTCGCAAGAGAGCTACCTCAGCTACCTCAAGCGATCTCGCCCTGATCTAGCCAACATCTGGTGCGAGGCGATCGAGGCTGACCGTCTTGAAGACCTGACGATGGACGGCAAGCGTGTCGTCATGGATGGGCACGGCCGCGCTATCACCGCCAAGATGTTCGGCGGCCTCGGTGCGCAACGCGACCCGGCCTACGGCGACGTCAAAGCTCCCATGCTCGCGATCGTACTGGGCGGGCTTCAGAATCCCTTCCTCCCGCCGGACGCGCCTGAGGTGCTAGGACGTTCGGCGAACGCCTACTACGTGGAGAGCTTCCGTCCCTGGGTCCGGCGCCGAACCGAGTTGTTCCGCGAGGCTGCTCCGAGTGCCCGCGTCGTCGAACTCGACACGTCCAACCACACGGTCTTCGTCGCCAAGAAGCACGAAACCGTGAACGCGGTCCTCGACTTCCTGGACTAGCCCCTAGCCCATGAAGCGATCCAGGACGCGCGAGCGCAGCTTGGGCCTCTTGCCGTTCTTCAGCTCGGACGCATCGACCGACTCCGCCAGCGACGTGATCGCCTTCACGCCCGCCCAGCGAAACGGCTCGGGCTCCCAGTTCGGGAACGGCTTGCCGACCCACGGCAGGCCCACAAGCTCCGTGTTTCGCTCCAGGATGAGATCTGCGACCGTCCGTCCGGCCAAGTTCGAAGCCGCGACTCCCTCGCCCACGTGATACCACTTCGCCCTCAGGCATGCTACGCGGCGTTCTCGCACTACGGTAGAATTGGCGCGCCAGAGCGCCACACGTGTCGTAATGCCGGGAGGAGCCATGATCTACGTTGAAGAGACGCTGAACTTGATGCCGGCCGGCCCGGAGACCATCGAGACGCTCGTGTCGTTTTCCGAAGAGCAGCTCGTGCCGTGCTCAGAGCGATTGGGCGCCCGGCTCGTCGCGGCCTGGTCGAGTAACGCGGACGCGTTCGCGCAGGTGATGAACGTGTGGGAGTTCGATGACCTGGCCGCGTTCGGCGCGTTCCGGGCGAACGGCTCAGACGACGAAACTTGGCTCGCGTGCCAGGAGCGCCTGGAGGAGCTAGCGCCGGAACAGAGCACGCGCCTCATGGAGGCGCTGGGCCCGGTGCCGGCGGACGTGCTAGCGGAGGCTTCCGCAACCAGTCAGGACTCGCCGCTGGGCATCTACTCGATGGCCATCTTGCAGGTCGCGCCTGGCAAGATGGCTGCGTTCAAAGCGGGGCTCGAGGCCTCCAAGCACCTGCCCATCGTTGCGAGCTGGCTGACTATCGGCGGCCAGCACAACGAGGTGACCGACATCTGGAAGGGCGCCGTAGGCCAGGGCGCTTACGGGCCGCCCGACGACGCCACGAGGCAGTTCTTCCGCGGCCTGCGAGAACTGGCCCCGGCGAGCGCGTCAAGATCGTCTACCCGCTCCCCTACTCGCCCCTGCGTTAACGCCTCGGACGGCGGGCGGACGGAGATGCCCCCGCCTGCTATATGGCCCCTTACTACTCTGGCCGTCGGGCGCATGGCAGCGCCCGGCGTCGCCCCTCCGTAGAGCCAACCGCTTGGGTCCAGTGCAGCCACCTCAGACGTACACCGGACTACGCTTACACCGCCGTTCCAGAAGAGGCCAATTGCGGATGTGCTTCAGGCTACCTGGCAGATGACAAATGCCTTCGACCGAGACAACATGAGACAAAGGTCATTCAATTGAAGCGGTGCCGTGTCGGGCGGCTACGGATCGTTGACGCCCACACGCCACACGCAATCGATTGCGAGGATCAGCGAGCCATGCTCTTCCTTAAGGCTTGCCCGCGTTGCGAGGGCGGCCTTGTCCAGGAGTCAGACTTCTATGGCGCATACGCCGTGTGCATTCAGTGCGGCTGCCGGCTGGCTGATGACCAGCTCGAGCGCGTGCTGAGGTTCAGGCGTTCTGGCGCCGGGGGTCGTGTCGCAGGTGGACAGAGGGCCGGGCCTGAGCGCGCCGCCGCTTAGGAGGCACGCAGCCCGCATGTGGGGGCCTGCGCTTGGGCTCATGACAGACCGCAGCCGCCGAAAGGAGTCGACCGTGATGACGGTGAAGAAGGACCTGAAGCCACACGGTTCGCCAAGGACCGAGGCTCCTCTCGCTCTGGGCTTGGTCGGGCATGACCTCCAACGTAGCATTGAGTCTGTCGCAGCCGGATTCGACATCCGGCTCTCCATGGGTGAACAAAGCCGGGAGTTTCGGGAGAGCCTCGAACGCGGGTCGCCCGACATCGTCCTGATCGACAGTGACGTTATGACCAACCCATGCGAGGTCTGCGAACTTGTCCGGTCGCGCAATCCGTTCGTGAAGATACTGATCGCTGCCTGCTTCTGGTCCGAACGCGAACAGGCCCTTCAGTGCTGCGCCGACGTTCTCGTCCACAAGCCAGTCAGGGAGGCTGAGTGGAACCATGCGTTCATTGCGCTGGGCGTTCCCGAGCGCACGTAACAGGCGGTCGGGCCGGCCACGAGCTAGCGCGAGCCGATGCGCTTGGCCGCTCAGGCCCCGAACGGCCGCGGCGAGGCGCTCAGCTTCACGCAGGCAGAGAGCTACCTCTGGCGCCTCGCCCCTACAGGTTGTGCTCGCCGGCCAGTTCGCGAGCGGTGATGATTTGGCCGGTGTATGGCATTGGGTCGCGGGCGAGGAAGGCGATGGCCTTCGCCGTCGTTTCCGGCCGCTCCATCCTCGATGTATCGGCGCCCTTCATGATGCGGGCCAGGCGCTCGGTCAGCGTAAAGCCGGGGTTGATGTTGATGATGGCGATGTTCTTCTCCCGCAGCTCTGCGGCGACGCCGGCGGCAAACCTATTGAGGGCGGCCTTCGTCATTCCGTAGACGTTGCTCGGGCCGCCGAATCTCGGGCGCGCTGACCCCGGCGAGCCAGGCGGGTCTGGCAGGCGGGCGAGCCCCGAGCTGATGTTGAAGATCACGCCATGGCCCTGCTCGGCCATTCTGACGCCCACGATCTTGGCGAGGACGTAGGGCGCTCTCAGGTTCGTGCGATAGAAGAAGTCCAGTTCGTCTGGGTCGCTCTCTAGGAACTTCGGCTGGCCGCCAAGCGCGCCAGCGTTGTTGACCAGGATGTCGATCCGTCCGAACTCAGTGATCGTCTTGTCGACGAGGGCTTCAAGCTCTATATCCACTGTGACGTCGACTTTCACCGGCAGGGCCTTGCCGCCGGACTCCTCGATCGCCGCGGCAGTCTCTCCGATCGACCCCGGCCTGTCTTCAGTCCCCTCTTCCGTCCTAGCGCCGACAACGACCGCCGCGCCATCGCGGCCAAGCTGCAACGCGATCGCTTTGCCGATGCCACGCGAAGCGCCTGTGACGATAGCGACCTTGCCCTCAAGCTCCTCAGACATTAGCGCCTCCTACGTGTTCATGGCTGACGTAGAAGACGATAGCATAGCCGCCAGCACACTCCGGTGTGCCCGGCAGCAACGGTCCTACGGCCGTTGCGCGTAGGTCAGCGGGATCAGGCCGCCGGCCGACAGCTTCTCGCGCGGGTCCTCGGATGCCGCCAGCATGTCCCGCAGGTCGTAGAGCACTTCGCCCAGCGTGGTCTCCTTGTAGAGCCAGTCGTTGAGGTCGGTAGACGTCGCGCTGCGGCCCGGCTGCGCCGTCGCCGCTTCCTGATAGAACGCCTTGATGTCGTCGGCCAGATAGCGCAGCAGGAACGGCATCTCTTCGTTCGCGCCTTCCGGCGGCGTGCCCGGCTCGCCCGACACGAAGCCCGCGAGGAACGACGCTATCGTATCGACGCCCTCGACGCCGCTCAGGCCGACCGCGGACCTCCCGCGCGACCGTGTCGCCTCCTCATACCACGGCTGCAACAGCTCGACTTCGCGCAAGAGGCGCGCTTCCTGGTCGCCCGCCTCGGCTCCCGGCAGCGCGACCGGGCAGGCCCACGGCTCGCCACCGCCCGCGGGCGCGTCGTGCGGATAGTCTTCCAGCACGGGGCCGCTTTCGCGCTCCAGCAAAGCCAGTGACGCGCGCAGCACGCCGGTCTGGAACTCGGGGTCGTTGGGCGCGCCCAGCGGCCGGCCCAGCTCGAACGGCACCCAGAGCGCGCGGGGCGGGCGGATCTTCTCCGTGTGTTCGCGGATCAGGCTGATGCTCGTCGTCGCCAGACCCGCCGATTCCATATAGTGAGTCAGCGCGCCGACGGCGCGCGTGCAGAATGGTCAGATGGGGATCAGGACGGCGGCTGTCACGCCGTCGTCCTTCAGCAGCCTGGCGACCTCCGCGCCGGATTCCGCGAACCCCTCGGGCGCGGACGCTCCCATGAACGCGTAATGCCACTGCGACACGCCGCCGATCTCGCCACTGGCGGCCAGCGCATGCAGATGCTCCGGCGGGAACGCGATGTTCACGTCCTGCTGGAATCCGCTCCTGTCGAAGTTGACGCTGACGTGGGCTCATCGCCAGGTCCGCGTAGTCCACGTCGTCCGGGATCAGGCGGTAGTCGTTCGCGCCGCCCCGGAACTTGCGGTCGTCCCGCCGATGCAGCCCCGCCGTCGACACAATCGCCACGCGCGCGTCGCGGAGCGGTGGCGGCGTGACCCACGGCGTCGACTCGAACTCGGGCATCGGCATGCTGCCGAGGAACGCACCCGCGGGGCCTGGAATATCGCTTAGTCGTACCATTACGTGACCGATGCTACCAGCCGCGCCTCCTGAGTATTGTGACGAAGCTTACCAAGCAATTGAGTGCCATTCTGAGCCTGTCGCCCATCCTGCCTGCCCGCCGCAGGAGGGAGCCTGTCGAAGGATGCTCCGGTGCCACTCGTCCCTTTGAAAGAGAGCGCGCTGCCATAGTAAGAGTCGATAGAATGCTCCACTATGAGTAATGACCGGACCAGCATCCATCTGTTTACGGACGTCTCCGGCGGACCCGAGCTGGCGGACCGCCATCGCGAGGTCGCGGCCGACGTCTTGGAGCGCATCGGTGGCGTCGAGGCCCGCGAGACCGGCACGGGCGTCGCGGCGATCTTCACCGACGCGAACCGCGCCCTGATCTGCGCCGTGCAGATCCAACGCTCGTTCGAAGATTGGGGCTCGTCCAGCAGCGCGCCCGTGCGCGCCGGCATCAGCCGCCATGACGAGGACGCGGCCACCGTTACGGCGCAAGCCGGCGCTGGCGAGATCCTCGTGACGGACAGCGTGCGAGCGCTCACAGAACCTCGCGGCCACCTCTTCACGGCCAGAGGCGAGCTTCAGCTCGCCAGCGCCGTCGTCCCGCTCTTCGCCGTCCGCTGGTGGGAACACGACTGATGCAGCCACGCATCTAGCGTGCGCAGACGAAGGACGGCGTGGACATCCCTTCCTTACGCTAGGGCATTGTCAGTTTGATCGTCGAGTTGACAAGTCACATCCGATCCAGTAGAAAGATGAAAGCATCTTCATTATACGCACTGAGCGTTCATCTTATCGGAGGCGTGACGGATGCCGAAAGTTCCTAGCAGCTATCTGGAAGCGAGGCGCAGCGAAGTCATGGACGCCGCAATTCGCTGTACGGTTCGCAACGGCCTTCACCAGACAACGATGCAGGATATCTGCGAGGAAGCTGGTCTGAGTTCCGGCGCTCCGTATCGCTACTTCGACAACAAGGACGAGATCTTGCGGGCGATCATCGAACGTGGAACTCAGCGAGTGCAGGACGTACTCGGCGGCATGATCGAGGCGGCTCCGGACGCCGTAAGCGCGCTTGATGTGCTAACTGAATTCGAAGCCGCTGCGTTCCACGAGTCCGATTTCGAGGATCTGGTGCGGCTGGACATCGAGAGCTGGCCCGAGATTCTTCGGCACCGCGATCTCGGCGATGCGCTGAGGGAGAGGTTGGCCTTCCAGCGTGCGGTCTTGGCCGACATGCTACAGAACGTACCCATCGCATCAGCGGATCACGAGCCCTACGACCCAGATGCGCTCGCCAATCTGCTCATCGCCTTTATCCTCGGTCTTCGATTTCTCAGCGTGCTGGATTCCGAAGGCGTCGATTCAGACGCGGTGTTCTCAATCTTCAAGCGCGTCCTAGCCGACCAGGCAGGCCTCACCTCTGGGAAGAACGAAGGATCGTTGCCTGGCGAAGCAGAAGTGCCTGAGAGCCAGGAGACCGAGGAGGGACCGCCGCCATGAACCAGGCATGTGAAGTTGGTCGACCCCGGCAAAGCATCCGGATGGCGATGCAAAGGGCGCTGCGGCTAGTTGTTCCGATTCTGGCGGAAACAGACGGGTACCTGTGGGCGCGCTGATGGCTCTTGGCAAACCCGACAACATACTTCGCCTGAAGGACGGCCGCCTTCTCGGTTACGCGGAATACGGCGATCCCGAAGGCAAGCCTGGGTTCTTCTTTCACGGCACACCAGGCTCGCGCATGGAGGGCCAGCTCGGCCATGCCGCGGCCGCGAGCCTGGGCATGCGAATGATCGCCATCGACAGGCCGGGCTACGGACTTTCAGACTTCAAGGCGGGCCGCACTCTCCTCGACTGGCCGGACGACGTTGTCGAGCTAGCCGGCGCTCTCAACATCCAGCGATTCGCCGTCGCCGGGCTTTCTGGGGGCGGGCCATACGCGGCTGTGTGCGCTTTCAAGATTCCCGAGCGTCTAGCCGCCGCTGCCATCATCAGCGGCTCCGGCCCCCTCGATGCGCCGGATGCCATGGAAGGGATGACCAGAGTATTCCGCATCATCAACGGTATGGCCCGCCGCTTCCCCTGGTTGATGAACGTGCCCTACTGGCTAATGTCTCGGGGCTCCCCTGACCACATTGTCTCTCGGATAACATCCTTCCTTCGCGAGCCGGATAGCTCCGTCGTCGCTCGCCCTGAGGTACGGGCGGTGCTCAGGGACGACGAGCGCGAGGCATTCCGCTCCGGCAGTCGGGGAGCCGCATGGGATTCCGTTGTACTCGCCCGTCCCTGGGGCTTCCGGCTGGAGGACATCACCATGCAGGTCCATCTCTGGCAGGGCGATAAGGACCTGAATGTCCCTCCGGCCATGGGGCGCTACCAGGCGCAGGCCATCCCGAACTGCCGTGCCACCTTCTATCCCGACGATGGCCACTTCTCGCTGATAGTAGACCGCATGGAGGAGATCTTGGGCACACTGGCCGCCCTGGAGTGACATCCATAGGAGACGCACAATCTGACCCTTTTGAAGGGAGCACGACAATGTGCGGCATCATCGGCGACGTGATGCAGCCAGAGCGGTGGCTCACCATGGATTACACGAAGCTTTCGCCAGAGAGCGGACAACAGTGCCGCACGACTGTTCGAGGAGCGGGAGCAAGGCGGATGGAGCCGCGCAGTACGCCAAGACGAAGGACGGCGTGAGATATACCGGGCCAGTAGGAGGACAGGACGATGGGAGTGCTGAGCGAACGGAGAACCGAAATTCAGGCCCGCCTGGACGAGGTCGCGGCCAAGCACGGAATTCCGGGCATGGCCCTGGGCGTTCTCAGCGGGGAGGAGACGCTGGAACTGGCAACCGGCGTGGCCAACATCGACACAGGCGTCGAAGCCACTCCTGACGCCGTCTTTCAGATCGGTTCAGTCACCAAGATGTATACGGCCACCCTGGTGATGCAGCTAGTCGCGCGGGGACTCGTCGACCTGCGTACTCCGATTACGACGTACTTGCCCGAGCTGCGAATGGAGGAGACGGCGGACATTAGCGACATCACAGTCCTGCATCTTCTCACCCATACGAGCGGCATCGAAGGAGACTGCTCCTTCGACACCGGCCGCGGGGACGACGCCATCGAGAAGCTCGTGGCCAAGCTCGACCGGGTGGGCCTGATTCACGCGCCAGGTGAGATGTGGTCGTATTCCAACTCGGGCTTCGTGCTGGCGGGGCGCATCATCGAAAAAATCACGGGGCTTCCCTGGCACGAGGCGCTCGCTACTATGCTGCTGAGGCCGCTGGGAGTCGAGACGCCCGTAACGCTCTTCGATGAGGCGATACTGTACCGCGCCGCCGTCGGACATGTGCGGAATGCCGAAACCGGGAGCATGGAGACGGCTCCATTCGGCCGCATGCCGTTCTCGAACTCCCCTGCCGGCTCGCAGTCCTTCGCCCGGGTCGGCGATGTTCTCCGCTTCGCGCGACTTCATCTCGACGGCGGCCTGGCCGCGGACGGCGAGCGGCTGCTTCCGGAGGAATTGATCCGGTCCATGCAGGACCATCACGCCGACCAACCGCTCTCGCTCACGCGGGGTCAGGGCATAGGCTGGTTCCGGTTGAGCATCCAGCCCGAAGTCCTGCTGGCCCATGTGGGCGAAACGAGGGGGTTCTATAGCTTGCTGATCGTCGCGCCCGAGCGAAGATTCGCACTCGTCTGTTTGACGAACGCGGAGCAGGGCCTTGAGGCCGATTACGAGCTGGCGTTCTGGGTAGGCAGCGGGCTCTTCGGCATCAACGCCGAGGTCCCAGGACAGCGCGTGGCGGGCACGAGTCCGGCCCCTGACGATCTCTCACCGTTCGCCGGAACCTACCGGCGTCTGGGCGCGGTGGTCAAGGTGGCCGTCGACGGCCCGGAGCTGGTTGTCCAGACGGACTACGAGGGGCCCCTCAAGCACACAGCGAGCACGACAGCCCGCGTGCGGCCGGTCTCGGCAACGGTATTCGTTGATTCAGCGGGCGGCGGGTTCCCGTCAGAGTTCCTTGACATCGGCGAGGAGAGACGTCCCCGGTACTTCCAATCCGGGCTACGGGCGCACCGGCGGGTTGAGCCGGACACGGGCGAGGCAGATACCCGCTCGTGATCGCCGGTGGGGAGGGCTTTCTCTTCTCCCCCACCGGTGAGGCCGTACCGAATGGGTTAGAGAGACCTGTGAAGCTCCGATATCTCCGCTGGTGGGAGCACGACTGATGCGAGACTCACCCATGGGGCGGCCCCACAATTTCGGCCCCGCGGACGATGACCCGAGCGAACGCGTCTTCGGCGCTTGCCGCCCGGGCTTCCCGGCGAAGCAGGTCTCGGCGGAGGAGGTCGATGCCTGGACGGGCTTTATGGCTGCCGCGGCCGTGCGCCGCGTCGTCTGTCTGCTCGCCAGCAGTGCTGAGTTCAAGCCGTACCGCCGGCTACCCGGCGGACTGCTCGGCGAGTACGAGCGCACCTTTGGCTCAGGCAACGTCCTCCACGCCCCCATCCGGGACTACCGCCTCTCCAGCGCGGAGAACCTCGAGCGCGTGCTCGCGTTCCTGCGAGAAGGCGTGGAGCGAGGCGAAAAAGCCGTCGTTCACTGCGCCGGTGGCAGTGGCAGGAGCGGCCATGTGCTGGCCGCGTGGCTGGCGCATAGCAAGGGCCTCGAGCCACATCAGGCGCTCGCCAGCATCAGACGCACGGGACGCAATCCCTACGAAGCGGTCGAACGGGGCAGAACGGACGAGGCTGCGCTGGTGGCGCTGCTGGATAGCCAGGTCATGAGGTAGGATTGTCGCACTGGAGGTGCGTATGGACACAAACGAACGGCTCTTAATCGAACGGGATTGCCAACGCCTGGTCACCGAATACTGCCACCTGGTCGACCACGGCGAGGCGGCCCAGATCGCGGAATTGTTCAGCGAGGACGGTGTCTGGAAGTCGCCTGAGGTCACCATGAACGGCCAGGCTGAGGTGAAGCGCGGCTTTGCCGCGCGGCAGGCGAACGCCAAGCGTATGTCGCGCCACGTCTGCAACAATTTCCTCCTTGACGTGATCGACGAAGATCACGCGGAGGGCACTGTGTACCTGACGCTCTATCGCCACGACGGCGAGCCTGGCCGGCGCACCTCGCCACTGGAGGGGCCGCGGATGGTGGGCGAATACCGCGACCGCTTCGTCCGCACGAGCGAGGGTTGGCGCTTCGCGCACCGCGAGATTGAGGTCAGCTTCTTTCGCGGGGCCAACGCGTGAGCGAGACGCCGCGCAGGCTGGTCGGCCGTCGCGTCTTCGTGACCGGCGGCGGGAGTGGCATCGGACGGGCGAGCGTGCTCCGGCTCGCCGCGGAGGGCGCGAACGTCGCGGTCGCCGACAAGCGTGCGGACATCGCGGAAGAGACCGTCGCACTCGTCGATGAGGCCGGCGGCGAGGCCCTCGCCGTGGCCTGCGACGTCGGCTCCGAGGCGGACGTAGCGGCAGCCGTCAAGCAGGCCGTCGACGCGTTCGGCGGGCTGGACTCCGTCTTCGCCAACGCGGGGACCTCCGGCGCGGGCTGGATCCACGAGCTGACGTTGGAGGATTGGGACGCCATCATCCGCACAAACCTGACGGGCGTGTTCCTCACCGCCAAGCACACGATCCCGCATCTCCTGGAGGCGGGCGGCGGCGCTATCGTAACGACTGGCTCCGTCGCCTCCGTCATCATCGCCGCCGGCGGCTCCGCTGCCAGCTATGCCGCCAGCAAGGGCGGAATCCTCCAGCTCACGAAGCAGATCGCAGTCGACTATGGCTCGCAGGGCATCCGCGCCAACTGCATCCTGCCGGGCGCCGTCGCGACGAACATCGGCAAGCATTCGGTGGAGGACCTGAAGACGGCCACGACCCAGGTCAGCGGGCGCCTGCCTCGCCAGATACCGGCCATTCCCATGGCCCGCCGTTCTGATCCCTCGGAACTCGCCAGCGTCGTCGCCTTCCTGCTCTCGGACGACGCCTCGTTCATGACAGGTACCGCGGTGACGGTCGACGGCGGCTATACCGCCATCTAGCACGCTAGGAGCGCCTCCGCTGGCGGGAGCACGACTGACATGAGGCTCACTGCCCTGCCCTGACGGAGTCCGGCAACTCCCCTACTCCGCCTAATTGACATCGCTGTCCAAATCTATCAAACTGAACTATCGACAGCATTAGGAAGGAACGAACTTGTGACAACCGCACCTCCGAGAACCCACAATCGGCAAGCGACATGCGAGGCGATTCTCTCGGCAACCGCCGCGATTATCACCGAGAAGGGCCTGGACAATTTCACGATCAGCGAAATCGGCAGACGCGCCGAAGTGAACCGCGCCCTCATCTACCACTACTACCAGAACCGCGAGAACCTGATCACCCATGCCGTCGACTGGATCATGGAGCGTTACAACATCACAGCGTCGCAACTTAGCGGCGACGCCGTGGCCCAGAACGCCCGCATCTACATCGAGCACCCTGAGATTGGACGCTTCGTCTTTCAACTCCTGCTCAGTGGCCGGCCGCTTCTCC
Source organism: Chloroflexota bacterium (assembly GCA_003228685.1). Lineage (GTDB taxonomy): Bacteria > Chloroflexota > Dehalococcoidia > DSTF01 > RBG-16-68-14 > SZUA-185. Next base: position 156,256 of record QIFC01000095.1, read on the forward strand.
GCCTGGGCGAGCGCTTGCAGGAGGCCCTCGCCCACGTGGACCTTCTCATGCGGCAGCAGTTCCCCAACACCAAGGAGGACTCCACCTTCTCCATGGTCATCCTGGCTCTCTCGCAGTATGCCTGGTCGTTCTCGCGCCAGGAGATCGCCAACGTGTTAGGACTGAGCGTAGAAGAAGCTGATGAGCGCTTCATCGAAGCGCAGCGCCACGTCTCCGAGCTCGGCCTTGAGAAACTGGCCGCCGAGGCCAGCAAGTCCTAACGCCTGCGCTGAGTCCTTAGCCGTCGCCGCCGGACCTCCGCCGGACAAGACCTACGTCATCGCGTTCTGGAACACGATCTCGACATGCTCACCGGCATCCAAGTCCACGTCCTGGCACGTATCTGAAATAGCCACGAAGCCTGGCTGCAGCGTCTCCTGGACAGAGTACTCGCCTGGCGACAGCCCGATCGTCAGGCCATTTGTCTGCGTCGCCGCGATCGTAAACGGCGAGCCCGCGCAGCCTCCGCCGGTGTAGATCTTGATCTCCCACCCGGCCGCGCTTTCCTGAACGACCATGTCGCCGTTTAGGATCTCTTTGCGTATCTTCAGTGTGCCCGTGTTGGACGGCGTGTTCGTCGCCGTCGGCGTGATCGGTGTATTGGTTGCCGTTGGCGCGGCGGGCGTGTTGGTTGGCGCTGGTGGCACCGGCGTCGGCGTCGATGTCGAAGTGGGTGGCGGAGGCGCCGGCGTGTTCGTCGGTGGCGGGCCTCCTACTGGCAGGCCGTCCAGCAGACCCGCGACGAACTGCAGGATCAACGCCGCGTCGATCGCGTTGGAGGCGCCGCTGAAGTCCACGTCGGCCGCGGCCGGGCAGGCGAACGGGCTGAAGAGCCCAGCGATGAACTGCAACACCAGCGCCGCATCGGTCGCGTCGACGCGACCGTCGCAGTTAACGTCACCCGAGCCGCCGCCGGGGGGCGCCTGCGTGGGCGGTGGTGCCGTGGGCGGTGGTTCGGGGCACACGCCGCCAGCCCCACCAGGAGGACAGGTGCTGTTTTTCCAGACGACCAGCGAAACTTCCGTGAGGAAGTTGGTAAGCACACTCACGCTCACCGTCGCCCCCGGCTGAGCGCACTTCTCCCCCCAGTCGATGATCACATCGCTGTTGTCGCCCACGATGACCGAGGCTATGGTGCAGTCTGTGGTGTCGGACACGATGAACGGGTCGTCGAGTTGTCCGCCCGTGAACTGGAAGACAATGTTGAGGCCCGTAGCGGCTCCTGGACCTGGGTTCGTGAACTCAAACGAACGTTTCGACTTCTGGCCCAAGACGCCTTCCACCGCGCCGAGCGCGTCGAGCAACCCGAAGCCGGAGAGGTCATCGAAGCCGGGGTCCTCAATGTCCTGTGCAGTGTCGACCATCGCATCTCTGATCTCGGCCGGACTCAACGTCGGATCCAATTCCAGCAAGAGCGCAGCGACGCCTGCCGCATGCGGCGCTGAGGCTGACGTGCCGAAAAATGGATCGAATCCACTGGTAGCCGTGGAGACCCCATCAGCCGCCGCGATGTCCGGCTTATCGCGCACGATGCCGCCCGAAGACGAGAAGTCCCCGGGGGTGAACGGATTGCCGTCGGCGTCGAAGAAGACGCGGCGGGGGCCATCGGAGCTAAAGGGCTCTATCAGCGCCGTTCCGTCGAAGGGGCCGCCTCCGGCTTGCGCCACATCGGCAGCGCCTACCGTAATCGCAAAGTCGGACCCGGCGTGGCCGCCGATAGCGCCGTTCGTGCCGAACGTCAGCGGCGCGCCAAACGTATCCACACGCATGAAGCGGGGATCCGCTTCGCCGCCCCAGTTCACCACAATGATGTGGTCACCCTTCTGGGGCAGCGGCTCGCCGGGGTCGTCTCCCAGGATCTCGATCGGGTCCTGCGTTCCCGTCTGCGGATCGGTCGAGCATGTCCACGCGGGGATGTCTGGCTCGATTAGGCATAGATCGTAGTCGTTTTCGGAGCCGGCCAGCGAGTCGGCCCATTGGAGGACGATCGGGGCGTCTCCATTCTGCACAACGTTAGACGGCTGGCCGAAGTCCAACACCGTGCCGTTGATCGGCGGCGGACCAAGCCCAGGGAAGAATCCTTGGACGTCCTGAGTGGTCAGCCCCATGGTGTTGAAGTCGCCTTCCCAAACGCTGGAGGTCCCATTGCTCAGGTTGCCGCCATCACCCGCTGCGGCAAAAAAGACCGAGATGTCCAGCGGAGCGTCCCTCATCGCCCGCGCGATGGCGCCGTCCTGGAAGACGGGCTCCCTGAAGAAGAGCACATCATCCACGATGATGTCGCACCCCCTCTCTACCAGCCCGTCAATGTTCGTCGCCATCTGGGCCTGGCTGGGGCCGCCAGTCGCGAAACCGAGGTCCGCGCCCGGCGCCAGATCGTGGACGATCTCCAGCATCGCCGTGCCGGCGTCGCCCGAACCTTGCTGGCCGGGAAGGATGTCGATTCCTAGTGGCAGGTCGCCGGAGAGCTCGAGGTCGGGGAGGCTGTCGACGCCGTCCGAGATGACACAGACCTTCACGCCAGAGCCATCGACGCCAAATGTGGTTCGCGCCAAGTCTACGCGATGCGCCACATCGCCCTGGGAAATGTTCATCTGGTTCGTCTTGAACTAGTCCGGCGCCCTGATCGCGTACACGTCGTCGCGCTCGGCGAGCACCTCCAGCGACGCGAGAGGCAAGACCGCCTCGATCGCGCCGTACTTGGGATAGCTGGCGAGGACGGAACCGCCCAGTTCCGTGATGGCCGTCTCAAGATCGTCGGAAACGGCCGCCCTGACGCTCACCTCTCGCTCAGTATCACCGGAGGCTCCCATGCTGTGCAGCATCTGCGAGCCGATCTTCTTCTGCGCGTCCGTCAGGTACGCTTTTGCGTCCTGGCCGGCCTGCGATGCGGGCGGCGCGACTTCGCGGCCGCCGGAGTTGCTCGTGATCGTGATCGTGAGGATCACGAAGACGGCGCACGCTGTAATCGTTAGGAAGCGTTGCATGATGGCCTCCCTGCTGCCAAATGGCGCTCTCTCAGGACAGCAAGTATACAGTGTGCCATCGCCTCGATGCGAACCTATTGCGTATAATGCGCGCACGATGACAGACGCCCTCGTTTCCACATCTTGGCTCGCCGAACATGCCGGCGATCCCAGCCTCCGCGTCTTCGAAGCCTCCCAGGAGCCCGCGTCCTATGCCTCCGGCCACGTCGAGGGGGCGTTCGCGATCGACTGGAAGACCGAGCTGATCGAACGCGCCGACGAGTCCTCCGGCAAGGTGATCGACGCCGGGCGCTTCGTCGCGCTCGCCGGCCGCCTCGGCATCGAGCCCCATGACACGCTCGTCTTCTACGGCGACCAGGGCGGCCGCCACGCCACGCGCGCCTTCTGGGTCTTCGAGTACTACCGCCACCCGGGCAAGCTCCACTGGGTCGACGGCGGCCGCGAAGTCTGGCAGCAGGAGGGCCGCCCGCTCACCGCGGCTGTCCCCGACGTCACTCCGTCCACCTACCCGGAGCCGCCCGCGCCCGACTACACGATCCGCGCCACGCTCACGGACATCGTTGCCGGCCTCGACAACGCGGACCTCACCGTGATCGACACGCGCAGCCCCGATGAGTACGCCGGCGCGGACATCCGCGCCGCGCGGGGCGGTCGCATCCCGGGCGCGCGAAACGTCTTCTGGAAGACGTCGCTTGCCGAGTCCACGGCGCTCCTGCCCAAAGCGCAGCTCGAGCAACTCTACGCCGCCGTGGGTCGCGACGGCAGCGTCGCCGCCTACTGCCAGCTTGGCGTCCGCGCCGCCCACACCTGGTTCATCCTCCGCCACGTCCTCGACCACCCCGGCGCCAAGAACTACGACGGCTCGTGGCAGGAGTGGGGCAACCTGCCCAACACGCCGATCGAGCACGAGACAGCGCCGTGACCCCACGGCCCGGCACCTTGAAGTTCTCCTTCAACATCCAGAACTTCGCGCCGTTCGACGACGTGCATCGGGTCGTCGAGCTGGCCAAGGAGGCCGAGGCAGGCGGCTGGGACGGCTTCTTCCTCTGGGACCACATCCACTGGGACGGACCGCCCATGCTCGACCCCTGGGTCACGCTCGCCGCTATCGCGACGGCCACCGAGCGCATCCGCATCGGCGCGCTCGTCACGCCGCTCGCGCGACGCCGGCCATGGAAGCTCGCGCGGGAGACCGTCACGCTCGATCACCTCTCGCGAGGCCGGCTGATCGTGGGCGCCGGGCTCGGCTTCCCCGTCGACGTGGAGTTCGCGCAGCTCGGTGAGGAGACGGACGACCGCGTGCGCGCCCAGAAGCTCGACGAGGGTTTGGAGATCCTCACCGGCCTCTGGTCGGGCGAGCCGTTCAGCTACCAGGGCGAGCACTACCAGCTCGACAACGTCACGTTCCTGCCGAAGCCCGTGCAGGAGCGCATCCCGGTCTGGATCGCCGGCATGTGGCCGTCGAAGCGCCCGTTCCGCCGCGCCGCCCGCTACGACGGCGTCGTGCCGCTGAAAGTGCAAGAGACCGGCGAGCCGACGATACTCACGCCGGAGGTCCTCGCCACGGTCGTCGCATACGTCCGCCGGCACCGCGACAGCACTGAGCCGTTCGACGTCGCGCTCGGCGTGTATCTGCCGCCCGACCGCGCCCAGGCCCGCGATATCATCGACGCCTACGCCGCCGCCGGCGCCACGTGGCTGATCGATTCGCCGCCCAACCCCGACGCGGTCGCCCAGCGCATACGCGCGGGACGGCCGATATGACCACCGCTCCCCGCGCGAACGACCCGCAGGCGATCAGCGAAGCCCAGCGTCCCATCTGGAACAGCGCCGCGGCCGCGTATCCGGACGTGACAGCAATGGCAGTTGGACCGATGCTGGATGCGGCCGGCGTTGAGATTGGCACCCGAGCCCTAGACGTCGCCTGCGGACCGGGCCTCGTCGCTGGAGCAGCCGCTGCACGCGGAGCCGCCGTCACAGGCATCGATTTCGCAGAAGGCATGGTTGAAGAAGCGCGCCGCCAACACCCATCGATCGAGTTTCGTGTGGGCGATGCGGCCGCCCTGCCGTTCGATGACGAAGCCTTTGACGCGGTGGTGATGGGGTTCGGGATTATCCACATGGCCGAGCCGCAGAAGGCATTCGAACAAGCGAAGCGCGTACTGAAGCCGGGCGGCCGCCTCGCGTTTACCGTATGGGATGCGCCCGAGACGCTGACGGCGTTCAGGATCGTCTTTGAGACCGTCGGAGCCCACATCAAATCTGAGGACGAGGATGCGGAAGAGCCGCCGCTTAGAGGTAAGACAGACGAGGCGCTGCTGACCGGCTACTTGACAGAGGCCGGATTCATCGACCCAACATTCGAGCGACTGCCGCTCGTGTGGGAAGTGGCATCAGCCGACGCGTTGTTCCAGGCGTTTCGCTCGTTCGCCAGTGTGGAGAGCGCATCTGACGATGTCGTTGAGGCGATCCGTGCAGACATTCGAAGCGCTGCCGCCAAGTACGAACGCGACGGCATCCTGCACCTGCCCATGCCTGCCATCCTCGTTTCGGGGATCCGGCCATAACGCCAGCGCCATGAACTCTGCGGCACGCCCAGACGACGACACCGGCCTCGATGGCAAGGTGGCGATCGTCACGGGCGGCGGCGCGACCGGCGACGGGATCGGGAACGGGCGGGCGGCCGCCATGTTGCTCGCGCGCGCCGGCGTCAGCGTGCTCGTCGTCGACCGCAAGGTGGAGCTGGCGCGGCGCACGGTCGAGATGATCGCGGCGGAGGGCGGCGCGAGCGAGGCGTTCGAGGCCGACGTCACGAGCAACGGCCAGTGCGAGGCGATGGTCGCCGCCGCGCTGGAGTGCTACGGCAGGCTGGATTTCCTCGACAACAACGTCGGCATCGGCAGCCGTGGCAGCGTCGTCGACGAAGAGCCGGAGAGCTGGCAGCGCGTGATGCGCATCAACGTGGAGAGCATGTTCCTCGCCAGCAAGCACGCCATCCCGGCGATGCTCGCCAGCGACGGCGGCGGCGCGATCGTTAACGTGGCGTCGCTGGCGGCGCTGCTGCCGAGCAGGCTGACGGCCTACTCGACGTCGAAGGGCGCCGTCATCTCGCTCACCCGCGCGATGGCCGTCGACCACGGGCGCGACGGCATCCGCGTCAACTGCGTCGCGCCCGGCCCCGTGCACACGCCGATGGTCGCGACACCCGGCATGGCGGACGAGCTGCGCGAGGCGCGGCGCAAGGCGAGCCTGCTGCGCATCGAGGGCACGGGCTGGGACGTCGGGCAGGCCGTCCGATTCCTGCTCAGCGACCAGGCCCGCTATATTACCGGCCAGACGCTCGTCGTCGACGGCGGCACGATGCTGCGCGGCCCAACGCGCTTCTAGCCACGCGCTACAATCGCTGTTATAGAATCCCATCCTGAGCCCGTCGCCTGTCCTGAGCGCAGCCGAAGGGAAGGATGAGCCTGAAGAAGACCCCTCCATCCTGAGCTTGTCGAAGGATGAATAGTTGAAGGAGACCAGATGGCCCGCGTACCCTACCTCAACAAGGACGACCTCGAAGAAAGCGACCAGAAGATGCTGCAGCGGCCCGCGAACATCTTCCGGGCGCTGGTGAACAGTCCGGGCGGCGCCCGCGCTTTCATGCGCAACGGGAACTACCTGCTGAACTGGAGCAAGCTGGACGTGCGCCTGCGTGAGCTTGCCATCCTGCAGGTCGGCTACCTGCTCAACGCCCCCTACGAGTACTCGCATCACCTGCAGATCGGCCAGCAGGCCGGCCTCACCGACGATGACCTCCGCGCCATCGCGGACGACACCGCCGGCAGAAAGACTGACCTCAGCGACCTCGACCGCGCCGTCCTCAGCGCCGCCCGCGAGATGACCCGCGACGCGCAGCTCTCCAGCGAGACGTTCTCCAAGCTGGAGGCGGCACTCAGCGCGGCGGACCTCGTCGACCTGGTCCTCGCCATCTCGTTCTACAACGGCGCCTCGCGCACGTTGAACGCGCTCCAGATCGACGTCGAGGAGCCGTACCTCCACCTGCTAGAGAAGTTCCCGCTCCGACGAAGTAAGCGCGCAAGCGGGTGATTGTCCCCGTCACTCTGAGCGGCGCGAAGCGCGGTCATGGACAGTACGTTTGTTCTGTAGGCCGAACTGTGATAGCATCTTGCTCAATGGAGCGCGAGCAGGCGAAAATGGGCCCATCAAGTCTCCCCGCCATTAGCCTCTTCTCCGGAGTGGGCGGCCTCGACCTTGGTGTCCGCCAGGCGGGATTCGACATAAAGGCATGCGTTGAATCTGAGCCGGACGCCGCAGCAAGCCTCAGAGTAAATCACTTCGCGGACCAGCCGCAACGCGTCCTCAACAAATCGATCCTCGAGGTTTCCACCGACGAACTGCTTCAGGCATGCGAACTCCAGGTGGGAGAAGCAGCTCTCGTGATTGGCGGGCCACCATGCACCCCTTTCTCAAAGTCCGGCTACTGGCTGGAGTACAAGCGGCGCGGCCTCGATCCAGACGCTACGCTGCTGGATGAATTTACGCGGGTTGTCCGGGAGACTCAGCCTCGCGTAGCCCTCCTGGAAAACGTTCACGGCCTCCGCTACACGAACCACAATGTGCGGCCGTTTACACGCCTCGTCGATCAGCTCCAAGACGCGGGGTACAACGTTTCCTCAGAAGTTCTAAATGCGGCTGACTACGGAGTACCTCAGCTGCGCAAGCGCCTCTTTGTGTACGCTGTCCGCGACGAGATTCCTCCGCCTTTTCCCCTGCCGACTCACTCCGGATGGTCGGAAACGAGACGGAGCTTCGATGAGACACTCACCCCTTACGTGACGGCCCACGACGTGATCGGAGACCTTGCTGAAAGGGAGGATCTTGCCGAACCGGAAGAGGAGGCAGGCGGCAAGTACGGAGGCCTTCTTCCAGAAATCCCGCCTGGTGACAACTATCTATACTTCACAGCCAAGCGCGGCCATCCCAAGCCACTGTTCGGCTGGCGCACCAGATATTGGACGTTTCTATTGAAACTGGACCCTAACAGGCCATCCACGACGATTCAGGCACAACCTGGACCCTACGTAGGGCCATTCCATTGGAAGAACCGCCGTCTTCGGGCGCTCGAGGTAAAGCGACTCCAAACGTTCCCCGATGACTATGCTGTTGTTGGCTCCAGGCGGTCGGCACAGATCCAGCTTGGGAACGCAGTACCCCCGCTGCTTGCAAGATTGGTTGTTGAGCCATTGCGCAAGACTGCCTTGGGAACCGCAGATACGGCCACTTACCAGCCGCGGCTTCCGGTAACATCGGCGGCGGGCGCCTAAAGCGATGGATCTGCCACTTCTCGTGTCGTCCTGTGCCGTATCATGTCGAGCACTGCTTGGATGCCGCTCCGCTGGAGCGCCTCACTAACATCCTGCCAAGAAACAGTCTCGTCATTTGCGGAGACGTGAATGTTGACTTCGGCGTTGAATCCTCCGGTACCCGCTGCCCTCACACCGAGACCGGGACATCGCCTTGGCTTATCCCTCATAATGGCTAGCACCCGCTGTGCGCTTATCACTCGCCAGCTGCTCGTTTTTGGAGCGAGCGACATCAGCTTCTGTTCATGAAGATCAAAGAGCTTGGCTACATAACCATCCTGGGCTTTCCTCACACCTTTGCCGCCATACCAAGAAAGAACCTTCCACAGATAACCTGCGCTCCCCCTTAGACTGTCTGTGAATTCATCAACTCGCTGTCGAAACGAAAAGTCGACCAAGTCCACATAGACAAGATCAGGAACCCGCTCAGATACGGCAACCGCCTTATAGGCCGGGATTGGTATGCAATCGTTCGGTTCGAGTCCAACGATTTCCTTTGCCTTCCTGAAAATGGTGCTGGCCGTCTTCACGTTTATCGGGAGTTCGAGGCCATCCTTCCGAACCGCAAAGTCCCGATTCTCTCCTCTCTCGTGCAGGTCGTCGATAGAGAAACCAGCCACCTCAAGAGGCTGAAGGTGCTCCTCTCTATACACCACTTCAGCTATCCTCCCGACGATCAAGTTCTGGAATGCTTGGCTGGGGTTGTTGCGGGCTTCGTGTACGCCAAGGGTGCCGCCGTCCCGCACGTCCTTGGCGATCGACCAGTCGTCCGTGATGGAGAATTCGTCGAGCGCCGTTTCTAGTGTCGTGGCATTCAGTTGTCGGACATCGTTTGGTACGCTCAATCGGACCACCACTTTCGCAGCTCTCAGAGTGCGTTACATAACACGCCATCCGAAGCTTAGGTGATTCTGAACACGCAGGCAATGGCCGCTGGATTCCTGCGCTGATGGCCCCACCCGTGATCTCAGCTCCCGCCACTCCCCACCGCCGCCCGCGACCCGAGCTTCGTGCGCCACCAGCCAGCAGTCGCTCCGGGCGACTGCCAGGCTAGCCAATCAACCGGGTACCGGCGCAACTTCATCGCCGAGGGAGACCTCTCCTGGCTCGGCGACCGTGCAGTACACGCCGAAGTTCACCTGCTCGGGCTGGCCGGTGCGATACGACGGGATGATCTTGAGCGTGTCCATGTCGACCTCGCCCGTGTCCGGGCTCTGCGTCGTCACCGCGCATCGCGGGTCGCGCATCCGTACGCGCAGCAGCGCCGCCCCAACGCGCACCTCGCCCTCGAGCCACGTATCCTCTTCGTGCGCCGCCGCGCCTTCGAGGTAGATGTTCTGGCGGAATCTGCGTCCGTCGACCGAGTCGGTCTCGGCGGCCTGAGCGAGCGCCTCCAACGAGGCCGACGAACACATCGAGATCGGGAAGGCGTCGAACGAAGTTCCGGCGGCGTCCGCCTTGACGAGCCGCAGCTCCTGCCCCGCGAACGCCGAAAGCGCCTCGTTCCAATCACCTTCCACCACGCGCCCGGCCACGTCGCGCACACCGAAGAACGATGCATCGATCGCATCGGCTGGCTCCGGCACGCCCGCGACCGTGCTGCCGTCCGGGAACGCGAGTTCCAGACGTTCGCTGGTGACGTCGTAGGCGGCCTGGATCTGCACCATGGGCCCGAAGACCCGCTGCGTGAACGGCGCCCCTTGGGCATCGATGATGAAGAAGGCGCGGTCGCCCGCGATGCCGGGCTTATCCAGAAACGCTCGGTCGACCGGCGTCAGTCTGAGCGACTTCACCGGCGAGATGTACATGCGCTGTACGCGGATCATGACGTCCTCCTGGCCAAGACTAGCAGACGGCTTAGCCGGCTAATCGTGCAGCTCCTTGTCGCGGCGCGCGTGTGGGCTTCGTAGGCCACCCGCCGCCAGCAGTCGCGTTAGCCTGCACTAAGAGACCTTCCGGCTGGAACGTAGTACAATCGGGTCGACTACAAGGCGTGCGCGGAGGAGAATATCATGAATCAACTCAACTTCTTGTTCATCAATCGAGACCGGCGGCGGACCGCCATTCTGACAGCAGCCGTCGCCCTAGCGTCGATTGTGGCGGTCACGTTGCTGCTCTTGTTCCCCGGCCGCAGCCAAGCTGCCAGCCACCTCACGCTCGGCTTCTTGCCGCCATCAGACTTCGCAGGTGAGACCGTCACGGCTACGGGAGAGGGCTTTCTGTTCAACGTCAATCCGCCCTACCAGATCTTCTGGGAGGCGAAGGGCGGCACTGAGCTGGGAACGTTTGCTCCAAATCCAGCCGGCTCCTGGTCTGAGAGCATCACGATCCCTGGGGGCGCGTCACCAGGCGCTCACCAGATCGTCGCCTGCGAGGGCGCTGGAGGCGATTTCCAGGACTGCGTGTCGGCACCCTTCACGGTGCTCGCCCCTCCCACCGCGACCCCGACGCCAGCGGCCAAGACACTCGGCGTCTCGCCGCCATCAGGCCCAGCAGGCGCGTCCGTCACCGCTTCGGGAGTCGGCGGCTGGCTGGTCTCCGTTAATCCGCCGTACCAGATCTTCTGGGAGTCGAAGGCCGGTCTTCTGCTGGGAACGTTCACACCAAGTGGAGGCGGATCCTGGAACGCGAAGATCACCATTCCTGAGAGCGCAGATCCAGGCGCCCACCAGATCGTAGCCTGTGAAGGCGTTGGGGGCGATTTCCAGAACTGCGAGTCGGCCTCCTTCACGGTGCTCGCCCCGCCTCCGGGCAAGTCCCTTGAAATCTCGCCGCCATCAGGCCTGCCGGGCGCGACGGTCTCGGCTGCGGGAGACGGCTTTCTGTTCAACGTCAATCCGCCCTACCAGATCTTCTGGGACGCGAAGGGCGGCCTTGTGTTGGGAACGTTCACGCCAAACGAAAGCGGGTTCTTTCTCGAGGAGATTACGATTCCTGAGAGCGCGGATCCAGGCGCCCATCAGATCGTAGCCTGCGAAGGTGTTGGAGGCGACTTCCAAAACTGCGAGTCGGCCGGCTTGACGGTGCTCGCCGCTCCTACGTCGACCCCGACCCCCGCGGACACTCCCAGCGGGCCGACCGCGACCTCAACTCCAGGGCCGGGCGGGTTGTTGGGTGACGTCGACTGCAGTGGATCGGTCAACGCGATCGATGCGGCGCTGATCCTGCAGTTCGCGGCGGGCCTGCTCGGGTCGCTGCCTTGCCCCGAGAACGCGGACGTCAACAGCGACGGCAATATCAGCGCAATCGACGCCGCGCTAATACTACAATTCGCCGCTGGACTGCTGGGCAGCCTGCCGCCGTAGACATCGCGGCTAGCCATGTAACTCTTGGTCGCGGCGCGCGAGGTGGGATTCATACGCCGTTGCGTGTTCGTCGGTCATCCAGCCGGCGCGGATGCGATGGCCGGCCGTCGAGATGTGGTTCTCTTCGACCTCCTCAGTGTACGTCCACGCCTCGCCGCGCACGATCGCCAGGATTTCGTTCAGTTCACCCGTGTGGTATGTCCAGTGCGCCGCGTTGAACACGACGATGTCGAAGAGCGGCATCTGCTCGCCCCAGTGCAGTGAACGCAGCTCGTCGAACTCCTCGTCGCTCGCGCCCCCAACCGACGCCTCCCAGAGCGCGAACGACTCCTCCAGCCAGGCCACGGTGTCATCCAGGTACGCTTGCGTCGGCTCGATCGTGTCGCGCAGGCCGCGCGGCCAGTCGAGCGTGTTCAGGTGCGTAGGCTCGGCATCGAACGCGTAGGAGCGATAGACGTGGCTCCAGCTCGCCGTGTGCTTGAGAATTCCCAGCACGGAGCGATACCCGCCCGCGGCCTCCAGCGCCTCCTCCAGCGTGAGCGCCTTCAGGTTCTCCCGCAGCATCTGCCGCGCTGTTGCCAGTACGCCTAACGCGAGTTCCGATCTCGTCCTCATACTTCACCGTCCTCACGCGCGGGCAGCCAGCAGGTTGGCCGCTCACTCCATCCTGAGTCTGTCGAAGGATGGGCCCATCTCCGCATTTGGCCTCAGGCCGACGGTATCGCGATAGAACGCGATCAGCGCCTCCGGCTGCTCGCTGTTGAGGTTGACGACGAACTGTTCGACGTTCATGCGCCCTCCTCTTGCTCAGCACTGATGCGCCCTCGCCGATATCGAGGATTGTACACGTCCCGCCACGGATCTGCAGGGCAAGCTTCACCCGCTGGCTGGGAGAAGTCCCTATTTCTCCCCCGAACAGCACCTAACCAATCCACACCACGGGAATCCTGCCGCCGACTGTCCGCCGCACGGTCGACAATTAGATGCGGATACTAGCATTGCTTCATGAAGAATCGGAGCACACGTTGTCGAACGCAGGAGCCAAACAGGGTTGCATCTTGACCGCGAATCCGCCGCCCAGCGCGAACCGAGAGGCGGCGTGATGATGGGTCAGGCTGCGTTCTCATCGGGCGAGGGCAAGCTGGAGGCGGCCCGCCAGGAGATCGCGTGGATATCGGAATCCTTTTCGGCGACCACCCCGACTGAGGCCGTACCGGACGTCCTGGCCGACGATTCGATCATCCGTCGTCCGGTACCGAAAGCCCCGCTCCAGGACCTGATCGATGCGGTCGGCCATTACCTTAGCGCTTCGTTCGCAAGCTTCCCGAGGCCTGCCGCGTCCGCGGAGCAGGCGCTCGCGAGGATGATCCTCGAACGTGGCCTCAACTCGGGCGACGTGCTCGGCTTGTTCGCGGCCTCGCTGCGCAGCCTCGATACCGATCACCAGGAGCCGCCGTTCAGTCCGACGCTCTGCGTCACGCGGCTGCTGGCGGTGCTCGTGGAGCAACAACAGGAATCGGCGACGTTCAGCGCACTGCGCAAAGCGGCGTAACTCTCTCCTCGCCTCCTACGCCCTAATCTGCTATCCCGACCCTGTGGACGAAGCGGACGTACGCGCGATGCAGGCGCTGGCTCAGGAGGTCTGGCGCCTGCGTCCCGAGCTGACCGCCAGCGAGGGCACATTAGGCGAACTCGCCTGGAGTTGGGGCGCTGGGCGTCGCGAGGACGCCGGCAACTGGAACGGGCGCGTCTGGTACGACGGCGGCGCCACCCGCGAGGCGCTCGCCTGGGGCTGGATCTACGCCCCCATGTCGACCATCCTCTCCGAAACGGAACGCCGCGCCCAGCCCGCCTCGCTTGCGTGGCAGGTGCACCCGAACCGCCCGGAGCTGCTCGACGACGTGCTCGACTGGTTCGACGCGGAGGCGCCGGACAACGAGCGTGAGACCTCAGCGCGACAGATCGACGCCGGCGCGCTCGACCGGCTCCGGCGCCACGGCTACGAGCGCGACCCTGAGTCGCCCTGGGGCATGCTCAACATCAGGGACCTCGATGAGATTGAGACGCCCCGGCTCCCCGCCGGCTATCGCTTCCTCACCATGCGCGAGATCGGAAGCGACGCTAACGGCATCGCCCGGCGCGTCGAAGCCCACCGCGGCGCTTGGGCGCCGAGCAGCCTCACCGCGGAGGCCTACGAGGACGTCATGCGCACGCCGCCCTATCGCGACGACCTCGACTTCGCGATCGAGTCAGCCGATGCCACGTTGGTGGCATCAGCCATCGGCTGGTTCGACGAAGCAAACGCTGTCGCTGAGTTCGAGCCGGTCGGGACGCATCCCGGCTACCGCCGGCGCGGCCTCGGCCGCGCGCTCCTGCTCCACGGCATGCAGCGTTTTCGTCATGCCGGCGCCACCCACGCGATCGTGGGCTGCAGAGGAGATGCGCACTACCCGATCCCGAAGAAGCTCTATCGCTCAGTCGGGTTCCGCGAACTGACGCGGGAGTTACGATACGCTAAGGACTAGGCATATCACAGCAGGAGGGCCAACGCATGACACTACGCATAGCAGCAGCACTGGTGGCGTTCGCAATCGCGATCATGTTCGCTGCGTGCGGCGGCGACGGCGGCATCGACGTGGTGCCGGACGACGAACGCCAGGAGCGTCAGGACATCCTCGACCGCGAGAGCGATGGCAACGCCGGCTTGGGTGACGAGAACTCGAGCGACGCGCGAGACGACACGCTCGATCAGGAACTCGACGGCGACGCTCGCCGGGCCGGCGAAGACTCAGGCGATGCGCCGGAGGCCGTCGCCATCGAGAGCTTGGGCGCGTCGATAGCGGTACATGAGCTTCCGTGCTTCGCGGACGAAGGCTTCGTAAGAACGTCGGACGGCGCCGTCGGTTGCGCGTCAGTCGCGGAGATCGTGAACATCGTCTCCTGCGGCGACGCCTCAAGACCTGTCGTGGACTTCACGGACCTGCCAGATGACGCCGTCCCGCTCACAGCGTGCGTGCCGTTCGCAGAAACGCCCGAAGATGTCTTCGAGGAAAGAGAGATGGACGACTGATACCTAGGCCGCCTTCAGCCCTGACGAAGTAAGCGAGTAGCCAGCGCAGCCAACTGCCAAGCAAACCGACAAGTTGGGCTGCAGCCTCTCCATTCGCCTATCACGTCGCACCCCCTCGCGCGCCTCTATTAGTTTCTGCTACACTCGCGCCATCCGGTCCCGTAGGAGGCGGCGATCATGCAGAGCGATAACGAACAGAACGCACTCTCTCGAATCCGAGACTACTTGGAACGAGGCCATAGCCTAGAAGGCATCAGGGAGGCCGGCTGGGGTACGTGGCTCGACTATTTCGAGGCCAAAGGAATTGACGTGGGAACTGGTCCCGGCCCCGAATCTTCGCAGCCGGAAGACGGCCCGCAGGACGACAACGATCCGAAAGACTACTCTGACTCGACGGCAGAAATCGATGCAGAGTGGGCTAAAGAAAAGGACTCGTTGAAACATAACGATGCCCACGTCAAACCCGTCGAGGCCCGGTACGGGGCGCTAGCTATAATTAGCACCGCTCTACGAGTACTAGGGTGGTTAGTCATCACAGGCGGAATTATCGCCTCCGTCTTGTTCGCGTTCGGTGCCTTCGCCACGACCTCTGAGAGTACAGATGACGGTTTTGCTGCGGCGGCGGCCCTGTTCGCCATAGCAGGCGTGATTTCTTCAGTCGTTTACGGCGTGATACTGATTGCGGTCGCCGAGCTTATCCGGCTGATGATCGACCTTGAGCGAAACACTCGTGCAACAGCCCTCTATCTTGTCGACCGAGAATGAGGCCTCATAGATCGAGCACGAGCCGCTGCCACCTCCCTCTTCGCACTCTCCCTCTGACGCCCTACCCCCTGCCCAAGCTGTCTGGTCGCACCAGACAGCCGCGCTAGCTACAATTGCCTCGTGACCCACACCATCCTCTTCGACGTCGACCACACGCTGCTCTACACCGGCGGCGCCGGCGGCCTGGCGATGGGCCGCGCCTTCCAGCAGCTCCACGGCATCGAGAACGCCTTCCAGAACATCGAAGCAACCGGCCGCACGGACTGGTCGATCTTCAAGCGCGGCCTCCAGACGCACGACCTCTTCGACGATGCCCAAGACTTCGACGACGCGCTCGCGGCCTTCATCGACGCCTACGTCGGCCAGCTCGCGACGACGCTGCGCGAAGCGCCCGGCTACGTCGAGCCCGGCATCCCCGAACTGCTCGACGCCCTCGCCGCCCGCGACGACGTCCGGCTCGGCCTCGCGACGGGCAACTTCCGCCGCACGTGCCTCCTCAAGCTCGAGTACTACGAACTGAACGCCCACCTCAGCGAAGGCGGCTTCGGCGAAGACGCCGAGAACCGCGGCGACATGGTCACCCGTGCCATCGAGAGAGTCGCGAGCGGCTTGCCAGCGAGCGACAGGTCCGCGCACGGTGACAATGCCTCTAACGGCTCGCGACCGAACGAGATCTGGATCGTCGGCGACACCCCCCGCGACGTCGAGGCCGCGCGCGCGAACGGCGTCCGTTCGCTCGCCGTCGCCACCGGCGAGAGCACCGCTGGCGAGTTGCGAGCCGCGGGCGCGGACGTCGCGCTGAAGGACCTATCGAATACAGAGGAAGTGCTGAGCGTCCTGTTCGACTAGCGAGCCGAGCGGCGTAGCGCCACGGCGGCGGCCACCGCGACCACCAACGCACCCACGGCCAACCACAGCACGAAAGACCCGCTCAGTCCGCCGTCCCCTGCCCCACCGCTGGCCTCCGGCAGCCCGTCGACATCCACGACAGATGTCGGCATAGCCTCAGGAATCGCCGACGGCGATTCCTCAAGCAACTCCTCCGGAGTTGCCGTCGGCGTAGCGATGAGCGGGCCGGAGCAAGCGTCGGGCTGGCCGTCGGCGTCGCCATCGTAGGTCAGGTACTCGACCGTCGTCGCCAGCATCGCCCTGGTCACGTTCGTCATGAAGGCGAAGTCGAGCGTGTCGATTGTGTCCGTTGGCTCGTGGTAGTTGGGGTTGCGGAAGTTGGCGGTGTCGGTCACCATCATCGCCTGGTAGCCGCGATCCCAGAAGGGCGCGTGGTCGCCGCGGCGCGAGTCCGGCTGCTCCTCGCCGTTCCCGAGCAGGTTCAGGATCGCGATCGGCAGATCCGGTACGTAGTACTCCTGCGCCCGACGATAGGCGCCGGTGAGCCGCACCGACGCGGTGTTGCCCAACACGACGATGAAGTCGCCCTCCTCCGTCGTATACCCGACCATCTCCAGCGACATCATTCCTACGATCTCGAGCCCCGCCTCCGCCGCGTCCATGGCCATATTGAAGCTCCCAACAAGGCCGTTCTCCTCCATCGTGAAGCCGGTGAACCAGACCGTCGCCGGCAGGGGCGTATCCGCCAGCGACCGCGCGATCTCGAGCATCGCGGCCACGCCGCTGGCATTGTCGTCGGCGCCGGGCGTATCGCGCACGGAATCGTAGTGCGCCCCGACGATGAACACGCGCTCGCTGCAGGACGTCCCTTCCTGCACCGCGATAAGGTTCGGGAAGGTCGCGTCGCTGAAGGACACAGGCTCCAGCCGCACCGGGTAGCCGTAGTCTTCCAACTCACCCTGCACGTAGCCGGCGGTGCGCTGCAGCGCCTCTGGTTGATCGAAGGCGTTGCGCGGCTCATCGATGGCGTCCACGTGAGCCCGCAGCCGCTCCTGCTCAACACGGTCAACGAGCGCCGCGATGTCAGGGCGATCAGGACCGGCGAAGGAGGCCGGCCCAGTGAGGGACGCCGCGAACATGCCGGCAACAACGAGGATGAACAGCGCGAGGCGGATGTTGGGCTTCATCGGCATCCTTCGGCGCGTCACGATGCGTCATTCGCCTTTCGCCTTGAAGGCCACGACCTCCTGCTCGACGACGGGGATCGCGCTCTTGCCCTCATCAAGCAACCGTTGCAGGAACCTTTCTCGCTCGGTCAGCCCCGACTCGAACGCCTCGAGTTGCATGCCCAGCCGTTCCGCGAGCGCCTCCCGCGACGACGGCTCCTCCAGCACTGAAAACGTGTCCGCTTTCGCGTCCCACGCCGCCAGCCGCTCGATCTCGATACCGCCCGCGCCGTTGCTCAGCAGCCCGACGTCGCGCACGCGGCGCAACGTCTCTCCGTTGCGAGTCTCGATCACCATTGGGACGACGAACTCCAGGCGCGCCACATGTTCGGGCGCGGCGTCGTTGTCCTCTACTAGCTGCTCGATCACTTCTTCTACCGTCTCCGCGTGCACCGTCGTGGCGAGCGAGTATCCTTCTGCCAGCAGTTCGAAGGACTTCACAACGTACGGTCCCCACGAGTACACGGGCAGGTGATCGCTCATCTCGTTCACCATGATGTAGGTTGAGTAATCGTCGCTTGGCGGTGGCAGATCGAACGTCTCGCCCCAGCCGCGCGTGAAGTAGACCAACGTCTCGTCTCGCGCGAACGCCAGCAGCGCCGTCAGGATCGTCGTCTTGCCCGCGCCGGGAGGCTCCGCCGCAAAGACGAACGACGCGCCATGTTCGATGCCCAGCCAGAACGCGGCCGCCATCCGAGGCGGCAGTGTGCCAGTCTGCATGATCTGTACGATCGAGAGGGCCTCCGGCTGGTTCCAGCCGTGCCATCCCCACCAGCTTTCCGGTTGGTTGACTGCGCGCATGGTCAGCGGCCATGATAGCTCATGGAGAAGAGCAGCGCCCAAACGAACCGGAGGTACGCATGGTCACGAACTCTACGATGAAGGCCGCGGTCGTGGCGGGGCCCCAGCAATTCGAAATCCAGGACATCCCCGTCCCGGCGCTGGAGCCGGGCGGTGTGCTCGTCCGCGTCCGCAACTGCGGCATCTGCGGCAGCGACCTCCACTTCTATCGAGGTGAGTTCCCGTCCGCGCCGGGCATGCGTCTGGGCCACGAGATCTCCGGTGAAGTTGCCGCTGTGGGCGAAGGCGTGACCGGGCTCTCGGAAGGCCAGCCGGTCGCGATCGAGCCGGTGGAGGTCTGCCGCAACTGCGACTTCTGCCGAACGGGGCGCCCCCAACTCTGTGCGAACCGCAAGCTGCTGGGCACCGTGATACCTGGAGCGCTTGCTGAGTATGTCCAGGTGCCGTCCTACTTGGTCCACCCGCTTCCTGAAGCAGTCGACTTCGAGGTCGGCGCGCTGGTCGAGCCGTTGGCCGTTGCGGTCCACGGACTGAGGCTCGTCAGCCTCTCAGTCGGCGAGCGCGTGGCGATCCTCGGCTCCGGCACGATCGGCCTCATGGCGGTCGTCGCCGCCCGAGCGATGGGCGCGTCCAGTGTCTTCACCACTGCTCGCCATCAGCACCAGGCCGACGCGGCGATGGCGCTGGGAGCCACGCAGGTGATCGAAGCTAACGAGGGCGCCGTTGAGGCTCTCACCGCTGCCTTTGCGGACCGTTCGCCTGAGGTGGTCGTCGAGACGGTGGGCGGCAGCGCGAACACAATCAACGAGGCGATCACTCTTGTTGCCTCCGGTGGTCGAGTCTCTATCCTCGGCATCTTTACGGGGCCCGTCACGATGAACGCCACGGCCGCGGTGCTCAAGGAAGCGCAGCTCGTGGGCAGCATGACGTACGGCCGGCCCGGCCCAAGGTCCGACTACGAGGTCGCGCTGGAGGTCGCGGCGGCGCAGGCGGATGACCTTCGCAGCTTGATCACGCATCGCGTCTCGCTGGCAGACGTCGAATCTAGCTACGCGATCGCCGCTGACAAGTCGCAGAAGTCGATCAAGGTGACGGTGCAGGTCGGCTAAAGCCGCAGGTCGGCTAAAGCTGGCCGGCTAGTTCAGTGCGGAGCCGGCGAACCGCTTCTGCCGGCTCTCTTCCCAGCGCTCAGTCAGGGTTCTAATGAGGTCGCCCAGCAGCTCCTCCTCATGGGCGAGGCGAGCGGGCACCGAGAGCGTCTCCAGCAATTCTTGCTTGGCTTCGTTGGGGACGTCGAGCTGGCTTGCGACAAAGTCGGCAAGGGCGGCCGGCGCTCCCGGGATGTTCACTTCCCGCGTCCACTGACTACTGATCGCCATGACGAGACGGTACTGTTCGGCGAACAGCGCCGCTATCCGCACGGCGGACGTTTCGACTTCTTCGCCGGCGGCTCCGGTGTTTTCGAGAAACTCCACTTCAGCCGAGAGGTACTCCTCACTGCGATCCAATTCCAGGATGCGAAAGCGCCGCCGCCCGAGATTGATCAGGTTCATGCGACCGTCGGGCAAGCGCTGAACGCGAGCGACGAGAGCCGTGGTCCCAACGTCATATGGCTCAGCGTCGCCGCCGGCCTCCTCACCACTCTTGATGAGGACGACGCCGAACGGCTCCTTCTCGTCAATGCAGCGGCCGATCATCAGCTTGTAGCGCTCCTCAAAGATGTGCAGCGGTAGCGCCTGTTTCGGGAACAGCACCGAATTCAAGGGAAAGAGCGGGATGTGTGCCATTTCGCTCAGAGGGTACCACGGCGGCGTGTACGCCGCGCAGCCGGGCTACTGCTTCAGCAGCTTGACTCGCGCAGGGACCGTGGAACCGTTTTCGGCAGGCAGAAGCGAACCAACAACGCCACCGTCATAGTAGGAGGACACGAATACGGCGCCGCGCGGGACGGTATTACTGAGCACAGCCTTGATGGCCAGCTGCGACGAGCCGTTCCGCAGAACGACTTGATCCCCTGTGCTGATTCCGAGTTCGACAGCGTCGTACTGGTTGACGAGCACTCCGTCTTCCCGGTGCAGCTTGTCAGCATCCGGCGAATGGATAGAGGCGGCCTCAAGATTCGTGAACAGCGTTCGGCCCGTCAACAGCGCCACCTCGCCCTCCCCGGGTGTTGTGGTCGGTGACACGCTTACCGGCTGTAGCGCGATCGTCTCCGATGGAGTCTCGCCGACGGCACGTCCCTTGCCCCAGCCCAGGTACCCGTAGAAGTGGAACGGCTCGTAGCCCGGCACCTTGGAGGTGATCTCCTCGGTGATGTCGGATGCCTCGGCGTAGCTGAAGCTCTCGCTGACGCCGAGCTTCGCGCTGAGGCGCTTGCCGAGTTCCCGCAGCGTCTGCCAGGCCGGCTGCGCTTCAGCCAGCGCGCCTTCCGCGGCGAGCTTCCGCTGGACGCGCCGGTCCGCGTTGGTGACCGTCCCCTCTTTCGCGAGCGCCGGGACGTCCGCCAGCACAACGTGAGCTAGCTTGGCGGTATCCGTCAGCACCTGATCGATCACGACGAGCACCTCGAGCTTGGAGAGCGCCTCTTCGATGCGCGCCCTCCCGGGGGCGAACATCACCGGGTTGTCCCCGACGACCACAAGCGCCTTGATCGTGCCCTTGTTCGCGCCATCGATGATGCCCTGGAAGTCGAGGCCGCCTTCGGCTGGCATGACGCCCATGTCGCGAGCGCCGTTCACGTTCGCCTCGGTGGGGAGCAGGTAGAAGGAACGAGCAGCGTTTTTACCTCGAAGGAGGAGCGCAATGTTCGCGGCAGCCTTCGTGGTTTCGGCAGCAGCGGCCACGCCCGTACCGTTGGGCGCGACGACCACCGCGATGTGCCGATCCGCTTCCAACGCTGCTTCCTTGAGGATGCCGGTAGCCGCATCAAAGCCCTCCACATCAACGCTGACCTGAAGGACGCCAGCTTCATCGAGGCCCGCCGCTTTGGCGGCGGCCGCGATCCCCTCATCCTGAATCAGAGCGCCGGCAAGGGCCGCAACTACTGTCGCTTCCTGGCCCGGCTCTGGCTGGAGCCACACGCCGCCGTATGGTTCGGCGAAGTCGCACAGCTCACCGCGCCGCGCAGAGACGACGATCAGCCGCGCCGGCTCGCGCAATGGCAGCTTCTTCGGATCAACAGCGTCCTTGATCCGGAGAGCGGCAACGTTGTGTGACTCTTCGAGATCGTCGGCGATCACCAAGATCGTCTTAGCGTTCTTCGGGATGTCCGTGAGGTCAGCCGGAAGTCGCTCGGTTCCAAAGGCTGCGGCAGCAGCGCCGGCGGACGCATCGTTCAACGGCCCGGCACTGAAGTCGAGATGGGGCGTGTCAAGAACGTCGTGTGCGAGGCGGCGGACGAGGTAGTTCTCCTCGTTGGTGATGAAGGGCGATCCCAGCAGCGCTACCGATGAGGCGCCGTGCGTTTCGTGCACTGCTGACAGGCGCTCCACAGCACGGTCCAGCGCGTGGTCGAGGGGTGCTGGGACTAGCTGATCGCTTTCACGAAGTAGGTGTTGGCTTAGCCGCTCCTTCGGTTTGAGGGCATCGTAGTGGAACCGCCCGCGGACGCAGATCTGATCGTCGCTGAACGGGTTCATCGTGTCCGGCTTAACGATCACCGACTTGTCGCCCCGCCGGCCGACGCTGATGGTGCAGCCTACACTGCAAGAGGTGCAGACCGTCGACACCCAGTCTTCAGTGCGGGCCAGCCATTTGTTCGGCTTCTCCATGAGCGTGGCTGTTGGGCAGACGTCGATGCAGGAGCCGCAGAAGTCACAGTTTGATTCGTCGATCTGGCCGCCCGTTCCGAACGCAATCCTCGTGGAGAACCCGCGGCCGGCCAGCGTGATGGCCCCCGTGTGCCGCAGATCGTCGCAGGCGCGGACGCAGCGGGTGCAGATGATGCACATCTGCGGGTCAAACTCTAAGAAGGGGTTGGCGCGGTCCGGCTCAGGCTGCTCCGACTGGTAGTAGGTGCGATCCTCCGATTCCCACGGTTCGACATTGTCCTGGCCCATGTCGAGCAGATCGTTGGTGGTCTGGAGTTCGCAGCGATAGTTCTTCGAGCAGGTGAGACAGCGGTGGGTGACGACATCGTCGCGCAGGCAGACATCGCCGGGCATGCACTTCACGCGGCGGTGGCAAGTGAGGCAGCGGTCCGAGTGGTTCGCGTCGATGAGCGACAAGACGTACTGGCGCGCCTGCTTGACCTCCGGCGTGTCGGTGCGCACGACCATCTCATCGCGGACGGTCGAGGTGCAGGAGAGTTGCAGGCCGCCCCGCGCGCCCTCGATCTCGACCAGACAGGTCCGGCAGCCCGCGTAGGGCGGCAGGTTATCGATGTAGCAGAGGTTGGAAACGTAGATGCCGTGTTCTTTAATGACCTCGACGAGCGGGGCGCCGTCTGGCGCCTCGATTTCGCGGCCGTCGATAGTGAGCTTCGCCAACAGGCCTCCTTTAGCTCTCGCGCTCGATCAATTCGATAGTTTCGTCCGGAGCCCGCCCGCCGTGCGGATACACGAAGTCATTCTCCTTCAGGAAGTTGTGCGCGAAGTCCGTTAAGGACTCTTTGTCCCGGTACATGGAGTCAAAGTCCGCGGTGACATCCTTCCAGGTACCGCCCGCCTGGATCGCCTGGTACGGGCAGGCCTCCGTGCAGAGCCCGCAGTACATACAAATCCGGAAGTCTATCTCGTAGCGGTCGACGTTGAGTTCGCCGCCTTCCGCCGGCGACGTAGCCACGAGGATGCAGCCATCGGGACATGCTTGAGCGCACGTAGAGCAGCCGGTACAGCGCTCCTCGAACCAGATGAGGTTCGTACGGGCGCGGGGTGGAATGTCCCTCACTTCTTCGGGGTACTGGACGGTGAACGACGGCCTGAAGATGTGTTTGAACGTCACCATCATGCCTTTGAGCATGCCCAAGCCGTACATCCGAGGAGCCCTCCCTATCAGCGAATGGAGAATTGTTTCACAAACTCTCCGAATTCTACCAGTGGACGGTGCAGATATTCAAACCGGCCCCACATAGTGACTCCATGGAGCGCGGAAAACGAGGTGATCGTAACTCCGGTTAGCCTGTTGCGAGCGCTCAGCAGTGGTGAAGCCGAGTTAGTGCTGTCCCGCCAACGCGGTCTGGGGCGCCGCGGAGCGCCTCTGCATGAACTCGCGGAGGATCATTGCGCCGCCAAGCCCCAGCAACGCAAGCGCGCCACCGGCCAGCCCATCGATGATGTAGTGGTTCGCGGTGAGCACGATGCTCGCAAACATGATCACCGGCAAGGCTATGCCGATCGCTTTGAAAAGGATACTCTTGCTGTGCTGGAAGATGGCGATCCCGACAAGGAGGTTCCAGCCAAAGTGCAAGCTCGGCATGGCCGCGTACTGGTTCACGAATGCAGGCGGCTGCAGAACGCGGTATGCGTGAGAGCGCTCCGTGATCGTGTCAACGAAGCCCCAGGCGTCCATGAACCTGGGAGGCGCGACCGGCAGCAGGTAGAAGATGACGAGCCCTACTGCCCCTGAAATGAGGAAGGCATTTCTGTACACGGAGTATGCGTCCCGATGGAGCAGGAACAGCCATGTGGCCGCGAAGACGATGACAGGCCAGTGGCCCCAGACGTACGTCCAGTTCGCGACGTTCACCAACCAATCGAAGCGCATGATTGCACTCTGCAGGTCTGGCTCCCAGAAGATCCCCAGGGTCTGTTCGAGTTCGATGATATCGATGGCGCGGTGAAACGCCTGCGCTTCGCGCGCCTCAGCTAGCCCACGGACGGTAAAGTAGGCGAAGTAGGCCGGTATCAGGATGCCGACTTCGCCGAGCAATTCACGCAACGTGGTGCCCGATGACCGGCGTGACCAGTTGAAGAGAATGAACAGAAGGAATCCGGCACCGACCAGGGGCCAGCGGGCGGCGGTCAGAAACGTCGAGTCGAGTGCAGGGAGTATGCCCAGCAGCCAGCAGCCATCCATGCAGCGCCCCCGCTCACCTGATTCCCCAGCCCCTCGATGGGGAATATCCCAGCGTAAACCAGCGCCCACCTGACCGCAAGTTCTTTCAGCTAGAACCTGTAGCGCGCCAGATCCTCCGCAACCAGCGTGTTCTCGATTCCCAGGTCCTGCTGGCCGCCATCAAGATGAGTAAGAATGAACGTCGGCTTCGGACCAAGGCGGCGGCGAAGTTCGCGCAGATCGTCGGGTCCTAGATGCGGGCCGCACGGCCCTTCCCAGCAAGTGCACTCAACCACGAAGACGTCCGCGCCGTCAGCTAGCTCGACGAGCGGTTCGCACATCACGCTGTCGCCGGAGTAAGAGACGCTGCGTCCCGCTGCTTCTACCCGATAGCCGAAGCATGGGAAGTCGTCAACGTGGGTGACGGAGCGGGCCTGCCACTTCAGCCCGCCTATGTCTCCTTCCTGGCAATCAGAGACCTCAACGAAGTTGAGGTCGTAGGTACGCTCCTTCTGGAGCAAGTGGGGAAAGGTGGCCTCCGTCACGGTGCGCAGCCGCTCTTCGATCGAAGGGGGGCCGATCACGGTCAAGGGCTTGGAGCGATCGGTCTGTTCGGAGTACTCAAGCAGCAAGAACGGCAAGCCAAGGAAGTGATCGGCATGGAAGTGGCTGATGAAGACCGCCTCTAACTCGGCCAGGTCCGCGCCGCTCTGCTTCAGGTGCGGCAGCGCGATAGGCGACGCGTCGAACAGAAAGCGGCCGTTGAGGAGAAAGCAACTCCAATAGCGGCCCGATGCAAACGCATTGCCAGATCCCAAAAAGAGGAGGTCTAGAGTACTACTCAACCAGCGACCTCCGAAGCGACTTCAGCCCGTACACGCGATCAAGGAATGTCCAACGCGCTCCGCGCTCTTTAACCGCGCACTCGACGTCCTCTGCGATCGAGGTGGTCGTCTCGGTCATCTGGGCGATCCTCCGTACGATGGTCTTCGATGCTGGAATATACATGATCCACCTCCTACGGTGAAGGAGCCCTGGATCAAGGGGCTGGTAACCATGGTATGCTTGTCCCCAATGGAGTGACCCGCGGTTGCGGGCAGAGTCCGCCGCCATCTCCTATGATGAACGCCTTCTGGCTGTTCTGCGCCGAAGCCATTCGCAAATGGCACGTGTGGCTGTTGGTCCTTTCGGCCGCGGCCACGATCGGGTTGGCGTTCGGCATCCCCAGGCTGGAATTCAAGACCAGCCAGGACACGATTGTCCCCTCCGGTTCAGAGATCTACGCACAGAACGTCCGCTATGAGCGCCAGTTTGGCGGCGAGCCGGTCTTGGTGCTCTTCTCCGGAGAGGACATCCGCCAACTCTTCACAGGTGAGAACAAGGATAAGCTGGCCGCGCTCGAGGCCGAGCTGGTGGCCAGCGGCCTCTATCACTCGGTGTTTGGGCCTCTCGGTCTGCTGGAGTTCGCGCGCGACCAAGTCCCGGTAGGAGCCGAACTGGCCGTCGCGAGGCAGGATCGTGCCGCCGAGGCGGCCCGGCAGGAGGCGGCGGCGCAAGGCGCCAGCGCTGCGGAGCAGACCGCCGCGGCCGACGCGGCACGCCAGGCAACAGCCGCGGCATTCATCGCAGAGCAAGCGGCGGATGCGCAGCGCTTCGCGGCGGCCGGAGAGCCAACGCTGGACAACCCCGCATTTATCGAGTTCCTCATCTTCGACGGCACCGGCGAGATCCGTCCGGAGTTCCAGGGCGTCTTCCCCGACGCGCAACACGCCCTGATGGTGGTGCGGCTCAACGGCAACATGTCGATCGATGAGCAAGGCGAAGCGAGCGGGAAGGCTGTCGGCATCGTGGAGCAGTACTCCTTCGAGGGGTTCGAGGTCCTGCCGACCGGCCCAACGATCTTGCTCAAGGAGATCAACGACACGATGCGGGAGAGCATCTTCACGATGGCAGCGCTGGCGAGCTTCATCATGGTGATCGTGCTCTTCCTCGTGTTTCGCGCGCGCTGGCGGCTGCTGTCGCTGGGCGTCGTGCTAGTCGGCAGCGTCTGGGCGTTCGGTCTGATGGGGTTCCTTGGGATTTCACTTACGATGGTCACCATCTCCGGGCTCCCGATCCTGATCGGACTCGGCATCGACTTCTCGATTCAGATGCACAGCCGGTATGAAGAAGAATGCGACCGCACGGGCAGCTCCGTCGAGGGACTGCGGTCTGCGCTGACAAATCTCGGACCTGCTCTGGGCATCGCCGTCGTAGCTGCCGCCGGCGGCTTCATGATTCTGCACATTTCGCGCGTGCCAATGATCCGGGATTTTGGCTCGATGCTGGCCGTCGGCATTACGATTCTGGCCATCGCGGGACTCCTCGTGCCATCCTGCATCCTGTTCTGGCGCGACCGCAGACACGAGCCCGGCCCGCGAACGAGCACGAACGGCGGCCTACGGGTCGAAGGCATCGTCCGAGCGCTCACCTCATCGGACAGGCGGTTGTTTCCAGTGGTTGCGATCGGCGTCGCGTTCGTCTTCATCGGGTTGCTCGCTGACAGGCAGATCACGATCCAGACGGACCCGGAGAAGTTCGTCCCGCGGGACAGCCCCGTGCTGGCGGACCTCCGCACCATCCGGGACGTCGCGGGCTCCTCGAGCCAGTTAGGCATCATGGTCGAGGCGGAAGACGTGACGGATCAGGCGGTCCTAAACTGGATGGACAGCTTCGTTTCCCGCCAGATAGATGAACATCCGAACGAGTTGAAGAGCGCCGAGAGCATCGCATCAATCGTCGGACGCATCGTGGGAGGTGTTCCCGGGCCCGAAGACGTCGAAACAGTGCTAGCGATGGCGCCGCCTTCGATCACGAAAACCTTCGTGAGCGACGACCGGACGCGGGCGCACATCATCTTCGCGATCGGGCCGGTGTCGCTGGACGAGCAACGGGTACTGCTGGCCGACATGCAGGAGAGCCTCGATACGCCGCCCGGCGTGAGCGCGACGCCGGCAGGGCTGGCCGTGATTGGCATTGAGGCCGTCGACGCCCTGAGCGCGAACAGGACGCTGATGATCTACGCCGCGCTCGGCGCCGTTCTCGTCTGGCTGCTCCTGGCCTACCGCAACATTGTCAAGACGATGCTCCCGCTTGTTCCGGTGCTCATCGCTCTTGGAGGCTCATCGGCCGCGATCTACGTACTGGGGATCGAACTCAACCCGCTGACGGCGGTGTCCGGCCCGCTGATCATCGCCACATGCACGGAGTTCTCGGTGCTGATCATGGCTCGCTACTTCGAGGAGCGGGAGCGGGGACACTCCCCACGTGAAGCGATCGACGTGGCCTCGAGCCGCATTGGGCGCGCGATCACAGTGGCGGGGCTCACGACTATTGGCGGGTTCGGCGTCCTGGCGTTCTCCGGCTTCCCACTGCTCGAGACGTTCGGCATCGTGACGGCGCTCAACGTGGGTATCGCGCTGTTCAGCTCGCTCGTCGTGCTGCCTCCGCTGCTCGTCTGGGCAGACGAAGAGACCGGCCTGATCCCCTACCAGAAAGACCTGCGGCCGGTTGAGTAGGCGAACGCCGGCGCCGTGTAGTACGCTCTCTGCATGAATCTCGCCGAACGTCTCGGATACTCAGCGGACGACCGGGTGTTGATCCTCAACGCCGACGACGTCGGCAGCACACATGCGTCCAACGCCGCGACATTCGAGTGCCTGGAGCGCGGCAGCCTAACGTCGGGCTCAATCCTCATGCCGGCAGCTTGGTCACCAGAGGCCGCAGCGTACGCTCGCGACCACGCCGAAGCGGATCTGGGCGTTCACCTTACGCTGACGTGCGAGTACAACGGGTACCGCTGGCGGCCGATCACCGAACGCAGCCGGGGACCAGGCCTCTACGACGAAGAGGGCTACCTCTGGAGGACGATGGCGGAAGCGATCGAGCACATCTCACCCGAGGAAGCGAACCTCGAACTGCGAGCGCAGGTCGATACCGCGCTGGAGGCCGGCATCGACGTGACGCACCTCGACACGCATATGGGCACCGTGATCATGCCGAAGTTCATGGAGGTCTACTTCTCGCTCGGATTGGATTACAGGATCCCAATCTTCGTTTTCAGGCCAAGCGTGGACCGCCTGCGCAAGGCCGGCATGAACGATTACTGGGACGCCCTGGAGCCACAGCTCGGCCGTCTCGACGAGGCGGGCTTCCCCGTACTCGATCACATCTTTGCGACACAGCTAGAGGTCCCGCCACAAGAGCGCTCCGCATACTTCCTGGAGTTCTTCGAGAACTTACGCCCTG
>QIFC01000096.1 GCA_003228685.1 Chloroflexota bacterium
GCGCCTCGATGCAGATGGAGCAGTCCAGGGTCGGGAAGTTCTTGTCAAGGGCGGCCATCTTCCCGCCAATGGAGGCTGATCGCTCGACGAGGATCACCCGCGCTCCGGCGTCGGCCAAATCCAGGGCCGACTGCACGCCGGCGATGCCGCCGCCAATGATGAGTACGGAGTCGCTGCTCATATGGCCACCTCCGTTCGCTGGAGCCCGAATTCGTACCCCTTCGCGAACGCGCGCAGGTTCAGTTCGACTGTTCGAGCCGGTACGGAGGTTGTTATCGATTCCTCCATCGCCTCATGGCTGAGGAGACGGGTAACGGCCGTCAGGAAGCCCAGCATGACGATGTTGGCGGAGATGCGTGTCCCCAGCTCCTCAGCAATGCGCGTGGCCGGGATGCCCGGCCACTCCGCAGGCGCCCCTTCCACCAGATCACTCTCTACGATCACAGTCGTCTGAGGCTCTGCGTGTTTCCCGAACTTCTCATAGGCTTCCTGAGACATCAGCACGAGAATGCTGGGGGTGTTTAGCATAGCGTAGTCGATGGGAACGTCGTCCAGGACCAATTCCGCGGAGCAAGCGCCTCCGCGGGCTTCCGGGCCGTAAGCCTGGGTGAGGATTGCCTCCCTGTCGTCGTAGAGGGCGGCAGCCTTGCCCACGATGTAGCCAGCCAAGATGATGCCCTGGCCGCCGAAGCCGGCGAGACGCACTTCCTGTCTCATGGCGCCTCCCGCGCCTTCACTTCAGGGTCGGCCGGATGGTAGACGGCCGTCTGTTCCCGCTGCTCCGGGGGCTCAGTGCCCATGGGCTGATAGACCGGTCTCTCTCGATCGACAAAGTTGCCGAGCACGAGTGTCGATTCCTTGCTCATGTCGATGCCCACCGACTCCAGTGGTGCTCGGTCATCGACAATCGACTGCTGTCTGTAAAACTGCATCTCGTCTATACCGTCGCCCAGATCGTTGGGGCGGCCGAAGCCCACCGGGCAAGGCGAGAGCACCTCGATAAATGTAAAGCCTTCCTTATTGAGCGCGTAGGCGATGGCCTTCTGGAGCTGTCGCACGTGGAGGACGGTCCAACGGGCGACGAAGACGGCGCCCAGTGCCGCTACCAGATGGGGGATGTTCAGCGGTCCCTCCGGATTTCCATATGGTGTGGTCGTGGTTCTCGCCGCGTAAGGAGTGGTCGGGCCCAGTTGCCCGCCGGTCATGCCGTAGTTGAAGTTGTTGACGCAGATAACCGTGATATCGATGTTGCGGCGAGCAGCATGCAACATGTGGTTGCCGCCGATGGCAAACAGGTCGCCATCGCCGCTGAACACAGTGACCTTCAGATCAGGGTTGCTCAACTTGAGGCCTGTGGCGAAGGGAATGGCGCGGCCGTGGGTGGTGTGGAAGGAATCGACATTGAGATAGCCGGCTACGCGGCCGGTGCAACCGATGCCCGACACGCAGACGTGCTTATCAACCGGGATGTCCGACTCCTGTATGGCATTGGCAAAGCAGGCCATGGCCGGTCCCAGGCCGCAGCCCGGACACCAGATATGAGGGAGCCGGTCCGACCGAAGAATCGGGTCTAGCTTGTGATCGCTGACCACGATTTCTCGCGGGCACATGTCATGGCCTCCCTTGCTACTTCAGCGATCTGGTCCGGCGTTAAGCTCTGGCCTCCGGCGTGGTTAACACGAGTAGTGGGCTGGCGGGCGTAGCGCTCCACTTCCAGGGCCATTTGCCCCAGGTTTAACTCCGGCACGACAAATCGGCAGCCGCGCTCCGCGAGTTGCGCGATCCTGTCGCCCGGGAAGGGCCAGGCCGTGATCAGCCGAAGCATCCCGACCGGCAGGCCTTCTTCTCGCAAGATCGTGACAGCATGGCGGGCCGAGCGGGAGGTGGACCCGTACGCTACCAGCACGACTTCCGCATCTTCCATCTGGACCTCTTCAATCCGAATGATCTCCGGCGCAAAGCGCGTGAGCTTTCCGGCCAGCCGCCGGACTAGCTGGTCATGAGTGGCGGCGTCAGTTGCGGGATAGCCACGCTCATCGTGCGTGAGACCGGTGACATGAATGCGATAGCCGCGGCCAACGCGAGGCATGGGCGGTACCATGCTGCCTTCGGCCTCGTACGGGAGCAGGCCGTCCATGGGGCCCGCGTGCGGGCGCTTCCGCACCACGTGTTCGATGCCGCTCTTGTCCGGAATCACGACACGCTCGGTCATATGCCCGATGGCTTCGTCGGCCATCACAAAGACGGGAGTGCGGAGGCGATCGGCCATGTTGAAGGCCAGCACGGTGAGGTCGAACATCTCTTGGCACGACGCTGGGCAATATGCCACGACTGGGTAGTCACCGTGGGAGCCCCAGCGTGCCTGCATCATGTCCGCCTGGCTCACCAGCGTGGGTAGGCCGGTTGAAGGGCCACCGCGTTGCACGTTCACGATGACGCAGGGAGTCTCCGTGAATGCCCCCAAGCCGATGTTCTCCTGCATGAGGCTGAAGCCGGGGCCAGAGGTGGCCGTCATCGAACGGGCGCCGGTCCAGGAGGCGCCGAGCACCGAGGCGATGCTGGCCAATTCGTCCTCCATCTGAATGTAGACGCCACCAACTTCAGGCAGCCGGCGGGCCAGACGCTCAGCTATCTCTGTGGACGGAGTGATCGGGTAGCCGCCGAAGAACGAGCAGCCGGCCGCCATGGCGCCTTCCGCGCATGCCGTGTCGCCGTTCATGAAATGGCGGCCAGTCAGGACGTGTCGGTCTTCTTTGTTCTCGCTCACAGCGTCTCCGGTTCGATCTCCTCTGTGTAGATGGCGAATTCGGGGCAGACCAGCGTACAGAACGTGCATTGGATGCACGCCTCCTCTTTGCCAGCGCTGACGACAGGGTAGTGGTAACCCTTGCTGTTGATGTCAGTAGACTCTTCGAGGACATCCTTCGGACAGAAATCAATGCAGAAGCGACAGCCCTTACAACGTTGTGGAATGATGTACGTCTGTCCTCTGGGGATGGTGAGGACTGACTGATCGAGAGGTCGACGGACGACGGTCACGATGCCTCTTCCGGCGGCGCGCCCGATCCAGCGACTACCCTGATGATCAAGTGCGCACGGTACGCGCGCCGCCTAGTATCTAAGCTAGAAGTGCCAAAAGCTTGGCTGAAGGGCCGTTCGGCCCCTCCTCGTGACGACGAATGTACTTTATGTTCTGTCAGATACGGCAACTAGCGCCTCCGACACGATAACTGGACGTGTTTTGGCCTCAGTGCGATGATCTCGCGGACATGAATGCTTGCGAGATTAGGCCCTGATTCAGAGCCTTCGGGGGAGTTATCGAGTCGAATCAGAGGTGACACTATGTGGGGATCGTGTGACCTACTGGCAGCTGCGCAACAACCGCTAGATCACGCCCGTGCCACAGCGCTCAGGCCAGATAGCCCTTAAGCAGCGGGACGTCGGTTCGAATCCTACCGGGGGGGACGCCACTTCCCTCTGCTCAAATCGTCGCAGTAGCTAAGTGCGTTCTGGCTCTTGTCTTTAAGGTTGGAAGTGGCGCCTGATGTTCTGCCTAGTATCTGGAGCGGGAGACGAGAGTCGAACTCGCGACCCTCTGCTTGGGAAGCATTGGGTCGGCGTTAATTGTTAACCCGTTAGACTCAGAATCTTCGGTGAGACTTCGGTGCGGTTTCGGTGAAAACGGCGTTTCTAGACGTCGCTACTAAGCCGTTCCCCAGGGGAGAAGGCGACGTGCCGGCGGGCAGCCTGTTCTGAGTTGTAGGTCGAAGCGTAGCGCCGGATCATGTCCGGAGACGAGTGGCCGAGCAGGTGCTGTACATCCAGTTCGCGAGCGTCCTGCTCGATCGCCCACGTGGCGAACGTGTGGCGGAAGCGGTGAGCATGAACCTTGACGATGCCGGTCCGCTTCGCGAGGCGCCTGAGCATCTGCTTCAGGCCATTCGGCTGCAACGCGACGCCTGGGCGGAGGTCTCAGTGCTGACTAGGCGCCGGGAACAGCGGCCCCGGCTCTATGAAGCGGAAGACCAGGTACTGCTCTAGAGCCTCTCGACACCGGCGGGCGAACGAGACGACCCGCTGCTTGTTGCCCTTGGCATGCAGGACCCGTAGCCGGCCCTCCACGAGATCGAGATCTTCCATCGTGAGCTGCACCAGCTCTGAGCAGCGGATGCCGGTGTCGAGGAGCGTCAGGAGCATGGCGTGGTCGCGTGCGCCGACGGGCAAGTCGAGATCGCAGACGGCCAGCAAGCGGGCGATCTCATCGGCTGAGAAGGGCTGGACGATACGCTGCGGGAGGCGCACATTTTTCAGTGAGCGGAATGGGTTCTCGTCGATGTAGCCCAGAGTAGTTAACCAGTTGAAGAAGCAGCGCACTTCGCGGAAGTAGCGGTGGCGGGTTTCATGTGAGTGCTCGGAATACCGGCCGAGTTAGGTGTAGAGGTGCTCGGGCCTGATGGCTGAGGCCTCCGCAGGGAATCCTTCGTCCGCAGCGATGCGAATGAAGCGGGCCAGCGTTTCCCTATACGCCAAGACTGTTCGCGGGGACTTTCCCTCCACGTCACAACGGAGGAGGTAGAGTTCTACCAGCTCATCCAGGTTCTTCAGTTCTGACTCTGTCTGCTCCACGTCTCACACCTCACGTACGTTGCTGTGTATACATCGCTCTGGTGAGGCACGAAGTCAAATGGGTAGAAGACTCGACAACAAAGCGGGAAATCATCGCAATGCCGTGAGGTTGCAGGCATCATCTGGGACCGGAGAGCCCGATCGGAATCGTAGCTAACTTAACGAGTTATCTCACCTGCTGCTTAGAAGTTATCTGGGCCTGAGCGCTGTGGCACCGTAGCTGGCCAGGCGAGCGAAACGCGTCCAGTTATCGTGTCGGAGATCTGCGTGATCGCTGTCTCAGCACGTCCGCTCGTACATTCAGCGGAGTTCCTTTAGGTCGTAGGCGAGCGTAATGGCTTCCCTATCCAGGCCGAACGTGACTGTGCGTAGCGAGCCGTCAACGGTGTCAGTCAGCGGCGTCTCGGCGAGCGACGCTTTGAAGCCTGCCAGGGACGAGCTGTCGCTTCGGTCCGCAACGCGCAGGACCACGCCGTTCTTGACGTTGCCCTTGTAGAAGGGCCCACCAAGCGAGCGGTACTCCCAGAATCCCTTCGGTGGACCCTCATAGTTAAACACGGAGACGATCAACTCCTGGCCGTCCTGCCAGACCCGCACGTCCGGCCCATGGCCGAGTCGGGTTGGCTCGAGTGGTCTGATGCCGATGTAGACGTCTCCAGTGGCGATGGCAACAACCTGCTGCGCGGCTACATCCAGCACTCCATCTGTGTACCGCACGTCCCCGACCAACACGTCGTCGCCCACATCGACGCCGAGCAGTCGAATATCGAGTCGCAAGCGGTGAACGCGGCTCTGGCCTCGCGGCATCAGGCCGTAAGCGACGATCACGTCGTTCTTGGCTTGGACGGCTCGCCAGACGCCTTCCTCCCAGAGGTCCAGCGCTTCTTTGCTGGACTCGTAGACGAACTGGCCGACGCGCCGGTCGTTCACGAGGTAGCGCGCGTAGAGCACGCCGTACTTCGGCTCCTGCTCCTTCGTGAAGTAGGCGATAACGGAGTTGTGGCCCGGCCAACCTTCGGGCGGCTCACCGAGCCCGTATGGCTGAGACATGGAGCCCAACGCAAAGCTCGGTGTTAGGTAGGTCGTTGTTTCCAGGCCGTGTTCCCGATCTGGGATCTCAGTCACCTCCCGCGTCTCAACTCGATCGAACAGCTCGCTTGCGTCCGGCGGGCAGTTGTACTGCGTTAGCGCCACGATGACATTCCCCTCGGCGCCCGGGCCTTGCAGATAGGGAACCGCCTGCAGCAACCTGGGCTCGCCGAGCAGCTTGAACATCAGGACCTTGAGGTAGTCGGGCGCGCCAACGACATCGCGACGATACGCCCGCGAGTGCGGGCCCGCGAGCTGCCGCGTCGGAGGGTGCCAGTGCGCGGCGACGTGACGCCAGATCAGCTGTTCCATCTCCAGCGCAAGCTCCCTGGCCTGGCTGTCCTCCGCGAATTCAACGATAGATGCGAGCGCGGTGATTTGGACCGCGCTGTAGGTAGCACTGTTGAACTCGTGTGGGGCGCCGTCGGCCTTTGTGCGCTCGGCCCAATCACGCAGCCGGTCGAGGCCCTTCCGTCGGACTGCTGCGTCGTCCAAGAGTTGGCCTCCGAGGATCCTGTTGTGAACGTCAAGAAGATAAATGTTGGTATAGGTCCAGTGGACGTTGAGGCTGTCGATCTCGAGGAGCCCGAGACGTATCGCGTCATCGACCTGATCCAGACTTGAACTCGAGAGCTTGTCGCGGACGCGGACGAGGATGTTGGTAAGGCCCTCAAGGACGAACTCAACGGCGTTGAGGTCGGTCACGCCTTCGTCTTCGAAGAGCCATTTGAAGTTCCCGTAATGCGGGTCGCCTTCGCGTCGCTCTTGCATCGACAGGACGTTCAGGACATTGCGCTCGGCTTCGTTCGCGTCTCCGTCGTCGAGCAGCAGGGCAAGCGCATAAGTCAGGCTGGCGCGCGGGTCGTGCCAGCTGCCTTCTGAGGTCTGGAGGCGGACCATGCCTAGCTCCGCGTCGTACTTTTCCGTTAGTCCCGATACGCCGCCATCGTAGAGCTGCTGGCTGGGCTGGTGATCAATCTGCATTGGCAGTTCCTCCTATTTTCTTCATTTCAGCAGCGTAGAGCGGGTCGCGGGGCACGCAGCCCGCCGGGAACTGGCCGAGTTCGTTGTTCTTCGCTCGCATCAGAGCCGTGCAGTAGCTTACCCCGATGCAGGCCTTCTTGTCGTTCATGGCGCCTTGCTCGACGAGATCGGCGCCGAAGTCCGGATAGGCTAAGGCGCCACGACCGAGCCCCATGATCGAGACGCGACCGGCACCGACGTTGGCTGCGCCCGCGTTGGCGGCATAGTGGCGCAGCCAGCTATATCCGGTACCAACGATCGTGAGGTTCGGATACGCCTCTTGGATGGTAGCTGTAGCGTCGAAGTGGCGCTGGACGCCGACCAATGGATGCTCCGGCGGCCAGTAGCCATCGATAGGTGGACGCTCGAACGGCCGGCCGATGTGCGGATTGAAGTACGGACTGCCCATCGTGACGTTCACCAGTGAGACCCCGGCCTCGCGGAGCAGTCCCACAAGCCGCAGTGGCTCGTCGAGATCCGGCCGCTCAGGCTGGTCCGCGTTCGTGCCGAATCCCCATGGGTAGTCGCGTTTGGCGACAGGCCGGCCGATGTTGTCGCCATCGGGCGCGAACGGCGGGCCGTCGTAGACGTTGACGCGCGAGGCGAGAATGAAATCGTCCCCCACTCTGTCGCGGATCTTTCGAAGCACGTTCATGATGAAGCGCGTGCGGGACTCGAAGTCACCGCCATACGGGCCTTCGCGGGTGCGCGACGCCAGCAGCTCGTTCAGAAGATAAGTGTGACACTGCTTGATGTCGACAAAGTCGAAGCCGGCGTCTCTGGCCAGCGTCGCGGCCTCCACGAAACAGTCTTCGAGCCGTTCGAGGTAGGCGTCATCGAGTAGGGCGTACTCGGAGCCGAGACCCTTGATGGCATCGATCGACCCGGCGCGACGAGCAAGCAGTGGTTCCGGATAGCTCCAGCGGCCCGAGTGGGTGAGCTGCAATCCGACGAGCAGGTCGTCGGCGCTGCCGAATCGTTCGCGATGGGCCCGGCGCGTGGTGTTGAGGAGCTTCTCAAGGTGGGGCGCCGTCTCGTCGCTGATCAGGAGCTGTCGGGGATTGGCGCGCCCTTCAGGCACAACGGCGGTCGCTTCGCCCCAGATAAGCTTCGCGCCGCCGGCGCCGAACCGCTCCCAACGGCGGACCGTCAACTCGCCAGGCAGGCCGTCCAGGGTGCCGTCACAGCCCTCCATCGGATGGACGGCAAGGCGATTGCCGAGCGTGCGACCTGCGACCGTGACTGGGCTTAGAAGCGGGGCAATATCGTCGACGAGATCGATCCCGACTCGTCGCTCCTCCACGTCTCTGCGTAGGTCGTCGAGCGATCGATACTTGAAGTACTTGGACATGCCGCGACGGCGTTACTCGAAGTGGACGTCCTCGGTCTCGAGGGGTGGCACGCCGACGATCAGCACCTCCATGTCGCCCTCCGACGTGTGCCACACGCGAGGGGGAATCAGCGCCAGCTCTCCTTCCTTGATGGGCCGGCGTTCGCCATCGAGGACGATCTCTCCGCTGCCCTTGAGCACGTAGTAGAACTCCGTCATCTGCTTGTGGTAGTGGTTGCGCGAGTTGTCGATCTCAAGGTAGGAGACGTTCGCGACATCCGTGTCGGCGCCGGTTACGAGCGACCGGCGAAAGCCACAGACGCCGCGGACGGACTTGATGTCAGCGACGTTGCGGATGATGGGTTCGAGCTTGGTGGCGTCTGACATCGGTACCTCCTAGGCGATGGTGAGGGCGGGCTTTGCCGCGTACTCGTCGAAGCGCTGCTGGATGCCGGCTTCCTCCGGGCCGCCTTCATGGATGACGATGCGGTGGCGAAGCGACCACGTTTCGCCGGGCTGCAGCGTCAGCGGGCCGTCGAAGAACGGCAGGTTCGTGCCGAGCGGCCCGTATGAGCGCGCAAACCAGGCGTTCGGGTGGTTGCGGTTGGATGGGTAGTCGAGCATCGCGATTCCGTAGGTTGCTTGCTCGCCGCGCCGCACGAGCGGCCCGCTGCAGTCGGCCCAGGCTGCGCGCTTGCCGAACGCGTCCTTGCCGCCCTTCGTGCCGTCCGACAATGTAATCGTGCCGCCGTCCCACTCGTCGATCACGTCGGCGACGCGGATCAGCGGTAGTGCGTTCTCGTTCGTTTGGCCGAATGTCACCGGCTCGTTGGTTGCCGTAAACGCCGCGTCCATATCGAAGATGCGCACCCGTCCTTTGAGGCGGTACTGCACGAAGGAGCGTTCGTCCGTGAGGAGCGTGCGGCCGTCAGGCGCGTCCCAGGCCAGGCTTTCGTGGAAGCCGCCGAACAAGGGGCCGGAGAACACGTCCGAGAAGGATTGATGGACGATACGGCCTTCACCGCCGTTCTCCAGGTAGAAGTCGAACTCGTTTAGTTCGCCGCAGGCGTACCAGAGCGAGCGGTGCCAGATGTGGTCAGGCGGGCTGTCGTCCGTGATGCCCTTCGGGTAGACGACATCCGGCCCCTCCATCTCTCCTGGTTGGCCACACGGCGCGTTGACCGGGTAGAAGCGCGGCTTGAAGTCCTGGGCTCCGTAGTGATAGATGGTCTGCAGCAGGCCACTGTAATTCACGACGATCCGGCCGTTCTCCGGTTGGTCGTCCAACGAGATGCCGCGAGAGGGGTCCTGGGCTTCTTCAGATGTTAGTTCGACTTCGATCGACGCTCCGGCGGCTAGTTCAGGGACGAAGACGCCAACCAGCGATTGGCCGTCCGCGATTGGCGTGACCTGCGCAACGAGGTCGCTCGCGCGCCAGCCGCCGCTTGACTCCGGCAGGGCGTCCGAGGGCACACGCGCCACCACGACCGAGTTACTCAGTTGGACCTGCGGCTCCAGGCGAAGTTTGGTCATGGCGTCGCGCGTTGAGGCACAGCGAGGCTGGCCTTGCGAACGGCGGCCCGCACGGTCGTTCGTTCCTGTTCGGTCAAGTCGAGCAGGGGAGGCCGGACGTGCGCGGATTCGATGACGCCTAGTTCGACCAACGCCTCCTTCGTGCGCGCCCGATAGTCGCGGACGGGCGATGCGAAGACGGCGCTTACGAGCGGCTGCACTGAGCGATCGTATATCTGACGCGCACCTTGGGTGTCGCCGGCGCGGTGCCTCTCGATCATATCGATCTGTTCCGCGATCGCAAGCGTCCCGAAGCCGATGAGCGCACCGTCCGCGCCCAGGACGAAGGACTCCAGGATGAAGTTGTCGTTGCCGGTCAGGAGCTGGATGCGTCGCGGCGCGCCATCGAGTACCCGGGCCGTCTCGACGAAGCGCACGGCATCAAACGACGCCTCCTTGATCGCCACGACGTTTTCGATTGAAACGAGCTTAAGCAGCGCCTCGCGCGAGAAGATCACGCCACCCAGGGCTGGCTGGAGCTGGAAGAGCACCATCGGCAACGGTACGGCGTCCGCGATGGCGCGATGGTACTCGTAGGGGACGTCGGACGGCAGCGGTTCGCCGATGAAGATGGGGTGCGGGAAGATGACGAGTCCAGCGGCGCCCGCGGCCTCGGCGTCCCTGGCGAGGTCGACGGCCATTTCGGTATTGGGCGCGCCGATTCCGGCTAGCACTGGCAATCGGTCACCGACCTCCTCGGCGTAGACGTCAAGGATGCGGCGTCGTTCGTCGCGTGTGAGCTGAGGCCCCTCGCCGGTATCCATGTTGACGGCCAGCGCCTTGAGTCCGTCAAATTCCAGGAGCCACCGGATGTAACGGCGCAGGTTCGTCTCATCGACAGCGCCGTCTTCGCCTATCGGAGTGACGACTGCGGGTATCAGTCCGGCTAGATCGAGATTCATGGCCTTCTCCAGACGTGTTGCCCTGGCAGCTTGCCGCGCACTGTCAGTGATGTCAAGATCCAGGAAGCGCGAACCCATCAGGAGGCAACGCGCTGTAGAACGGGTCATCCTTCTCGATTGGAAGCGTAACCGGTTGCTGCGTCATCGCGGACTTGTAGATCGCGGTGGTCATCT
The DNA here is from genome assembly GCA_003228685.1 of Chloroflexota bacterium. Classification (GTDB taxonomy): domain Bacteria; phylum Chloroflexota; class Dehalococcoidia; order DSTF01; family RBG-16-68-14; genus SZUA-185. Next base: position 10,717 of record QIFC01000096.1, read on the forward strand.
GAAGCGCCCGCTGGCAGTCGTCGATCCCCACCGATGGCCGTCCGCCCTCGGCGATGGCGTCGACGAACTCCGTGATCGGCCCGCGATGCAGCAGCTTATATCCCTTTGGCATGCGTTCCTCCATCTCCCGCTGGAGCTCCGCCGCGTGGTCCGGGTTCGCGACGCTGGACAGCAAGAACGGCTCGATCGTGCACTCATACACCGTCCCCTGCGAGACGGCGCTGAGGTCAGTGCCGTGGAACTCCAGCAATGTGCGCTGCTCGCTCAGCGCGCTGGTGGTGCTCGTGATCTCCGCGATGGCGCCGCTCTGGAACCGGACCGTCGCGACCGCGCTGTCATCGACTTCGATGGGTACGCGGAAGGTGCCGGCCTCCGCATAGACGCGTGTTGGTTCGCCCATAATCCACAGCAACATATCGATCACGTGGACGGCCTGGCTGGCGGTCGCGCCACCGGCCTCAGTCGACCACGTTCCGCGCCAGGGCACGCGGTAGTAGTCCTCGTCTCGGAACCACATTGTCTCCGCGAGGCCCAGGTGTAGGCGGCCGAATTCGCCCTCGTCCGCCACCGCTCGGAGCTGCTGAGCGCCGCGCCCGAAACGGAGTTGGAACACGCCCGAGAAGACGCACCCGGATTCCTTAGCGGCCGCTTCGATCTCGTCGAGGCCGGCGAGTGTAGGCGAGACGGGCTTTTCGCACAGGACGTGCTTGCCTGCCTGTAGCGCTGCGACCGACATCTCCACGTGGAGGAACGGTGGAGTGCAGACGCTGACGGCGTGCACGTCATCGCGCTGGAGGAGTTCCTGATAATCGGTTAGCGCTTCGCCGAACTCGAACCGCTCCGCGGCACGCGACGCGCGCGCTTCGTCGACGTCGACAACCGCCACCTTGCGTATGCGGTCGCCGAGACGCTGGTAGGAGTAGAGGTGCGCGTCCGCGATTCCGCCCGCACCAATCACGGCGATGCCGATTGCTTCATCCATGCGCCCATTCTACCCGCAAGACGCCTGCTGTAGAGCAAATGATGGCTCGTGCTCGAGACAAGCTACGATCGCTTACATCGGGTTTGGGCCGTGGCCGCTAGCGCATGGTCCTGCTCAGTAAGCAGATGGTCACGGATTGGGGAAGGGGGCGGCCGCGGAAATGACGGCCCCTACCATTGGATGTTCGTGTTGGAGCGGGAGACGAGAGTCGAACTCGCGACCCTCTGCTTGGGAAGCAGATGCTCTACCACTGAGCTACTCCCGCTCGATCACGCGCATAGAGATGATAGCGCGTTTCGCCTGGTGCTTCACCGTTCGCAAGTGAGGCACAGGCTCGGCTGCGCGGTCGCGGCGCTACTGATAGATGACGACAGCCGGCGTCGGGTTCAGGAACAGCACGTCCTGCTCGGACATCAGGTCCGTGTCGTAGTCGAAGAAGAGCTTGATCGCCGCGTAGGCCGCGTACGTCCTGCCTGCGTACTCCTCATACGTCGCCCGCTTCACCGCGGCGGAACCGAACCCGTCCATGTCGATGACTAGATCGACGCCTTGGTACTGGCTGATCGACTCGCCGCCGCGCACCATCCCGTCGAGGAACTGATGGACCATGAGAATCTTCGGCGGCAGCCGTTCAGCGATGATGAGGTCTTGCAGCATCGACTGCGCGGTGTCGATGTCCTCCGCACTGAGGCTGCCGATCACGTCTCCCGGCGCATCTTTGCCATCGACCGCAAACTCGGGATCGAGCGCTAGATGCACCCTCGGATTGCGGAGGAACGGCAGCACCTTCGTGACCTCGTCCTTCACCGTGCTGCGGCCGATCTGCAGATCGAGGAAGAGGAGCATGTCCCGCTCCTCAGCAAGCGCGAAATAGCGGAGGACGGCGGCCTCATCGACGTACTGGAGATAGAGGCCGTTGTCAGTGGGGTAAGGTTGAGCGACGGCGTACACCAGGTGGATCGCAGGGATAACGTCCCGCGGCCCGTTGAGCGCGTCGTATCGCGCCGCCTGCCGTTCGAGTGCGTCCGCCATCGAATCCAGGTCGCCCGCGCCAAGGATGCCCATCAGGTCCGTGTATGGATTGCCGTAGTAGCTCACGATCTGGTGGTCGGGCAAGATCGAGAATCGAGGTGCCAGCAGCGACGTCATGCTGGGGAAGCGCGCAGGTAGCTCGGTCAGCCACAGCGGTTGTAGCGGGCGGGGTGGATCGATCGGCGTCGATGGCAACACCACGCGCTGGACGGCAGCGGCCGGCCTCGCTGCTGCCTTGGCGCGGTCGTGGCTGGGCGCGGCGACAGCGATAGCGATAAGCGCGGCGAGCGCGCAGAGCAGAAGGATGGAGAAGCGCCCGTGGGCGCTCACCATACGCACGATGCTGCGGTTCCTGATGGTTACTGGACGCCTGTCCGTTTAGGGTGCGTATCACAGTACTCCAGAGTAGGCCGGAAGGTCGAGCGGTTATGGTGAGAAGCTAGAGATTTCTTGCATCGCTCCAACGCGCCAGGAAGGAGCCGGCTCCCAGAAGGACCACCGTACCCGCGGAGAAGATGATGCCGTTACGGATCGGAGCCCACGCCAGCTCCTGTCCGAGTTGGAGGAACTCCCGCGAGACGTAGTCATCCGCTCCGTCCGCGGCGACGCGCAGCGCGAACCGCACGCCGATTGCGAGCGCAAGGAACGGCGCCGCCACGAGGAAGGCGCTCAAGCCGATCGCTAGCAGCCTGCCGTAGCCGCGCGTGGCTAGGCCAAGGGCGAGAGCCAAGATGAGAGCGCCAATCGCCAGCGCTGCGGTCAGTCCAAAGAAGATCCGGTGCGGCGTTGGGCGCAACACCTCCAGTCCTCGCCGCAGGACGTTCTCCGTCGAGAAGAAGCCTGCTTGGTCGTCGCGTCCTTCTCGCAGCACTGAGGCGCCGTCATCGTAAACACGCTGAGCCGAGCGAGAGAGGAGCAGTTCTCGGAACCCTGCTTGGTCAGTCGCCAGCACTTCTTCTGGCGTGAAGACGACGGCGACCGGGAAGTCGGTTAGGGCAACATCATCGGTCGTTGCGCTGGCGCGTTCGCGCAGGCCGGCGTACTCGGCGTCGAGGAAGGCGTCGACCTCGGTAAGGATCGCGAGACTTCTGGCGATGCTTCGTGTCGCAGGACCCTCCTCAGTCACGTTCGAGAGGGCGAGCGAGCAGAGCATGAGCCCGATCGCAACTGCGAGCAGGACGCCGAGCCTCCGCGCGTTTCGAGCAGAGTCGCTTTCCAAGCGGTCCTGCTCGTCCAGCCCCAGCGGATCTCTCCTCAAGGCGCGTCTACTGGGACGACGAGTGTGCGAGCGATACGGTCGTGGATACCACGGCGCTCGCCGTCCAGCGCCATCGCCAAGAGGCTCGCGATCGGTACGGCAAGGCAGAGCAACACGAGCGCAAGCGTCACCGTGAGGACGCCGCGGCTTAGTGTGACCGAAGTTGCGTACGCCGCCAACAGCGACCACACCGGAACGAACAGCGGGTGGTAGAGTGTCGGATTCATCCCGAACCAGCGGAGCAAGACCCGGCGCGGCGCCCGCACGTCGCCTTCATCAGATGTCGCGATGATGCCCGCCACGTACATGCCGGCCGTTTGGGCGCGCCACCGCGTGAGCGCCAGGTTCAGGAGCGACCAAAACAGGATGGGGCCGCCGATCAGGGTCGCGATGAATGCGTTGAACGCTGCATCGGGCGGGTCCTCCTTGCCGAGGTCGCTCATGAAGAGCAGCACCGCGCCGCCGATCGCGAAGAAGATCAGCAGCACGGCTACGAGCACAATCGAGTCGATCAGATACGCGGCGATGCGGGCGCCGAACGTCGCGGTCGGTTGGCTAGGGCCGAACGGCGTGGCCATCGCGCCCTCTCTTCCACGGTTTCTAGAAGTGGCGACCATCCGCCGCGATTATACCAGTTGGCTACGCACTAGGAGTTCGGGCGGGAGAGCAGACCGTCAGATTGCGTGTTACACTCCGGCCACCACAGCAGTACCTGGTCGGCGCGCGCCGCCGCTCCAATACGGACATTGAGGCCGAATGAAACTCTCCGTTGCCGCACTAGGATCGTTCGTCGTGAGCGCCGTCGTCCTCGTGTCGATCTTCGTGATCGTTCCCGCCATCACCGATGATGACGACGACGGTGACTCAACCACGCTCCCTGGCGTCCCTATCACCACGGCCTCAACAAATGAGGACGGCAGCGCCTTCTTCGAAGGCGAAGATGGTGAGGAGATCGAAGTGGTGGTCCATCGCGCGGACGGGACAATGTGGGACAACGTGAGCGTGCATTATCTGGATGGGGATGGCTATGAGCTGTTCGTCGCGGAGGATCGTCTCGGCCGGTTCCTGCCGTCTTGGGCGTTTTTCACCCAAGCGAACATCGTTGACCTGACCACGCGCGCCGAAGGGATGGTCGAGGTCGTGCCTGACACAGATCAGTTCAATGCCATGCTGCTCTGGATTGAAGACGTTAAGGGCAGCGCGGATGCGCGCCGGTGCGTGACAGAGCGGCAACTCATGGACGAAGCCGGCACCCGCCTCGCTTTGACATCGGCGACGCTTTCGCCGCTCTCTTCCTTGGCGGCCGGTGTGGGGACAACGAGGAATACCGTTCGCTTCTTAGTGGACATCATCCGGAGAGAGCCTAGCGACATTCGCTTCAATGTGTTCGAACTCCAGGTGGATGGCATTACGGCGACGATTCAGCACTACGAATCAATCAGTAGCGAAGAGTGCCGTCCGGACCCGACCGTGAGCGTTACGCCTGCGCCGTCTGACACGCCCCGGCCCGGCCAACCCACCGCTACACCCTTGCCTCAGCGGCCGACAGACACGCCGGCGCCGGGCCAGCCGGCGAACACGCCAAGGCCAGGTCAGCCGACAGGCACACCAGGACTAGGCCAGCCAACCGGCACGCCGCAACCTCAACCGAAACCGACCGATACGCCAAGTCTAGCGCCGACGGACGCACCGGTGGAACAGGACGTTATGCGAATTACAGACATCCAGCCGCCTTTAGGTACGAACATCGCCGAGAATGCGGTCATCAGTGTGACCGTCGAATACCGTGTTTCGTCGGTTGCTGGCGTGTCCATATCGGGGATCGCGGACGTGGATGTCAACCTCCTGAGCCTAGGCATACATTCCCTGGCGAACACCCAAGGTACGCTCAAACTAACGGGCGCGCAGTTTGGCGCAGGCGCTCGGCTGTGCGCTGTTTCTATCACCATGGAACGGCTCACGCCCGGCGGAGGCGAACAGCTAGCCAGCGATTCCAGAGGATACAGCACGCCCGTTTGCTAACCGCAGTGCTAATACCGTGGCGGCAGCAGATGCTCTCGCGTCATCCCGCTGCCACCGGCCCCTGTGAGCAAGCCCGCCTCCCGGTTACGATCTCTTGATCATGCGAGAGAACGGTCGAATGGCGCAGCGGAAGGGAGAGTCACCGTGCGCCGTCCTTCCACAGCCGCGCGGCCAGTTTCCATAAGGGATCTCTTATGGCAAGCGATTTTACAGATCCCAGATATATGACCGAACATAAGCTTGGTTCAGAGAGGGCGATATTACCAAACAGTCTCCAGCGCCGCCCCGCCTGCCCACAGGCGGGATCCGCTACACCGTCGTGCCGGCAGGAACGCGCGCCGCTGCTTGCTGCGCCGCTGCCACCGTCGTGCGAGCAGGATCCCGGCGCAGCCGGAACGCGAAGGCATTCAGCCGGCGTTCGTCGATCGGCGTGCCGTCGCTGTACACGAAGAGCATGGGGATCTCATGCTGATGCCGCAGCAGGCTCTCGCTCGCCAGCGCGGGGCTGCAACCCCACCCGTTGATGCACACGACGCCATCGCACTCACGCTCGCGCCAGGCGTGCAGCACCGACCCGACGATCACGGGCGTCTCGCCCTCGGGATGCCGGCCGGTCAGCGGCTCTGCCGCCCGCATCATGGCCGGGATGTTCGTGATCGGCAGCCAGGAGTGGTACTTCCGAACGGCCCCGTAGAACTCGCGCGTCATGCGCTTCATCTCGCGCTTGATCACCTTGTTCATGGCCGGGTGCGAGGGTACGCCGAAGAGGTCGCTGATCCGCTCCTCCGCCAGGTACTCGATGATCACCGCGATCGGCTCTACGATCACCTGCATGCCGCGTTCGTTGAGCCGCCGGATGATGTCGTCGTTCGCGGCGGGCATCGCCTTGATGTAGAAGTCGCCGCCCAGGAAGACCGTTCGCCTCGCCGAGTCTTCTTCGGCCCGCGATGCAATGTCCGCGAACTCCTTTGCGGCGCGCACATTGAGCGCGCCCAACGCCTCGACGACAGGGACGCCATCCTCGCTCTCGTGCGATGGACGCTCCAGCAGCTCCTCCGCCTCGTGGCAATACTGGTCGTAGAGGGCGTCGCACTCTCCCGGGCGGTTCTCAAGCGGGCGGTTGTAGGCGGCGAGCTGCGTCAGGATGTCCTCCGTGAGCGTACTCGCGTAGCTCATCCTGAAGTTCAGCAAGGGGTCGGCGCTGTTCCCAGGGTTGCCGCCGGACATGCCGTGGGCCACGCCAATCGTCCGGTCGGAGTTCATGTGCTCCATCGACATCTGGTCCTTTACCGAGTAAAGGCAGAAGCGGCACATGCCTTCGCCGCTCGCCTGCATCAGGTAGATGGGCTTGTTGCTAGTGTCCTCCTCCAGGGTTTTGCGGAAGCTCCCCCAGAGGGCTTGGTAGGCTAGGCATTCCTTACCTGAGCAGTCGCGCTTGGCAAGTTGAATCGCGTCCTTGGTCGTGGGCCCAGCGGACACCACGTCCAACCCGAAGGACCGCATGCTCGCGGCGCGCATTGGTGAGCCTCGTTCGCCAAGAGGCGGAATCACGAGGCGCGCGTTCTTCACCTCTTCCGCCGAGAGGGGCGCCAGGGGTTCCAACAAGCGCAAGCGCTCTGCCGGCGTGGGTGACGGCTGGTGGTCGTGCTGCCGGACTGCGTGCAGGAACGCCTGCACCCGCGTGACATAGCCCGCTGTGCCGCCGTGGCCGTCGGTCTCCAGTCCCGTGTGCGGATAGCCATCCATGAGCCTGGCGTAGATCTGTTCCGTGAATGAGCCCGGTCCGCAGCCGAACGACGTGAGCAGCAGGGGGTAGGCGTCGCCGCGCTCGCGGCAGGCCGCGGCCACGCGCAGCTCGCGGTTCGCCTCCGCCCAGAACATGCGTGGCATCGGGTGAATATCCTCGGGGATAGAGAAGCAGTCCATGGGGATGGCGAGCACGCCGTTGTCCCGAAGCAGACGTGGAATGGCCGCGTTGAGGTTCTGATCGTGGATAACGTGGAGCGAACCGCAGACCGCGACGACCGGTATGCCGAGGCGGCGTCCGTACTCCAGCGTGCGCTCGCCGATGGCTGCCAGGCCGGCCTCGTAGCGGTGCTGCGCTTCGGCTGCCCGCTTCATGGCCACCGCCACGCCGCGTCCGTTGCCTGTGAGCAGGCGCGCCATCTTGCGTGCCTGGCGCTGTAATTCCTTGCTATCGAGCCCTTCATCGAACGAGAGCAGTGGGTGCGCGACCTTCGTAGCACGCCCCTGAGCATGGAGGGACTCTCGCAGCATGTCCGGAAGACTTTGTTCCATGGGGCAGGTGCGTCCGCTGCTGCCGTCCCGATCAGCCAGCGTTAGGATCTTGGGGAAGAGGAGCCGGTCCGCGTCTGTCTCCGTCATCCCGTGGGCGATCTTGACCGGGGCGCAGGCATCGAACGAGTAGCATCGTTGCTCTCCGAGTGAGAGCGATTTCGAGGTGGCGCGCAGTACACGCACGCCGAAGCCGAGTTCGCGGACGAACGTGACCAGCCAGGGGAAGACAGCGTATAGCGAGCCAACAAACGGCAGTGCCACGGTCTCCTCACCCTCCTGGTCCTCAAGGTAGGGAGCGAGTAGTTGCAAGCGTTCGTCGAAGGCGCTGGGCGCCTCCTGCGGCAGCTTGGGGCGCGTCGCGGTCGAAATCTCGTACTTGGGACAGGCGCCACCCGAGTGGACGGTCTGCAGGCTGCCGTCCACCTCGACGGTGGTCCTCTCGATGCTGCAGAGTGTCGCGCAGTTCCGATCGCGGCACTGGAACTCGCTGCGCTCGACAACCTTCGCTCCGAGCGCAGCACTCAGTTCTAATGGTGGGGCCGCTTCGAGTTGCGCCGCGCCAAGCTCCTCTAGGGCACAGAGTCCGATCCCCCATGCGCCCATCGCGCCGGGGTTAGCGGGCACCACGACTTCCCGGCCGGTGACGGCCGCCAGCGTCCAGGCGAGCGCCGGGCCCGTCGCGGGCTTGCCCTGGAAGAAGATGCGCTGGCCGAAGGTGCGTTGGCCCATCACCCGATCGATGTAGTTGTGGATGACCGAGTACTGAAACCCGCCAAAGAGCTCCGAAACCTCGAAGCCTTCATTACTGGCCTCGGCCGCCGCCTCGGCGACGTGTACGGTGCACATCTGCCCCAGTTCGGGCGGGGCCTCGGCCTGCTGGGCCAGCTCCGTGAACTCCTCGATCTCTTCGATCCCAAAGAACTTGCCCTGTTCTTCCAGGAACGAGCCGGTCCCGGCGCTGCAGGCCCTGTTCATGTCGCTCTCGATGATCTGCCCGCCGGCGATCTGGATGAACTTGGCGTCCTGGCCGCCGATCTCGACGACCGACAGGCTCTCGCCTGCGTCCTCATCGCAGCGGATCGCCGCCGTTGCGTGAGCCACGATCTCATTCTGGACGAGGATGCGGTCGCTGGAGTCAGGGTAGGCTGCGCGCAACACGGTCGCTGCCGCCTCGCGACCCGAGCCCGTCAGCGCGATTGCGCGCACGTCGGCCTTAGTTCGGTCGAGAAGGGTCGCGATCAGACGCTGGGCCGCCTCGACGGGATTCCCACGCGTGCTGTCATAGACATCGAGGACCGCCTCGCCAGTTGCGATCGATGTGAGCAGGGCCTTGCTGCCCGTCGATCCCAGGTCGAGGCCGAGGATCGATGGCTCGCGTGCCGCGCCGGGCGGTACGGGCTTCGCTTCCAAGCGGTTGACGCGATCGGCGAACTCTCGCGGGGCTTTGAGGTTCCGAAACCGGCGAGCCTGCGCCTGTATGAGGACGTCTGGATCTTGGGGGAGGGCCCGTGCGCCTGCCGAGAGAACCTGCTCGCCGGCGAGCGACAAGGAGCCGATCGCTTCGAGGTTCAGCGCGTGTTCGGCGGCGCGCACCTCAACGCCGGCCGCTTCCTCGAGGCCCGCGACGAGCGACCGGATGCGAGAGCAGCCCCCGATGACATACACGGGACCGTCTACCCGCATTCGCGCGAGCAAGGCGGAGACGTACGTTCCGATTGAGTTGAAGTAGCCGCGGAAAAGCGCGTCAGCGCTCCGGCCCTGGTTTCCGAAGTGTGTCATCTCGCTCTTCGCAAACACTGAGCAGCGGGCCGTGATGGAGATCGACTCGTCCGCCGCCAGGGCTGCCCGGTCCGCCTCTTCGATCGAAAGTCCGAAGCGGCCGGCGATCTTCACCATGGTCTCGCCGGTGCCCGACGAGCACTTGTCGTTCTGCAGGAACTGGAAGCGTCCATCCGCTGAGCGTGCGAGAACGGCGTAGCCGCGCGCGCCGATGCTGACGAGATTCAACGCGCCATCGTCCAGCACATGTGGCACCGCGGCCTGCAGGCAAGCGTCCTCTGGCAGGCCCGCAACTACGGGAGCGGTGAGTTCATCGGCGTGGAGCCCTGTTGCGCCGACGGCCGCGCACGAGGCCACGTCCTCGCGGAGGTACCACTCGCGGAACGCCTCCATCGCATGTCCGCCGTGCTCGGCAAGTTCCGTCTTCTCGATGCTGAGCGTGCCGTCACGGCTCATTCGCCCAATGACAAACTTGGCTGCCGACTTGCCGAGGTCGCAGCCCGCGACGCGGTATGTCTCCTTGCCGTTCGTCGATCTCAGCATTCGGTCTCCTCCTCGGCGGGCGCCGGCAGATACGTTTAAGCGCGGCGCGTTGCACGCGCCTAATTCGAGAGCCAGTCGCTCCTGCCCACTCTGACGGGTTCGTTAGAACTTCGCGAGAGGCAAACGGCCCTAATCACCCGTTTCGCGCGCTGGCTAGCTATGAATCCGCGCCATTCGGCACCTTACGGCGGCGCGGCTGACGTAGCTGACCGTGGGTAACGCGAACGAACTGCCCATCTGAGACTTCACGATCGGAGGCACATGAGTACGCTAAGGCTCCGAATCGGGGCGCGGTCGAGGCTGCAAACCAGGTCCCTTGACACTCGCCTCACTGGAGGTCAGAATCCGGATGGCCGGTCCTGTCACGGTCTGGCCGCCATCACGGCGAATCGAGGGAGGCGCACCATGGAGTTCAAGGAAGTCATCGGCAACAGGCGTTCCATCCGGTTCTTCGAGCCGGATAAGCCAGTAGAGCGGGAGAAGATCCAGACAATGCTGGAGGCTTCCCGACTGGCGTCGTGCGCCGTCAACGCGCATTGGGCGAAGGCGATCGTCATCGAACGCGACAAGTTGCCGGAAGATAAGCTGGAGCAACTCAAGACACCGGTGACGGCGCTCAACGTGGAACTCGCTCCCGTTCACATCTACTGGTACGCCGACTTGGGCGTCGTCAACCGGATCGAAGGCAGCCGTCTCAGGGAACTGGTGGACGTTGGAGCGCTGGCGCCCACCCACGGATGGACCCATAAGTTCGTGGATGAGTTTGTCTACCCGCAGATCCTGAGGCCGATGACCGAGGGGCCAGGGTACGCCGTTGCCGCCGCCGCCGACTGCGGGATCGCCATGTGCCAGGCGCTGCTCACTGCCTTCGACGAAGGGCTGGGCGCATGCTTCAGCGCCTTCAACTCCAACATCGCTAAAGAGGTGTTCAACGTTCCCAATGACTGGGTCCCACTCTATGTCCTGCTGGTCGGCTATCCGGCGGAGTCGCCGGCCGCGGGCGGCCAGCGGCCGCGCCCGCCGTTCGAGGAACAGTACTATGACGGCGCGTTCGGCACGCCGTTCCAGCGCGACGAGGCCGTCGTCGAGCGGCTGAAGCAGGCGAACATGATCCAGCAGCCCGCGACGCCCGGCAACCAGGAGCGCATGGACGAAATCAAGCGGCTGGCAGAGCGGCTGGGCCTGCCGATGTGAGGGTCTCGTGACAGACCTGCAACCGCTCATGGACTACGCTACGGTGAAGACATGGCTGGATGGTCTGCGTAAGCACTGGGGCGGTGGCGTGGAGAGTGGCGACGAAGAGCGCCTCGAGATATTGGAGGCGTTCTGCGGGTTCGCCGGCAAGGACCCTGACTCCGTGATCGACGAGTGCGTCTTGGTGCGAGACGGGGAGAAGCGTGTGCGCGCCAAAGGCCGGCGCCGCTATGCCAACCTCATCACCCAGTTTCAGGCACAAGTCGAAGGATCACGGATGACGCGAGGCAAGTGGGGCAATACGGTCCGCAGTTTTCTCATTCACAACGGGATCTTGCTGCAGGCTGGCCTGCAGGCCGGGGACTCAGAAACTGCAACGTGAGCCTTCACGCATCTTCGCGAATGTCCAACACCATCTCGGCCAGGGAACGCCGCGGTGTCATCCGTGGGACCTCCGCAGGGTAGCCAAGAGGCAGAAGAGCGACCGGGCGCAGCGGCTCTTCCACACCGAGGGCGGCCCGCACCTTGTCTTCATGGAAGGCCCCGATCCAGCATGATCCCAGACCGGCGTTTGCGGCCGCCAGCTGCGCGTAGGCGCAGGCGATAGTCGCGTCTTGCGTCGCGTACAGCGTTTCGCCTCGCCGCCCGTATTTCACCGCCGAGGCCGCAGCGTCAGCCAGGAAGACCAGCACGACGGGAGCTTGCGCGACGAAGCCCTGGTCCAGCGCTGCCTGGGCTAGCAATCGGCGCACCGACGAGGCCCGAGCAACGGCCACCCTGTAAGCCTGCAAGTTTCCAGCCGACGGCGCTCTCCTGGCAGCGCGCAGGATGGCTTCCAAGCTGGCGTCCTCCACATCGCGCTCCTGGAACGCCCGGATTGAGTGTCGCCCTTCGACTACCTCGCAAAAGCCCATGCGCACCACCCTTCAAGTTCAGTCTGGGCAATCACAAGGGCGCACCGTGCATCCCCATCAGACCTTTGATGTACTGAACTTCTCCCAGATGCTCCGCTGTATGGCCGATCGAAAAGAACAGCAAGACCTCCGTTTTTGTGGCGGTCCCCAGCATCGGGTATATGTCCTCAAAGAAGGGAAGCGGCAATTCCTGAGCGGCCTCCTCATCGCCTAGCCCGTCAGCATAGGCCTGGATGGCCTGCTGTACTGCGTCGGCGTACGCCAGCAGTTCGTCCAGGCTCAAGCGAATATGGCCGATCTGATCGCGAGTCAAGCCCGTCCCGAACGGAGGGGTCCCTGGCTCGGCTACTGGCAACCGCTCCGCCCAACCTCCGGACGTGAAGACGCTTGGCTGTCCTATCAGGAGGCCATGCAGGATCTCATCTTCCGAACGGTACGCGTGCCACATCGTGAACATGATGTGGTTGGGATGGTCCCCGGGCTGCCAATGGAGTTGCTCGTCCGTCAGCCCTTCGCAGAGGAGGCGCGGGTACCAGTGCCAGAACTCCAGGTTCTTGCGGAGCGTGTCGCCGACATTCATCGTGGTCGCCTTCCAGTCAGGATGCTGCTCAGATCTGGTATCCATCGACGATGCGCCGGGCGGCCGCCAGGCCTAGAACTTCGTTCGAGCCATCTTCGATCATGGACGCCCTGGCGTCACGGAAGATCTTTTCGACGTGGAACTCCTTGCTCAGGCCGTATCCACCCATCAGTTGGATCGCATCGCTGGCCACCTCGAAGGCCGTCTGCGTGCAGTGGACCTTCGCCGCGATCGAATACTCGGTGGCCGGCGGCACAGTCGACCGGTTGTAGATGGATACCGCCCGCGAGAGCGCACGTGCCGACTCCACCTTTCTGAACATCTCGAATAGCTTGTGCTGGACGAGCTGATGCTCGCAGATGGGCTTGCCGCCCTGCACTCGCTGACGCGTGTAGGCCAGGGCTTCCTCGAAGGCGGCTCTGGCGAGCCCGGTGAACGATGTGCTCATCCCGGCGTTCGCGCCGGCGAGGATGCCGTCGATAATCGCCGGATACGTGTCGGGGTCCACCAGCATGTAGTGCCTGGGGATGCGCACTTCGTCGAAGAAGATCTCGCCTTGATTTAAATCGCGCTGCCCCAGCTTGTTCAACGGAGGCCCCTTGGACACGCCGGGAAGATCGAGCGGGATGATTGCTACGCCGCCGCCGTTCATGCCGCGCGACGGGTCGATTGTGAGGAACGTGCACGCATGGGTCGCAATAGTGCCGTCCGACACCCATGCCGACTTCTGACCGCTGATGATCCAATCATCGCCGTCCGGCCGTGCCTGCACATCGAAGGTGATGTCAGGGTCGTGGAACTGCTTCGTGCCGAAGAGCAGGCCGTCCGAGCCATGTTCCGGCTCAGTGATCGCCCAGCAGCCGATGTACTTGCCCTCTCGGTCCTCCACATAGGGCGTCACAAGGTCATCCATCAGGTCCTTGTTGCCGGTCAGGGCCGCGTATCGCGCCGCGAATGTGAACGGCATCGCGGTGACGCCCAGGCTGATGGAGAGGCCGGGAGAAGCCCAGCCAAACTCTTCAGCGACGATGTGTGCATCCAGCGGCCCCAGACCCGGGCCACCCAGGTCCTTGGGAAACCCGCGCAGATGGTAGCCCTGACCGTAGTACTTGCGGAAGACGTCCCACAAGACCGATTCGGGCGCGATCACCTCCTCTGGCGTGAGCTTGTCGAGTTCAATCGCCGCGGGGCGAATGACCTCCGCGGCAAATCGATGCGTCTCGTCTCTCAGCGTCGCCTGCTCAGGCGTCAGGTCCTTGTTGAGTTCTAAGTACATGGCGTTCCTCCTATCTTGTATTGGTGGAGTGTACGCCTCGCATGGAGTCGCCGTCATGGGCCGTTTGGCCTTCATGCCCAGCGTCAATGGTGCGATCTGGCTAGCTTTGTGTCATCGGCTGAGGTTGCGCTTGAAGAACCCGCTCAGCGCATCGTTGAAGTCGTTAGCCGCCTCTAGATTGACGGCGTGACCAGCGTTGAGGCCCATCACGTGAAGAAGCGGCATGTTCTCCTCGGCGAAGCGCCGGTGGTTCGCGAATCGCTTCTCTCGCTCACCAACGACCAGGAGCGCCGTCGCATCGTTTTCGGTCACGCGCTCGCGCACCGAGGAGTCAGGCACCGTGTACAGGCCCGTGAACGCGATGCCCTGAACGTCGTGCAGTTTGCAGTCTTCGACGAGCGCATCCTTTGCGGCGAGCGGCAGGCGACGCGCTCGTGCCGGGTTGAGAGGATGTTCGTCCAGCGCATCACGGCCCTGAGCTTCAAGGGCACGCGCTTGGGCCTCCATCGCTGGGCGCACTCGATCGCTCCAGCCCTGCTCGGCGAGGGCAGAGTTGGAATTGGTGAATACGTGGGCGAGCACGCGGTCTGGGTGATCGAAGGCGTAGCGGAGGGTGAGTGCCGCGCCAAGAGATTGACCACACACGAACCAGCGCTCACAGGCAAGGGCGGCGCGGATCGTCTCAAATTCGTCGACGTAGTGCTCTGGGGTGTATGAGGACGGGTCGTCCGGAGCCGGGGAACGGCCGTGCCCGAAGAGTTCGACGATCACTGGCCGGCAGAAGGCGGCGAGCGCGGGCAAGTTGGGAAGCCATTGGGCGCGGCTGGAAAGAAAACCGTGCACCAGGAGAACGTAGGGTCCTTGTGTGCCATGGGTCTCGTAGTAGAGCCCGGACTGGCCCGGCCGCTGCCGCGATGGCTGCTCCACAATGGCCCTTACACGGTGAACGTGTCTGTGTTCGTCGACGCGTCGTGCAGTACGGTTCCCTGTTCGCCGACAAACTCCCGTGCCGTCATCGATTCCAGCAGGCTGACATCGCTTGGTGTGTTGGCGACAAAGCGCCGCCCGTCGTCGAGGCGCCCGATCACGATGCCCTGCTGCGGAGCGCCTTCTCGGTCATGGACGACGGTGTACGTTTCGACCGTCGCCGGGCCGTCCGCTGCGTCGACCACCTCCGGGCGTGTGAGTTCATCGAGGCCGGCCTGGTCGACGCTCGGGTCGGTGCGCTCCCATATTCCGGAGGGCGGCCGCCCGGCGTAGACGCCCACAGCGTGCTTCGTCACGTACCAACCTAGGCCCGTCACGAGACCGGTCCGCTCGCGGTTCTCCCGCAGTACCTCCACCATCTGGGCGATCGAATGCATCGTGTAGTTGTTGCCGGGCCCGCCGAAGTACGCAAGCCCACCGGTCACCGTCAGCGGCCGCGGGTCGTCCGGGGCGATGCCCAGCGCGTCTCGTCCGATCTGCACGGCGGACGGGAAGCAGCTATAGAGATCGAAGTAGCCGACGTCATCGATCCCGATGCCGGCCATGCCCAGCGCCCGGCTGCCCGCCGCCCGGATCGCCGGCGAAGAGTAGTAGTTCGTCCGCTCTGAGACGAACCAGTGGTCCACCGCGTCGCCGCAGCCCAGGAGGTAGATCCAGCGCTCCTCAGGGATGCCGAGTTCCCGAGCCACCGATGTAGACGTCATCAGCAGCGCCGCCCCTTGATCGACTTCTAGCATCGCGTTCATGTACTTCGTGTAGGGGAAGCAGACCATCCGGTTCGCTGCCGAAACCGCCGCGATCTCCTCCGCCGTCTTGCCGTCTCGGAACCAGGCGTGCTCGTTGTCGCGGGCGACTGCCGCGAACTTAGCGTAGAGTTCGCCAATGTGGTGCTGATGAGCCTCGATTGAATGCCCTTGCTGGGCGCGCAGCGCGTTTTCGAAGAACGGGTAGAAGTGGATGGGCATCGTCGCGCCGTGCCTCCCCTCCAGCTCGTTGGAGCCCGGCCGGCCGTCGCCCCAGTTGGTCGCCGGCTGGCCACGAGACGCCCACGATAGCTGTTCGTCGCACTTTCGCGCTAGGCGGAGGCTATGTACCGCGTCGGCGCCGGCGAGGAGCGCCAGTAGCACGTCACCGCGGACGATGCGCTCGGCCGTTTCGTTCACAAGCGATTGGGGCGTGTTGCCGCCGATCGTCGTGTAGAGGGTCTCGGAGGGCTGCGCTCCCAGCCGTGCCGCCAGGTCCGCCGGCGGGCCGGCCGACGGCCAGGAGAGCACGCCCACGACCTGTACGGAATCGACCTTCGCCAGCAACGCGCCCACTCCGGCGTCCTCCTCCGCGCGTTTAGCCGCGAGGTCCATCAGCTCCAGCGGTTCTTTTGACGTTTGCGCATCGACGGAGCGATTCGTGATCTGGCCAACGCCTACGATGATGGGAAACTCGGGTGGCACATGTACCTCCTTGGTTGCAGGTCTGCCTCGCGGCCGGCGTGGGGACAGCCTGACGATCTTACAGGAGGCTCGTATCGGTGGCCAGGCAGCGCCAACGCTTCAACAGCTCTGAATCTGCGCCGTTCGGCACTTGACGGTGCTCGCCGGCGGGGCCCAAAATCGTTTCATGACCAAGAACAGAAAATCCCGGACAGCCGAAGTGTCTGACCTTGGGTAAGGCCAAGGCTGGACAGCCCGAGACGCACCCCTCAGAAGAGCAACTGCTTGGGTTCTACGAGACAATGGCGCTCATCCGGGCATTCGAAGAGCGGTTCGTGAGTCTCGTCGGACAAGGCAAGTTCGTCGGCACCGGGCACCTCTGCGTAGGCCAGGAGGCCGTGGCTGCCGGAGTCTGCGCTGCTCTGAATGAAGACGACTACGTCACTTCCACCCACCGGGGCCATGGCCACTGTCTCGCCAAAGGCGTCGATCCGAACGAGATGATGGCGGAGCTCTTCGGCAAGGCTACCGGGACGTGCAAAGGGAAGGGTGGTTCGATACACATCGCGGACTTTCGGAAGGGGATGCTCGGCGCCAACGGGATTGTCGGAGCCGGGATGCCAATCGCCTGCGGCGCGGGCCTGACGGCCAAAGTGACGAAATCGGGGAGAGTCGTCGTTTCGTTCTTCGGCGATGGGGCCGCCAACATCGGCATGTTCCATGAGGCCCTCAATCTCGCCTCCGTCTGGGAGCTCCCCGTCGTGTTCGTTTGTGAGAATAATCGCTACGGCGAAGCGACACCCGTCGAATACGCGCTCGCCGCGGATCACGTCGCCGATAGGGCCGCCGCGTACCGGATGCCGGGCACAATCGCCGATGGCCAGGATGTGCTCGATGTCTTCGCGAAAGCGCGGGAGGCGGTCGATCACGCGCGCGCCGGCAAGGGTCCGGTCCTCCTGGAGTGCGAGACCTACCGATACTATGGCCACTTCTTGGGAGACGCGGCTACCTACCGGTCCGCCGAGGAGGTTGAGTCGTATCGGTCGCGCGACCCCCTGATCCTGCTCGCGGAGCGGCTGCGGGGAGATCACCGCGTAGCTGAGAAGCAGCTTGACGGGATCAAGGCCGAGATGGAAGCGCGGGTGGACGAGGCCGTCGCGTTTGCCGAAGCGAGTGCGGATCCAGCGCCAGATGAACTCACGGCCGACGTGTACACGAGCTATCCATGACTGCCGGCGAACGCGTCATCAGCACGCGAGAGGTGATCAACGAGGCGCTGCGAGACGAGATGCGCCGCGACAGCTCCGTGATCCTGTTGGGCGAGGATGTGTCAGGCGGCGCGGGTCGAGAGGCCGAGGGTCAGGCCGACGCGTGGGGTGGGGCGTTTGCGGAATACAAAGGCCTCTCTTCTGAGTTTGGTCCGGAACGCGTGCTGGACACGCCGATCTCGGAGATCGGCTACCTGGGCGCGGCAGTTGGGGCTGCCGCCACCGGCCTGCGGCCCGTGGCTGAGCTGATGTTCGTCGACTTCATCGGGGTTTGCCTCGATCCCGTGATGAATCAGGCGGCCTTCATGCGTTACATGTTTGGCGGCCGGACCAGCGTGCCTCTCACCCTCATTACGCACATCGGCGCCGGTATCGGCATGGCCGCGCAGCACTCGAAAATGCTCTATTCGTTCTTCACGCACATCCCCGGCCTGAAGGTAGTTGTGCCCTCGTCGCCATACCACGCGAAAGGGCTGCTCACCGCCGCAATCAGGGACGACGACCCGGTCGTCTTCTGCCTTCACAAGCTGCTGCTGGGCCGGCAGGAGCATGTGCCTGAGGAACCATACGAGTTCCCGATCGGCCGGGCGCGCATTGCGCGCGAAGGCAAGGACCTCACGCTCATCGGCGCCGCGCTCACGACGGCCACGTGCATGGCTGCGGCGGAGGCGCTGGCCGGTGACGGCATCGACGCGGAGGTCATCGACCTGCTCAGCCTTTCGCCGTTGGACGAGGAGACCGTTCTCTCCTCCGCGAGACGCACGGGCCGCGTTGTCGTCGTCGATGAGGGCTTCCCCCGCTGTGGCCTCGCCGCCGATGTTGCGTC
This sequence comes from Chloroflexota bacterium, assembly GCA_003228685.1. Lineage (GTDB taxonomy): Bacteria > Chloroflexota > Dehalococcoidia > DSTF01 > RBG-16-68-14 > SZUA-185. Next base: position 29,103 of record QIFC01000096.1, read on the forward strand.
GCTGGTGGCCGACCAGGCCTTCGACGATCTGGACGCTCCGGTGAAAAAGGTGACTGCCCCCCATGCGCCCATTCCCTTCAGCCGTCCCCTCGAAATGGCCTTCATGCCGTCCGCCGCCAAAGTGCGCGAGGTGGCGCTCGAACTCTTCTAGCCTGGCGCTTGTGGCTTGTTCGTCACGGCACATCCATGTTCTGGAGACGCCTGACTGTCAGCAGGAAGAACCCAACCGTGACGGCCAGCACCCCCACAAGGGCGGCGGGAAACTCAATCGCGCGGTTACCGAGTTCTCCGAAGCTCACCTCGTCCAGCCCATGGACAAGGCCCAATGTGTACCCGCGCACGCTGATGTAGCGAATGCCTCCGAAAAACGAGGCGATCACGCCTTCCCAGAGCAGAACGTAAATCAGCGCGAAGGGCAGCGCGCGCGTGGTCAATAGGCCTGCCCACATGAATGCGGTACTGTAGGCGACCGTCCCGAGGAGAAGAGCGACCCCGGTTGCCGCAGACGCTCGCAGCGGGCTGTCGAAGACGACGAGCTTCGTCCCCATCCCGCCGTCACCGACCACTGTGGTGATGACTCCGCTGATCACGACGAGCGGAATGCCAACTATGAGCGCCGACAGGAGCTTCGCGAGGACGATCTGGTAGCGAGGAATGGGCGTCATCGTCAGGTAGCTCAGCGTGCGGTCCTCCAGTTCGTTGCCGAATGCTGCTGTCGCAAGCACGAGGCAGATCACTGGCATCACCACGCTGATAAGCAGGGCATCCAGCAGCAGGTCGATATACTCCGAATTGGAGGTCTCGTCTTCGCCCAACGCCAGCGTCAAGAGAATTGCCAGACCGACCGGAAGAGCGGCAAGGAGCACGAGCAGCAGAAGCCTCACCTTACCCGTGAGCTGACGTATCGAGAGTCGAAATAGCGCTCCCATCAGGCCTCCGCCAAGTAGCCGAAGATGCTCTCGAGCGACTCGTCGAGCGGCTCTACGCGCAAGAGCCGGATTCGTTGCTCTTTCGCGATCTGAGGAATCGAGCGCTGCAACGCCTCGACGTTTCTGCTGAGCACAACCAGTGCGTCTTCATCGACGATGTTCACGGAATCGACCGCTTCCAGGCTGATCAAAGCCGCTGCCATCGCCCTGGCGTTGCTCGATACGACCCGCACGTTGTACGGCTGTTCGTCTAGTTTCGCCCTGATAGCGTGGAAGTCGCCGGATGCGGCTAGCTTTCCGGCGGCCATGAGCAAGATGTTGTCGGCGAGCGTTTCGATTTCGTCCAAGACGTGCGTGGAGATCAGGATCGTGCGCCCTTCGGCTGCTAGCTCGAGCATAAGGTGTTCGAACTCGAGCCGTTGGCGGGGGTCGGTGCCGCTCAAGGGCTCGTCCAGTACGAGCAGTTCGGGTTCATTCACGAGCGCCACCGCCAGCCGCATGCGCTGACGCATGCCTCGCGAGTACGTCCCCAGTGTGCGCCCGGCCACGTCTGTGAGGCCAACCCGTTGGATTGCAAGATCGGCGGCCGTGTTTCCGTCGCTCATTCCATGCATGTCGGCGGCGAGCGCGACAAATTCCCGACCCGTCAGGACGTCGTACACCGCTTCCTGCTCGGTCATCACGCCGATCCGGCTGTACAGGTGAGGACCGCTGCGTGCGGGCTCACCGAAGACACTGACCGAGCCCTCCGAGGGCTTCGCCAGGCCGGTGATCATGCGCAACAGCGTCGTCTTGCCTGCCCCGTTACTGCCGACCAAGCCAGTGATGCCTGGCAGTACCTGGAACGAGATATCGTTGACGGCGACAACGTTGCCAAACCACTTCGAGATGCTCTGTACGTCGATCGTCGGCATATGCGCCGCGGGCGCTTCAGCGTTCGTCATGGCGCTAACCTCCGGTACTGCCACCAAAGCAGAAAGCCCGGTCCGATCGTCAGAAGCAAGAGCCATCCGATCGGCACCACGACGTTGTGTTCGCGCACGAGTGCGGCAACGTCCGAACCGTTATCTTCATCGAAGACGAGGTCGCTGATGTGCAAGGGAACCTCGGTAAACGAGAGGAGCGCGATCCATTTCGCGGCATCGCCCGTTACGGGCTCGCATTCGCTCTGAACTGTCCCGGACCGGCCATGCTCATGTTCTTCACAGAAGGTGAGGCCGCTCACGATGGGCAACGAGACGATGAAGAGCGCAATGACGATCGCGGCAGCATATGTCCGGCGGATGGTAAACGTCGATACAGCCAGCGGGATGGACGTTGCGAAGGCAGCGATGGCGGCTCCAACGAGAAGGAAGCGCGGAACGTCGAGCCAGTGGTCGCCGAGGTAGTCGAACGGCTCATTCGCGCCAAGCGTCAGACCGATAAAGAGAACGACTTGGCCCGCGTACACGAGCGGCAGCATGACCGAGAAGAAGGCCAGCCAGCGTCCGATGACGTAGTCCGTGGTTGTTAGGGGCCGTACCAGATAGAGGTCTAGTACGCGGTCTCGCCGGTCAGGGATGAGCATTTCGGGTGCTGTTGTGGCAGAGAACAGCAAGATGACGATGTTGACGATCCAGAAGTAGTCCGCTTGTGACGGCACCTCGTCGCCGATGTCGGCGGTGGAGGCGATGAAACTGAACAGTAGGGCAGGTACTATCACGGCGACGAACAGGAGACCGGGCAGTACCTTCGATTGCCAGCCGCGGCCAAGTCCGATGGCCGTTCTTACGCCGTTGAGCCACAATGCTTTACGCGCGCGCATTCGGCCTTCGCGCGGCCCATCGTAGCGCTGATACCCGATATCAAAGACTTCGCCGGTAGCGTTAGTCATCGCGCTGTTTCCTGAAGATGTCCGTCAGGCCGCCTCGTCGGGGCGCCATTCGATGCAGGCGAATGTCCGCCTCCACGATCGCATCGCGTACCGTGTCATACACCTCGTCGCTGGCAAGTTCGAGGACAAGGGATTTTCCGTCCCTGTCAGTCTCGAAACCCCGATTCGACAGCACGGCGGCGAGCTTTTCTGCGTCGTCGACGTCGATCACGAGTGTCGAGGTCTCCTGAGTGAATCCGGACAGGGCACCCTGTTCAACCACGTGGCCGCCCTCCAGCACGATGAGCCGGTCACACGTTCGATGGACGTCGCCCATCAAGTGCGTCGAGAGTAGGATGCTGATGCCGGCCTCACGGCTCGTGCGCCGGATCAGCTCCAACATCTCTTCGCGGCCTGCCGGGTCCAGGCCGGCAGTGGCCTCGTCCATCAGCACGAGGACAGGGTCGTGGACCAGCGCCTGCGCGAACTTGACGCGCTGCTTCATGCCGGTCGAGTATTCGCTCAACGGGCGATAGCGCTCTTCTCGTAATCCAACGTGGCGCAGGACATCTGCTGCGCGAATGCGCGCCTGCTCCGGCGGTAGGCCGCTGACCTGGGCCAGATGGCCGAGGAACTCCGAGGCGGAGATTGCGGGAGGAAGGCAGTCGTGCTCGGGCATGTACCCAAGCCGCCCTCGTGCCTCGAGCGCTTCATAGGTAGGCATGCCCAGAACGGTGACCGAGCCTTCGGTTGGAGCGATCAAGCCCAGGAAGAGCTTGATCGCCGTGCTCTTCCCAGCGCCGTTGGGGCCGACCAGACCGGTTACGCCCGCCGTGATTTGGAGATCAACCGACTCCAGCGCGATGGTCGAGCCGTAGCGTTTTGTCAGCCCCTTGGCTTCGAGCAGCGGGGTGTCGGCCATGTAGTCAGCGTATGCCATCGCTGGTTAACGGAGTACTCAGCCTGAGAACGCCTTGTAGAACGCGTCGATGAATGCTTGGTCGATCTGCGGGGGCTCCCCCTCGGAGCTGGCGCATGGGCTCCGCCTGCCCGAGGCCGCGGCGGCCGCGTCATAGGCTGCGGCCACCGCGTCCTGCCGCTCGTAGGCCGGGATCTCCAATGGATGCTTGCGCCCCTTCGTCCAGCCGCTCGTCACCTTGCGGATGAAGTACCAGAGGTAGAACGGGCGCGCGAACCAAATGCCCGGGCCGCCTGAGCCCTGATGGACGTGGAACAGCTCGTGAGCGATCAGCGCGACGCCTCGGCGGCTACGGGTGTCGTACTTGCCTGCGTCGAAGTAGATACGCCTACCTACCGTGATGGCGTCGGGCGTGCCTTGAACGTAGAACGGCAGACCTTCGCGAAACGTAATCGTGTCGAGATCGATGTCCGGGTACATCCGCGCGAAGAAGCGCTGTAGGCAATCGTGAAACTCTAACTTGCTCATGTTGGGCCTCCCGGTGAACACACCGCCTTCGTGACGCTGCCAGCATAGCAGGTGGTAGCCTGATCCAGACATGTCTAGCTTCGCGAGACGCTATAAAGGCTGGCTGCTGGCGCTGGCGATCCCTGTGATCTGCTTGCTCATCGCGGGAGCGGTCTCGCTGGCCGTTCCGATGCCGGACGAGGACGATTTTAACGTCGTTCACTGGGAGTTGCGCCACGTCCCCGGCAAGTGGCTCTACCTCACAGGGCAATTCTTCGGTGGCGGGCTCAGCAGAGAGGATGAGGACGAGCGCCTGCAACGTTTCCTGCTCCTGACCGATCAGATCCGAGGCGTGGAGGTCGCGTTCGCTGCTGGCGATGCGGACGAGCTGCAGGCTCTTCTGGCCGAGCGGGATGAACTCGAAAACGATGCAGAAGCGATCATCGAAGGCCGCCTCACTGCGGTGCTGGAGGAGGCTGGCTTGGAGTCGTCGCTGCCGTTCTTCCCGGCCGCCCGCTGGGTCTTTCCTCCGGTCGACGTCGAGTTCGACGAACCACCTCGCTCCCTCTCGATTTCGCCTCGCTCGCGCATCGAGCTGATCGAGCGGCGACCGCTTAGGCCCGGCCTCTCGCTTGACGAAGCGGTCGAGCGGGAAGCGGAGGTCGAGAGCGCCGGCAACGTCTCCGCTCTTGTGGGTTCACTGTCTGGCGCCGCGACCTATCCGAGCATCGTGGCGCCCGCCGGCGACTATCGAAGGCTCGTCTCCGTCATCGCGCACGAGTGGGTGCACCATTATCTGTTTTTCAAACCCCTTGGCATTCGTTACTACAACAGTATTGAGCTACGGACGTTGAATGAGACCGTCGCGGATGTGGCCGGCGATGCGTTGGCGGCATTGGTCGTCGAACGCTACCCCGTTCCTGCCGACGCCTCAGATGTGGAGCCAGAGCCTGACCGACCCACAGTGGACGTCGACGCGTTCTTGCGAGAACTGCGGCTGGACGTTGAGGTGCTGCTGCCAGCCGGCCAAATTGAAGCCGCAGAGGCTCTTATGGAGAAGCGCCGCTTGGAGTTGGCAGCGCAGGATGTGGTGTTTCGGCGGATCAATCAGGCGTTCTTCGCCGCGAGAGGGATTTACGCAACGAGTCCAGGCGCAGTCGACCCGACCGGTGAACAAGTACGAACGCTTCTGGAGCAAGCGGGTGGGGTAGGGACGTTCTTACGTACGGCGGCTGGGTTTACGAGCGCCGCTCAACTAGACGAGGCGTTGCAGTCCGGAGGATAGTGACCCGAAACTACCCGGTATCTTCCTTCTTGATAGGCTCGTCCTTCTTCGGCTCGGGTTCTGGGTTGTCGAAGGTGTCCTCGCCGACGCCGGGGACGAGCAGGACTTGGACCCGCGTCTCGCTCTCGCCCTCGCGTTCATCGTCGATGACGAGTCTGATCGAGTAGAGGCCTGGCGGGAGGCCCTCGTTGCGCCAGATGCCTAGAGTGCCTTCCGGTACCGAGTTGTCGCTCGCGACGATCGTTTGCCAGTCGCCGGGCTGAGTGTCGTAGCGGAACTCCAGCCGGTAGCTGATGAAGTCGCGCGAGAAAGCGCGGCCTAGGATGGGCGCATCGCCGGTCACCTGTTCGGCCCTCCCCGGCGACGTGATCGCGTTCGGCAGATCGCGCACGTCAGTTTGCTCCGTTGGCGCTTCGTCGGAGCTGGCGGTCTCCAACTCTTTGGCCCACTCCAGCGCTTGGTTCTGCTCCCAAGCGCTCAGGCCTTCGGGGATCTGGAGGTAGAAACGCGTCTCAACGAACTCCTCTGGCGTGAGCGGGCCCGCGAGCTTGTCGGTACGCGTGTCGATTTCGGCCACTGTCCACCAGTCATCCGCGGTTGATGGAAGCCTGTTGCTCACGAAGAGATCTGGTGGATTCTTGATCGGACAAGTCTCTGTCGCCTGCAGTCCGGAGGGCATACACAGTTCGGCTTGAACCAAGCCCGCCGGTCGCCTGAATGCCTCGACTGGCAGCCCTTCGTGGTACGCGCTCATGATGTCGCGCACAGTCCGCCAGGACACACTAGTGCTGGAGATGTCGGTCATTGGGCTGTTGTCCGCGTTTCCGAACCACGTGCCAACGACTAGTTGCGGAGTGTACGCGATGGCCCACGTGTCGCCGATCGCGAAGCTATTCTCGAACGGCTCGCTGGTGCCTGTCTTGATGCCGGCCGGACGGCCCGGGATGCTGAGCGCGCCACATCCGCCGAACGTGATTGTCTGAGCGCAGCCATCGGAAAGGATGCTGTTGATCATATAGGTTTCGGCTTCCGGCGCCACCCGCTGCTCCTGTAGGAAGGGGCCATCGGCGGAAGGCTCGCCCGCGATCAGCGGGTAGATCACGTTGCCCTGCCGGTCCTCGACGCGAATGATCGAGACGGGCTCAATATTGCGCTCGCCCTCCGGGCGGACGACGGTGCTTTCGACGCCTTTCAGGACGCCGAGATTCGGGAAGGCGGTGTAACCGTAGACCATGTCGCTTAGCTTGACGTCGATGCCGCCAACGGTCAGCGCTGGGCCAAGATTGGTGGGTTCCAGGCCCGTGATGCCCATCTTCTCCGCTTGGGTGATCGTGTTGACCACGCCGGCGTACATGATCGTTTTGACCGCCGGGATGTTTAGCGAACTGCCGAGTGAATTGCGAACCGTGATGGGGCCCTGGAATCCGGTACCCGGATTCCGCGGGGGTCGAGCGCCGTCCCAGAACTCTCCTGGGAACGGCGTGTCGAGGATGAGTGTACCTGGTCCCCAGCCCAATTCCAGGAACGCGGTCAGATACGTAAACGGCTTGAACGCGGAGCCGGGCGAGTTGAGCGCCTCCGCCATGTTGTTGCGCCCGTCGATGTCGTCGCGGAAGTAGTCGCGGCTGCCCACGTACGCCATGATCTCGGCGGTCTTCGGGTCGATCGCGACGACAGAGCCGTTGTGGCCTCCAGAGTACTCAAACGTGGTGATCCACTCCTCCAGCGTGGCTTCTGCCTGCCGCTGAAAGTCGAGATCGAGTGACGTGTAGACGATCAGGCCATCGCGCCGAACGGCTTCTTCTCCGAAGAGGCGCTCCAATTCCGGGCGGACGACGTTGAAGACGAAGTGCGGCGCGTTCACCGGGAACGGCTGCAGTTCGACCTCGAGAGGTGTGTCTTGTGCTTCCGTCATTTCGGAGAAGCTGATGTAGTCCTCCTCGTACATTCGTCTGAGGACGACATTTCGCTGCTTCAGCGCTTCTTCGGGTTCGTTGATTGGGTCGTAGCAACTAGGGCAGGACGGGATCGCGGCAAGCATCGCCGCCTGGGGCAGCGTGAGGTCCTTGGCGGTCGTATCGAAGTAGCCGTTCGCTGCTGCCTCCGCGCCGATGAAAACGTTGCCGTACGAGATCAGGTTCAGATACCATTCCAGGATCTGATCCTTGCTGTAGTCCCGCGTTAGCTCGAGGGCGATGGCTGTCTCCTTCAGCTTCCGCTCGATGCTGCGCTCGGTTCGCTCCTCCGGCGTGAAGTAGATGTTTTTGACCAGCTGCTGGGTGATGGAGCTGCCGCCGCGGCCCTCCAAGAAGCCCGGAGAGTCGCCAAACGGCGAGAAGTTATCCAATGCGGCCGATGTAAGCCCGGCGAAATTGACGCCTGGGTTGTCCATGAAGGTGGCGTCCTCCGCCGAGATGGTCGCAGCAACAAGGTGGAGCGACATCTGATCGCCGGCAACGTACTTGCGGAGGCCGGTTGTGTCGTCGACAAACTCGTAGAGGAACTTGCCGTTGCGGTCACGGATCTCCGCTCCGCCCAATGGTAGCTTCGCGATCTCCACGTCCGGCGTCACCAAGTCGTCCGTGTAGCTCCGGTAGACGCCGTAGCTGACGCCTCCGAGGACCCCGAGCCCGACCACGAAGAGTCCGCCCAGCACGATCAAGCCGAGCATCCAGCGAGGTATCCCGTGGCCGTTGCTGGCGCGGCGTCGCCGGCGGTAGGCGGCGTAGCGATAGTAAGCTCGACCGTTAGCCATGAGGCTGCTCCCGTGTCTGGAGCACCATGAAGTGCGACAGGCCGAACGCTCGCATGAACGTGTTCTCTAGTCGATAGAAGACCGCCTTGAGCAGACCGCCCAACGCGCCGCTGCGCGCGACGATGTTGTCGAACCCAGGATAGACCTGAGTATGGACGATCACGTCCGCGTCCAGGCCGTCCACGATCCTGCGCAGGCCTCGGGCGGTGTAGGCGCGCGCGTGCGGCACGAGACGTCCTCGCAACGGGTCAGGTAGGTAGTTCACAAGCGGAATGTTGCCGAACACGTAACGCTTGCCCAGGTAGACGCCGTGCGTCTCGAATGGATAGAGGCGGTTGGGCGCGTAGATGATGACGTGGCCTCCGGGGCGCGACACGCGACACGCTTCCCGCAGCGTCTCAGCATCGTCCTTGACGTGCTCGATCACTTCGTTGAGAAGCACCATGTCGAAGCTGGCGCTTGCAAATGGCAGACGTTCGCTCACCGCAACAGACAGCGTGCCGCCTTCGCCTTTGCGTACGCGGGCAGGGTCGACGTCGACGCCGTAGGCGACGCCCGATACCTGGTCCAGCTTCTTTACATACGTTCCGATTCCACACCCGATATCGAGCACACGGGCGCCTTCGAGGTCAACGTAGCGTCTGATGAGGTTCAATCGGCGATCCTGTCCGGCCCGCCAGACATAGCTAGGGTTTCCTAGCGCTACCTGCTCAGCCATTGTCGTTGGAGCTTCTGGGATCATATTCTCCTTGCCCCCACTGCTCTCAGGGTAACAATGCTGTTATGGTGGGACAAACCTGTGGCGAAGCTATGCTTCAGTCGTAACCGTATTGTTATACTCTGCCCCAAACGTACATGTAGGAGCGCTGTCTTGAGTCTGACACGAGAGGAAGTGAAGCACATCGGTCAACTGGCAAGGCTTGGCCTGACCGAAGATGAGGTCGCCAGGTTCCAAGGACAGCTCTCAGAGATCCTCAACCACTTCGATGCCCTTCAGGAACTCGATACGGAAGACGTCCCGCCTACCCCCTACCCGTTGCCGCTCGACAACGTCATGCGGGACGATGTGGCTAAGGACTCGCTGTCTCAAGACGACGTACTCGCGAACGCTCCGCGGGCGGAAGACGGCGCCTTCCGCGTGCGAGTGGTGCTGGACGATTAGACGAATGTCTGAAGAGCTGCACCGGTTGACCGCGCACGAGGCGCGGGACCTACTCTCCCGGCGGGAGGTGAGCGCGATCGAACTGACGCGGGCGATCCTCGATCAGATTGCGGCCGTCGACGATCGGATTGGCGCCTATCTCACCGTTGCGAACGAGACCGCGCTCGCGCAGGCCGCCGAGGAGGACGAGGCGATTGCGAACGGCGAAGGCGGGCTGCTCGCGGGCGTGCCTATTTCCGTGAAAGACAACATGTGTACGAAGGGCGTCCACACAACCTGCGGCTCGCTCATGTTGGAGAATTTCGTCCCGCCGTATGACGGGCACGTTATCGGGCGGCTGCGTGACGCTGGCGCCGTCCTCATCGGCAAGACGAACATGGACGAGTTCGCGATGGGCTCGTCGGTTGAGCACTCCGCCTTCAAGCCGGCGCACAACCCCTGGGCGCTCGATCGCGTGCCCGGCGGCTCGTCCGGCGGTTCGGCCGCCGCGATCGCCGCGGACGAGGCAATCATCGCGCTCGGTTCTGACACCGGTGGGAGCATTCGGCAGCCGGCTTCGCTGTGTGGTGTCGTTGGCTTCAAGCCGACGTACGGGCGCGTGAGCCGCTACGGTCTCGTCGCGTTTGGCAGCTCGCTCGACCAGATCGGTCCCATCACGAAGGACGTGCGCGACTGCGCGCTCCTCCTGAACGTTATCTCAGGCCACGATGAGCGTGACGCCACGTCCGTCCCCGTTGACGTGCCGGACTTCACGGAAGCGCTGACCGGCGATATCAAGGGCCTTCGTGTCGGTGTCGTCGATGAATACCTGCCGGACAATGTCGACGCGGACGTTCGGGCCGTCGCTGAAGCGGCGATTGGCGAGTTGGAGGGTCTCGGCGCCACGGTCGAGCGCGGCCTGTCACTACCTAACACCAAGTACTCGCTGGCGTGTTACTATATCATCGCTCCGAGCGAGGCCTCCGCGAACCTGGCTCGCTACGACGGCGTGAAGTATGGCTACTCTTACCAGGATGGCGACAGCATGTGGGAGAACATGGATGGGACGCGCCAGCACGGCTTCGGCGACGAGGTGAAACGCCGGATCATGCTGGGCACGTACGCGCTCTCCACCGGCTACTACGACGCCTACTACTTGAAGGCGCTCAAAGTACGGACGCTGCTCCGTCGGGAGTTCGACGAAGCGTTCGAGCGCTTCGACGTGCTGGCCGGTCTCGTCTCACCGACGCCGGCCTTCTTGTTGGGCGAGAAGACCGACAACCCCTTCGAAATGTACCTGGCCGACATCTTCACGTTGCCGGCAAACATTGCGGGCATCCCGGGGATGTCGCTTCCCGCCGGCTTCGTCGAGAGGGACGGCGCGCTGCTGCCCGTCGGCCTGCAGCTCCTCGCGAAACCGTTCGACGAAGCCTCCATCCTCAGAGCCGCTCACGCCTACGAGCAAGCTACCAATTGGCACAACGAACGGGCGCCTATGTAATCGAAACCGAAGGGGACGGGAGGTTTTCGTCATGGATTCTCTTCTTCTGGTGGCAGCGGGATTCGCGTCGTGCATGATTGTTGGACTTCCGATCATTTATGTGCTCCTCAAGGCTAGTATGGAGTCGCAGTACGCAGATATCGTCAGGAAGACTAGTGACGAAGTTGCTAAAGACGCTGTACGACGGAGCAGCGCGGCCATCAAAGGGCAAATTGGAGAGCGGTTTGCTCCGTTCCATGACGGATTTGGGTATGAGCCAGCCGACGCTCGCTTCCTGGGCAGCCCAGTGGACTATGTCGTGTTCGATGGCATGACAGACGGAGAAATAAAGGGCGTTGCGTTCGTTGAAGTGAAGGTCGGGGCACTTCCTCTTTCGCCGTTCCAGAGACAGGTGAGTGAGGCCATCCGGAATGGCCGCGTCACTTGGAGGGTTCTCGAGTTAGCTGATAGACATCAATGAAGCAAGAGGTCGCCGGCCGATCCATCGGACGGCTCAACGTCGGGTCCTATGCGGGACACCGCTATCCGCAGCGTCCGGAGTGGGTCGAGCTGGAGGGCGTTCGGATCGATGTGACCGTCGTCGTGCGGGAGTGGCGCGAACAAGATCGACTGGGATTCGATGTGCAGCTGAGCGACGCTACGCGGTTGCTGTTGTACTATGACCCAAACGAGGACGCATGGAGCAGGAAGCTACTGCATGACTGAGCAAGAACATCTGACGCATCGCGGCGCAATTTCGCAGCACGTACAGGCGCTGCCGGCTTCGGGCATCCGCAGGTTTTTCGACCTCATCGCTAACACAGAAGACATTATTTCGCTTGGGGTAGGGGAACCTGACTTCGTCACGCCGCCGAGCATCCGTAGCGCCGCGGTGAAGTCGATCGATGAGGGGTTCACGCACTATACGTCGAACTATGGCCTGCCGGAACTGCGCCAGCTCATCTCAACGCACATCCACAAACGCTACGGAGTCGAGTACGACCCGGCGACCGAGATCATTATCACGACCGGTGTCAGCGAGGCGATCAACTTGGCGATGCTGGCGGTCGTCGACCGCGGCGACGAGGTGATCGGGCCGGACCCGAGCTACGTCGCATATCTTCCGACAGTGCTGCTCGCGGGGGGTACCTACGTACCCGTGCCTACGACGCAAGCCAACGACTTCAAGATGAAGGCCGAAGACATCGAGGAACTCATTACGCCGCGAACGAAGGCGATTTTCTTCGGCTACCCGTGCAATCCGACCGGTGCAATCATGGAGCGGGAGGACCTGCTAGCGGTGGCAGACGTCGCGAAGCGGCATAATTTGTTCGTGATCTCAGACGAGATCTACGACCGGCTGGTCTATGGCGTCGAACACACCTGTTTCGCGTCGCTGCCGGACATGCGGGACCACACGCTGCTCATGGGAGGCTTCTCCAAGGCCTACGCCATGACCGGCTGGCGGCTCGGCTACACGTGTGCGCGCGTCGACCTCACGGAGGCGATGATGCGCGTCCACCAGTACATCACGATGTCCGCGCCGACGGCGGCTCAGTATGCCGGCCTGGAAGCGCTCCGCAACGGCGAGGAAGACGTTCGGGGCATGGTTGCTGAGTACGACCGCCGCAGGAAGATGACGGTCGCCGCGCTGAACGACATGGGGCTGCCTTGCTTCGAGCCGCGCGGTGCGTTCTACTGCTTCCCATCGGTGAGCAGCACAGGCATGTCCGACGAATCGTTCTCCGAGGCGCTGCTCGTCGAGGAGAAGGTGGCGGTCGTGCCGGGCTCAGCGTTCGGGCAGTTTGGCGTCGGACACGTGCGCATCTGCTACGCCTCGCCGTATGACGACCTCGTCGAGGCAATGAAGCGACTCCGCAACTTCGTCGACCGGCACACGAACTCCAACAAGTAGCTACGACCAATGCCGGGTAGCACGAACGGCGCCGACGATCTCAGCGGCGAGTTGGAGTTATCGATCCTGGGCGTCGCCGGCAAGGAGCGCCCGGACGGCGCGGTCGACATCAGCATCAACAGCACAAGAGGCGAGATCACCGGCATCCTACATACATGCGAAGGCGAACCTGGCGCCGTGATCTATGTTGGCGGCGCGCTGGGTGGGCTGGACGGCCCGGCGGGCGGCCTCTATCCGAAGCTCGCACATGAGTTGAGCGCGCCGGGGGGCATGACGGGCCTGCGGTTGCACTACCGGAAGCCCGGCGAGTTCGAGGAGTGCGTACTCGACGTACTGGGCGGCGTGTCCTTCCTGCGAGGCGTTGGCGCGCGGCGCGTCGGGCTCGTCGGCCACAGCTTTGGCGCGGCCGTCGTGATCAAGGCCGGCGAGCTATCGGATGCCGTGGCCGGCGTAGCTGCGCTCTCGCCGCAACTCTACGGCACACGAACGGTGGAGCGTTTAGCCCCGCGGCCGTTGCTGCTCGTCCACGGGACAGCGGACCAGATATTGGACGCCGAAGCCAGCCGGGACATCTACGCGCGGGCCAAGGAGCCGAAGCGACTGGAGCTGTACGACGGCGCCGGGCACGGGCTCGGTGCTTGTGCTGACGAGCTGTTCGAACTGGCGAAGAGCTGGCTCCTGGAGACCATTAGCAAAGAGCGTAACGCTTGAATAGTAGCGCCCTACGTAGTAGTCTCTAGCTATCTATAAAGGACGGCGGGAAGGGAGCGGACATGTCCGAAGACGAGAAGCAGAGTGAAAAGCCAATTGAGGAACGCCCTCAAGAGAGCAGTGTTCCAGCAGAAACGGCTGCGGATCACGTAAAGGAAGCGCTTGAAGCTGCTGACCTTAGGGAGGCAGCGAAAACGGTCTGGCGGCCTGGGGTTGGCTCTAAGCCGCCAGCTGATCCATTTGAGGCTCCAAGTTCAAGCCCACAGGAAGGGACTGGAGGCTCTTCTGATCCGGGTACGCCGGAGTCCGGTGATCAGAACGCTCCCACCGTCGAGGGGGGCACTTCGGAAGGCACTGATTCAGATTCCTCCAAGGAATGACCCTGGTGCGTTGAGCACCGATGACTCAGCATAGACGTGAATCTAAGCGCCGAGACCCTCGTCATTTCGTTGGTATTTGTCTTACCTGGCTTCCTGGCAAACTGGTTGGCTAACTACTACTCAACCGCGGCGGTCAAGCAAGAGTCGGCCTTCGAAGCGACACTATCAAGCCTTGCGATTAGCACTGGCGTCCTGTTCTTGCAGGCTCTCGTCGCCGCTATTGCTCTCACTATCCTGTGGTTTTGGTGTCGGTCCACTTTTGATCACCTTGAACTGAACAAACTAGTTGAGGAGGGGCTGGGTACGTATTTCCGTGCACAGCCGGTTCTGGTGGCGGCGACAGTCGGAGGAACAGCACTCGTATCAGTGGCCTGCGCGTTCTGGATTGGCTACTGCGATATAATCCGCAAAGCGCTGCGTCCACGATTGACTAGCCTTGATCTCGCCGAGGAGGAACCATGGTACATGGGGCTCCAAGCCGCTCGCCAGGATCTTGGCAAGATGCATACGTTCGTGGAACTCAGGATGACAAGCAGTGGAGAGGTCATTCGCGGGGTGGTCAGAGGCTTTTCCCTCAGTCCACGCGAAGATGGAACAAGAGACCTGATACTTGAGGCGGTGAAGCGCAAGGGCGCGGACCATTCATCGGACGAAGCGTGGTCGACGGATCCTGTTCCTGGGGTCACTATTCTGAACTCCAGGGACTTTGAAGACGTGCGTGTAGTCTTCACCGACTAGGACGCCAGACGATACGAATGCCTTATAACGAGAAGCTAGTCGAGCGTGTGCGTGGCGTGCTGGCGGGAAAAGCGTTCAAAGAGAGGAAGATGTTCGGCGGGCTGACGTTTATGCTGCGGGGCAACATGTGCTGCGGCATCGAAGGCGATCGTCTCATGGTGCGCGTGGGTCCGGAGAAGTACGACGAGGCCTTGGCGCGGAAGCACGCGGAGCTGATGAACTTCACCGGCCGCCCGATGAAGGGCATGGTGTTCGTAGGCCCGAAGGGGCTGGCCAGCGACAAGGAACTGAAGGCCTGGGTCCAGCGCGGCGTCGACTTCGCGCTATCGCTGCCCGCGAAGTAGTCGCTGCCGTAGGTGGGCTACTCAGCCGGATAGCGCAGCCACTCGCCCGCCGACCAACCTTGCCCATCCAGCCGCCACCACGTCAGTCCGTCGCGTTCGGCAGGGCCGGCGCTGATCGTCACTTCGGTGCCATTGTCGAGGCACTCGACGGGCACCGCTGCAAGTCCCGGCTGGTCCCGCACCTGCAGGCACTCCGAATCGACGGTCACGATCACGCTCGCGCCAACCGCCAGCGGCCAAGGGATCGTCATGAGTTCGCCGGAGTACGTCTCTTCGTGGACGATCGTCCAGATGCCGTTCTGTTGCTCGAGGATGAAGAGCCGCGTGAACTCGCTGAACGTAGGTCCGAGCTGATATGCCAGCTGTCCACCACGTTCGCTATGGAGCCGGGCGCACTGTTTGCCTACATCGTCCGGCCGTTGGCCGTCCTCGCAGCGAGCGACGAAACCCTGGCTCAGACGGTCCTGGACCCACGTGCGCAGGACTTCCTCCGCGGGCTCGGCCGTCGCAATGAGATGATCGAACTGTTCCGTCGCGTCGGGTGTGGGCGCTCGTTCCTCGTTATTGCCGGATGTGCAGGCAGCCATTGCGAGCATGAGGGCGAGTGTGCCGCCCAGCAACCGGCGCATCGGTCACTCGTTGCTCGGCTCCGGCAGGTCGAGTTGCGCAGCATGCTCCTCCTGCCAAGCGAGGAAGCCGGCGTGCGCGCTCTCGCTGCCGCAGAGCACGGTCCACCTGCGGATGCCTACCGGGCGGCCGGTGTGGTCCGTGATCTTGCCGCCGGCTTCCCGGACGAGCAAGATGCCCGCCGCGATGTCCCAGGGGAACAGGTAGTGGTGGACGAAGAGGTCGTAGCGCCCCGCCGCCGCGTATGCCAGGCCGAGGGCGGCGCTGCCTGGGATACGCACGCTCTGCATGCCGGGGAACAACTCGAGCAGGAGTTTGATGAGCCCTCGCCCGCGGCCGTCGTCGTAACCAAGGTCTACGCCGAGGACGGAGGCCGCAACGGTGGGCGCGACGGAGGCCCGGATAGGCGAGTCGTTGACCCACGCTCCACCACCCCGCGTCGCCCAAAACGTCTCTTCGTGATTCGGATCGTGCGTGACGGCGACGACCGGGTCGCCATCGAGGCAGAGCGCGACGTTGACGCAATAGAACGGAATGCCGCTGACGAAGTTGCGTGTGCCATCGATCGGGTCGATGACCCACACCCAGCCATCGGTAGGCGTCGTGCTGGCCGTTTCCTCAGAGAGCAGTCCGTGCTTGGGGAACTCGGTCTTGAGCGTGCGGTGCAGCAGCTTCTCGACGGCGAGGTCCGTCTCTGTCAACAGGTCGCCTCGGCCCTTCACCGTGATCTCGTGCGGCTGGCGAAAGCGCGAAAGCGCGAGCGCGCCGGCTTCGTGCGCCGCATCGCGCGCGATGTCGATGGCGGGGCGGCCGGAGACGCCGATGGGGAGAACGGGGGGTGAAGCCATGCGCCGCGGCTACATGCGGTCGGGCGCGTCCATGCCCATCAATCCCAGCGTCGTCGCAAGGACGGACTGAGCGGCGGCGACGAGCTTGAGACGCGCTCGCGATTGATCGAGGTTCTCTTCATCGACGACGCGGCACTTCTCGTAGAAATCGTGGAACGCCGTCGCCAACTCCTGGGCGTAGTGGGGAAGGTGGTGCGGCTCCAGTGTGCGGGCCATGACCTCCACCAGCTCCGGCAGGTGGAGCATCTTCCTGATCAGCGACAGCTCGGCCTCGTGAGTAAGGAGTGAGATGTCGCCGCCTTCGGCGTCCGGGAGCCGCTCATTGGCGGTCTTGATGATGCCTGCGATGCGGGCGTGCGCGTACTGAACATAGTAGACAGGGTTCTCCGAACTCTGCTCCTTTGCCAGGTCGAGGTCGAAGTCAATCGTTGCGTCGGCTGAGCGAGAGAGAAAGAAGAAGAGACAGGCGTCCTTGCCAACCTCCTCGATCACTTCCCGAAGCGTGATGATGTCGCCGCTGCGCTTGGATATCTTGAGCTTCTCTTCGCCCCGCCGAAGAGTAACGAGCTGGCCGATGATGATCCGCAGCCGCCCTTCTTCGATCCCCATCGCCTCGGTGGCGAGGAGCAGGGGCTTGACGTGGCCTTGGTGGTCCGCGCCCCAGATGTCGATCACACGATCGAAGCCCCTCACGAGAAACTTGTCGTAGTGGTACCCGACATCCGTCGCGAGATACGTTGGGAGGCCGCTCGACCGGACCAACACCTCATCCTTGTCCGCCTCTAGCTTGCTCGTGGCGAACCAGACCGCGCCTTCCCGCTCCGTGACGAGGCCCTTCTCCTTGAGCAGCTCCATCACCTTGTCGAAGTAGCCGGCGTCGTAGACGGTCTGCTCGCGATACCAGGTGTCGTACTCGACGCCCATGTCGGCGAGGTCGCGGCGGATCCAGTCCATGACCTGCTCCATGCCGTAGCGGCCCAGCTGGCCGGGAGGTGCCTCGCCTTCGGGCCTGAGCATGCTCTCGCCGAATTTCTCCTTTGCCTGCTCCGCGAGGTCGACCATGTAGGCGCCGCTGTAGCCGTCCTCGGGCACCGGCACGTCGCGGCCGAAGAGCTGCTGGTAGCGGGCATAGAGCGTCCGCCCGAACACGTCGATCTGCGTGCCGGCGTCGTTGAAGTAGTACTCCGTTTCGACGTCGTACCCGGCCGCCCGCAGGATGCGCGCGAGTGTGCTGCCCATGGCTGCCCAGCGCCCGTTGCCCGCGTGGAGCGGCCCGGTGGGGTTGGCGCTGACGAACTCGACCTGCACCTTCTCGCCCTCGCCGACGGCGACCTCCGCGAACGAGGACCCGGCCTCCAAGATTGCGTCGACCTGCGCGGCCAACCAGGTCTGGCTGAGGTGGAAGTTGACGAACCCGGGCGGCGCCACCTCTACGCGTTCGATGGCGGGCGACTCCGGCATATGGCGCGCGAGGGTCGCTCCGAGGTCGAGCGGCTTCGCTCGCGCGGCACGAGCGAGCTGTAGCGGCAGGCTCGTCGCGTAGTCGCCGTGCTCGGGCCGCTGCGGGCGTTCGATCACCGTGGCGGGCAGGGCGATCTCGGGTAGGTCGCCGGCTCGCTGGGCGCGCGCGGCCGCCTCTTCGACGAGCTTGGCGATCTCGTCTTTGATCACGACGATGCGTGCTCCGGGCTGTTGAGCGCCGCGAAGGGGCCTTCCGCCGTAGCGGCAAGCCGTTTCAGATCCTCCAGTGCCCTGCGAGATTCCCTGATCACGTCTGGAGAATAGCCCATGCGCTGGCTATTATCCAAGAACTCATCCTCGTCCAGCACCTCCAGCGTCCCCAGGGCCGAGACGCGCAGGTCGAGGTCGAGGTCGATGTACGTGACGTTTTCGCCGTCGTACTGAGCGGGCGTCGCCACATTGCAGTAGAAGCCTTCCAGCCCCCCGCCGTTCGGTCTTTCGAGGAGCATCACGTTGTACCAGCGGTCTGACCAGAAGTGGTTGCGTGTGTCCCACGGCGTCTTCCAGATGCCGCGAGGGTTCGACAGCTCCTGTCCCGCGTGATTGCTGGTGATCAGGAGAGAGCCCTCCTCACGCACGAACACCGAGTCGAACTCCCAATGCCGGGAGCCGTCGTACTTTGTCGAACGGACGTGGATGTTCTTGCCGGTCATGTGAGCAGTGTAGTCGACCGAGGGTCGAGGGTCATGGGGCGAGGGCAGGGGGCCGCGGGCGAATATCCGATTGGCGCCGATCTAGTTGAGGTTAGGGAACGCATCGGAGAGCACGGGGGCTCGGGTGTTGCGGAACTGTGGAGGCGAGCTGATGTCGAGGCGGGTGAGATTCGAGGGCTGGCCTATGCGACGACCCATGACCGCATCGATCAGGTTATACGTCTGCGACAGCTGCCGATGGATGTGGCTTTCGTAACGCATCACTCTGTCGAGGTGAGAGTTGGCCGGGAGCAGCCACATCTCCGCATCAGGCGCGTCGACACCATCGAACTCCACGCATTTGGCGGTGACCGCCGCTTCGTAGCGGATGACGCGGCCGAATCGCCAGAGCAGCTCAGCCAGACGCCCCAGAACCGCCTCAAGACGCCCCTCAGGCTCGAGGCTCTCGAGGATGCCACTCCGAAACGCCTGCCATTCCTCCTCGGACTCCATGCGAGGGATGACGGGGCTGGGAGAGGTAATGCCGTGCTTGACCGCGTTGCGGCTGACCTTTGCCTTGCCGACCGCAGTCTTGGGACCGCCGCCCTTGCCCCGGCGAGACTGCTTGCGAGGCCTGCCGCGGGGCTGCGGGGCGGGCGCATGGCGATTGCCCACGCAATCGCTTGGCGCCCCTACGGCGTGGCTTGTGATGGCGTCCTTGTCGTTCTTGGGATTCTGGCTCATGCCTAGTTCTGTCGCGCCGTTCTTAGATTTCGCCATGACTTTCCGGCTCCTTCCGGGATTCGATTTCTGAGTTTTAGATTCGGCAGTTTGTTTTGCAGAAACGCCCTTTTATTGTGTACGCAGCTACTCCTTTAACCGTTTCCGCACTCCATAACTGGTAACATAGTACAAATGTGCGAGCTTGTCAAGGGGGTGGGCGCTGGAAGATGCGACTGCGAGAAGGGAGACTAGCCTCCGTTAGCGAGCCGGACTGACCTGCCCAGAACCTAGAGTACTCAAAATGAACAAGACCGCCCCAGCTAGCGAGACCCTAAGTATTCTGGGATACACAAGACTAGACCTCAGAAATGCGATTCTCATGTTGGCCTCCAATGCTCCACACCGCCCGCCGGACTTCCACCCGTCGGCGCGTCCGAGGTCACCGTAGGCTGCTCGGCTGTGACGGCTCTAGGACATTTCGTATGAACGTTCCGTGACACACTTGCTCCGCCAGCCGGTTTAAGGGGCGTCACGCAGGACTCACGGCTAATGGGCCGCGAAAGAGGTGGTGAAGGGAAACAGCAGAGGCTAGTCGACGAAGCGGAAGCGCAGTAGCGCGACCGAGAAGAACGCGCCGGCGAACGCGACGAGCACGGCTAGCGCTGGCAGGATGTCGGCGACGCCGCCACCACGGACGATCACATCTTGGAACGCCGCCAAGGCCCAATAGTGCGGCGTGACCGGCGAGACGGCGGCCATCCAGCCGGGGAGGAGAAAGACGGGCACGAGCGCGCCGCCGAACGCCGCCAGCACGATCACGGAGAGGTTGATCGTCTGTTGCTGGGCTAGGTTGGCGCTGAGGAGGGCGTTGATCATCAGACCGAAGGACACGCTCACGGCCGAGATGGCCAACATCGTTAGCACCATACCGGGAATCGAATCTCCCAGCTCCATGCCCCAGGCGAGGACGCCAACCGTGAACAAGATCGTTAGCTGGACGATAGCAACGAGGCCGAACGAAGCGATCCGAGACCCGAGCAGGACAGTTCTATGGACGGGTGCCGCGACCGCGCGCTGCCACGTGACGAAGATGTTCTTCTCGCCGTAGATGAACAGGGCGACGAATCCCGCCAGCCAGAAGCCGAACATCACGGCGAACCCAGGCACAGTCTGCTCGGCGGCGCTGGGGAAGTTCCGTGGATCCTCCCCCAGCCGCGTCACGACGTCGATCGATGGTGACTCCAGCACGCCGAGGACGGCGATCTGGACAGCCTCACTACCCCCCTCTCCGGCGATCTCATCGGTGAGCTCACCGGGGAGGTGATCCAGCACGAGCACGCTCTCGATCCGCTCACGGACGGTGGTCGCAAGGCTGGCCTGGATAGGGTCGACGTAGAAGCTGAGCGGCTCAGCCAAAGCGCTTTCCCGCCAGCCCTCCGGGATCACGAGCACGGCGAACTGGTCGCGGCCCGAGAACACATCCTTCGCGTCAGACTCTGTAAACGCGCTCTCGTCCCACTCCTTGACTCGCAGATCGATGCTGTCGACGCCTCCCAATTCTTCGAGGAGCCCCTCTGATGTCGCTGAGCGGGCCATGTCAACGACGGTTAGGTCGACGCCTCGTCCCGCGACGAGAAAGTCCAGCGCCTGGCTCGTCACGGCGACGAGGATGAGCGGCATGACGAACAGGAGGGCGATGGCGGTCGGGTTTACCACCAGCATCCGCAGGTCCTTACGGACAAGAGTGAGGAATTGTCGGAGTGTTGTCATGCGACCTACTCCACGGCGGTACGTGGTCTGAGCGCAATCGCCAGAAACGCCGCCGCGAACGCGAGTAGCACTCCGAGCTGTGGCAATACGTCGCCGAAGCCGCGGCCCCTTACGATGAGTTCTTGGATGGCGTCCACCGCCCAGAACTGCGGCGTGGCGCGGGCGAGCGGCTGCATCCAGTCCGGCAGAAAGGCGATGGGAATGAGCGCGCCGCCGAACGCGCCAAACACGATGACGCTGATGCTGATAGTCGCGGCGATAGCGGCGGTGTTATTGAGGAGCGAGGCCACCAGGGTCCCGAACGCGGCCGCCACAAATGACCAGCAGACGATCGTCAGCACGAGAGCGATTGGCGCGCTCCCCAGCTCCATGCCCCAGATTGCCCACCCGAGTACGAGCATGAGCAGCAGCTGTGCGACTCCGAGCAGCGCATACACTCCTACCCTTGCAAGCACGAGCGCGGGCTGTGAAATCGGCGCGGCGAGCGTGCGAGCCCACGTCTTTGTCTCCTCCTTCTCCAAGGAGAGGTTGATGGCGAGGGCAAACGCGACGAAGAGGCCGAACATCACGGCGAAGCCAGGCACCGTCTGCTCGAAGGCGGACGGGAACGTGTCACGTTCCGACACAACGACCGTGCGCAACTCGTCGCCAGCCGCTTCGCCCGCCGAGAGCGCCGCGCGCGACACGCTCTCTCGGGCCTCGGCCGCTGTGGCGCCTGTCTCCTCTATGACCACCGAGACCAGCAACTCCGCGAGTTCGTCCACCGCGACAATAGCCGTGAGCTGTTCGCGCACGGCCTCGACGTAGGAGGCGCGCGCCGGGTCGCCGAAGAGGGCGAGTGTCTGCCGGCCACCCTCTGCGTATCCTGCCGGGATCACGAGGGCGGAAAATCGCTCTCCGTCGCCAAAGAGGTCGTAGATGTGATCATCGGTGGCGTCGGCTTCGCTCCAGTCTAGACTCGTCACCGCGAGGCCATCAGTCGCGTCAAGGCGGGTAACCAGCTGCTGGGATGCTTCCGAGTCATCGAGATCGATCACGCTCACCGTCAGCTCCGGGCGGCCGGTCACGAGCGGCTCTAACGCTGTGCTGAGGACGGCAACGAGGACGAACGGCATGATGAAAAGGAGCACAAAAGTGGCGGGATCGCTGCTAAGGAGCCTCAGCTCCTTGCGAACGACCGCCCAGAACGCCACCACAGCTTGCGCCTAGTCCCGGAGCGCCTTGCCGGTGAGACGCAGGAAGAGTTGTTCCAGGTTGGGCTTGGCGATATCGAGGCCGGCCAGCGTCACCTGATGCTCTCGTGCCGTCGCCAGCAGCGCCGCCAGCCCCTGCTCCTGGTCCTCCGCCACAACGCGATAGCCGTTGCCATCGACGCGCGTGATCTCGGAGACGCCCGGCTGCTTGGCAACCGACGCCTCGAAGGCGACCGACTCCTCAGCCAGCTCTACGGTGAACGCCACACCAGGCATTTGCGCGAGCAGCTTCGGCACCTCGTCACAGACGACGATCTCACCACCATCGATGATGGCGACACGATCGCAGAGCGCTTCCGCCTCCTCGACGTAGTGGGTTGTGTAGAGGATGGCGGTGCCATCATCCTTAGCGAGGGACGTGATGTTTTCGAAGATACGGTTGCGCGACTGAGGATCGACGCCCACGGTCGGCTCGTCGAGCAGGAGCAGCCGAGGCTTGTGAAGCAGGCCGGCCGCGAGGTTCAGCCGCCGCTTCATGCCTCCGGAGAACTTCGTCACGATCGGCTTCTTCGCCGAGCCGGTCAGGCCGACGATTTCGAGCACCTCCTCAATCCGTTGCCGCAGGGGGCGGCCCCAGAGGCCGTAGAGGTTGCCAAAGAACTCCAGGTTGGCCCAGGCGCTGAAGCGCAGGTAGAGCCCGATATCTTGTGGCACGAGCCCGATCAGCTTCCTGACGGCCATCGAATCGTCGCGGGCATTGTGGCCGGAGACACTCACGCTCCCACCACCGGCCTTGAGCAGCGTGGCGATCACTGAAATCGTCGTCGTCTTGCCGGCGCCATTGGGCCCAAGCAGGCCGAAGATCTCGCCCGCGCTGATCTGAAAGGAGATGGCGTTTACGGCGGTGAAGTCGCCGTAGCGCTTGATGAGGCCAGAGACCTCAAGCACGGCTGAGGACTCTCCTCCCGCCGCTTTCGCCGAGGTCGCTTGCTGCGCGCTCACGTCTGTTCCGCCGTTCTGGGTTTGTCCACGCCGTCTGCTTCCTCTGCCTCGGCAGCCTTCCCGCCACCGCTCTGCTCCTTACTACGGCTAACAATGCCATCCAGGCCGAGCCGTTGGAAGCGCATGATGGCGTCGATGTCCAGATCCTCGCCCTCAAGCGTCGCGTGGAGAATGAGGCCATTGAAAATGGCCAGCATCAGGCTGGCTATGGCCGCTACGTCTTCGTCCGAAGGTCCTTTGCCAACGTCCGAACGTACGAGGGTGGCCAGTACTTCACGCCACTCGCGCCAGCTCTCTCGGAAGCCCTCGAGACCCGTTTCATTGCGGGCAGCCCAGGCCCACCACTCGACGTTCCCTCTTCCACTTTGGAAGAATGCTGGCGCCTTTAGAATCGGTGTGATCATCTGCATCAGCCGATGCACGGCTCCTGGTTCCGAGCCATCTTCTCGCAGAATCGCACGTGCCAAATCGAGGGTCCCCCGAATGCTGTCAAGCATTGCCTCGCTAATTAGCGCATCCTTGCTAGGAAACAAGCGCTGAACGACGCTCTTGGGCATGAGTGACGTACGGCAGATGTCGTCAATGGTTGTACGGTGGAATCCTTTGGCTGTAAGACTTTGTCGAGCGGCCGCCAAAATTCGTGCGCGCCTGTCCGACTCGGTGAGCGACGCCTCCACGTTACGCGACACTGATTTCTTCTCCAGTCTCTAGGCGATAACCAAATCCAGGCACCGCGGCGATGAATTCGCGCGAACCAGCGATGTCTGCGAGTGTGCTTCGAGTACGCTGAACGAGCTTTCTCAGATTCTCTGAGCTACCATGATACGGACTCCCCCAGATTTGCTCTATCAACTCGTTGTGAGTAAGTATCTCACCACTCCTCATGACCAATGCTCTGATGAGTTTGAATTCGTTGGGGGTGACTTGGGTCTCGGTCCCATTAACTGCGCACGTGGCTCTCTTACCATCCAGCCGTAGGACCCCGGCCTGCAGGGTTTCCGCCTGAAGCTGTCCGGATAGCTGGTTGCGGCGCAGGAGTGCCAGCACGCGTGCCTCAAGTTCGCCTATCTCGATGCTTGTTGGGACGTGGTCGTCCGCCCCGATGCCGAGCGCATCGGCCACGTGGCCATTTCCCGTATGATCGCAGAGGATGAATAGTGGGACCTTGCTGATGTCGCGTAGTTGGCGACAGACCTCGCAGCAGCTGGCATTCGGCAGGCTTCCGGCCAGAACAACGAGGTCGGGCACCTTCGACTGCAATGCAATCAAGGCGTCTGTTAGGCTTCCAGCGCGGCGAACCTGAAGGCTGAGGTCATCAAGCGACGTTGTTATCCAATCGGCCAGTCCTGTGTTGGTCGAAACGACAAGGATCTGTCGGCCACTGCTTCCATTTCGCTTCACGCCACGTTCCTCCCTGCTAGGCAAGAACTTTACCCTCATTGGTGTGACATTTCAAGGAATATCTTTCAATTTGGGCGTCTTGGGAACGGCTCGCCTGCATCCCGGTCGGGTGCGTCACGCAAAAATCACGCATCTGACAGGGAATTGTCACAGCGAACGAAGATCGTAGGTCATAGGTCAATGTGCTATCATGCGTCCACGGTGATGTCTTGGGAGTAAACTTTTCGTCGATTGAAGGCCCCCTGGAGTTGCTAGGCCAGTTCGCTACCGGGCGTGTCTCACGTTGGGTTGTCGGAGGGCTGCGGGCGGTTCAATATTCGGCTTTCAACAGCGCCAGTTCCAATCTGAATCGGCTCCAGCACCGGCAGCAAAGTAATAGCCAGCGAAACTCAGACTACATAAGGAACGTCTGGGCCGCGGACATGGCGACGTTCCTTCTGCATCTACCTAACAAGCGTTTTCGCGAACGAGCGCTGGACATGGTCAACATCGACGAGATCGAGCGCGCCGCCTCCGATGGCAAGGGCACGATCGTTGCCGGCCAGCACCTAGGACCCAACGCCGCGATTCCCTTGATCCTGGCGCAGCTTGGGATAGAGGTCTCGGTCATGGGCTCGCAGGCCGTCATCGATTTCGGACGGCCGCTTGTGGACATCTGTTTACCTGAAGCGTCCGGCCGTATCAGTTGGCTATCGACTGCGGATGCGCACGTGCTCTTCGAGGCCCGCGCGGCTCTCCTACAGGGCCGCGTTCTGGTTGGCTTCTTCGACGACCTGAGCAGCGGAGCCGCCCGCCAGGCTGAAGTTGAACTGCTCGGCCGGCGCGTGCAACTGCCTCTAACGCTGCCGCACCTCGCGGCCGCGGCGAAATGCAGCATCGTACCGGCAAGCATCGTGCGGGACGGCGGAACGCACTACACGATGATACTCGACGCGGCGCTTCCGCCGCCCGCCCGCGACGCAGACGCAATCACGGCCACCGCTCGCGAACTCGCCCGCGTGGCCGAGCGGCACATTCGAGAGCATCCAGAGCAGTGGCTGGGCTGGTCTCAGCTCCCGGCCCAACGCGACACACTCGCAGCAACACCTGTGATGCAGTCTGTCTCCAGCTAGCCGCCCCTACTTCTAGCCCATCTCCCGCGAGCGAATACAGCGCGAGGGTCTGAAGACCCTCCCTTACGAGTCAACGCGGGCTACGCCATCCATCAAGGATGACCGACCGCCTACGAAGACGGCAGGGACGTTAGAAGGAAAGGCTAAGCCTCTTGCTGCGCTCGAGGTGAGGGTTGGCGGCAGACGCGTTCCGCGCGGCGGCGGGAGGGTCTGAAGACCCTCCCCTGCGAGTCAACGCAGGCCGTCGATGAAGTCGGCTCACCTTGTGGACACCCCGGCACCGGCGTCTCTGGCCGCTCGCGAGGAGGTTACTGCCGCCTTGGCTGTAGGCGTTAGAATGCGCCGGTGATTAACCCCACGATTATGCTAACGATGCCGAGCAACGCCATAGCCGCAATGAACGCTTCGATCTTCCAAAGGAAACTGGACATACCTAACCTCCTTCTACCACACTATACAACTTTCGCCGGGCCCAACGATCATCGTAGACTCCAACTGTGCCGAACTCCAAGTCCAGTACATCTGCTGCTTGAAGCTCGTTCTCGCGTTCGCCAACACCGAAAACGGTTCGATGTACCATTGATCGGTAGGTAGGGGGCTGTCCTCAATCTGCGCTAACAGTGACGGGTCGTTGAACTTGAGGGACGGCGGGTTGTAGCCGATCATCAGGTAGTACAGGTTGCCCGGGTCCTTCACCCAGCCCCACTGTTTCGTGTGCGTGATCTTGGCGACCGAGGTCCCGAACAGAAAGCTGCGCCAATGGTCCTCGTTATCGCAACTCTCGTAGACTAGCGGTCCTTCTGAGTTGGTGATTGGTACCTCAATGCCACTGATTGCCGCCACGCCCCCGATGGCGCCCTTACTGGCCGACATCGTCAGTTCCATCACATCGAGGACAGCCCCGCCCGGATGCAGCACCTCAACGCAGTACGTCTTGCTCTGTCCGGGCGTGAGGATGGCGGGATCTGAGGCGGCGACGCCTGCCAGGTTGTCCACTATGGCCCCGGCCACGCCTCCGGCTGCGTCGATCGCAGCCTGGACCTCCACCCAGGCTGCCGCACGCTCGGCTGCGATCTCGGCCACGGTCTGTGTGTCACCGTTGCAGGCGGTATTGGAGAAATTAGGAGGAGCTATGCTCCCGCACGTCATGCCGAACCGAGCGAACACAGTCTGAAGATCGCTGGCGTCGATGTCATTGTCGGCTCCCTGTTTGCTATTGGGTAGAGGCTCCAAGTTGAACGCCTCATTGTAGATAGGATCGCCTTCCGACGTGCCCCACCTGAATGCTATGGCCTGGGCATCCCTGGCGTCGACCACACAGTCGGGACGCCGCCCAGTGAGCGAGTCGCTGGTGGGCCCACCCCAGACGTCGAAGTTATCCCACGGGTTGAGCGGGTCCTGCATCCATCCGAAGCGCAGCTCCGTGGCGTTGTTCCACCCATCGCCATCGTCATCTCCGTACCAATCGAAGCCGCCTCCTGCTTCGCTGCTAGACGCTGTAAGTGCCGCCAGGGTCAGAATGGCAATGCTCAGAAATGCGATTTTCATTTCGGTCTCCTAACGCTCCACTCCGCCCGCGGGACATCCACCCGTCGGCGCTTCCGAGGTAACCGTAAGCCGCCAGCCTGTGACAGTTCCATGGCATCTGGGGTGATTGTTCTGTGACACTCACGCGTCGCTAATCGGATTCCTGAGCGTCACGCGAAGCTCACGGCTAAATGGCCGCTAAGAAGGCGGTGAGAGGAAACGGCGGGGGCTAGTCGCCGAAGCGGCAGCGCGACAGGGCGACAGAGGAACGTTGTGGTGAACGCCACGAGCACGGCTAACGCTGGCAGGATGTCCCCGGTGCCCAATCCTAGAAGGGGCGCTGCGAGATAGTAACCGCAGGGACGGCCGGTGGCGGCGGCCCCGAAGGGGCCGGCCGGACCGGCACGGCGTCTGGCCAACCCATGGTTTGCTTGAAGCGGCGTGGGCGCGGCAAGCAGCGCCCCTACATGACCCTGCGAGGCGGGCGCATGGCTACTGCCGTAGGCAGTAGCTTGCACGAAGCAGAGCTTCGTCTGGCTACCGGCGCTCGACAGCCGCGGACAGCGTGTCCTTGCGCTGAAGCAGGTTGAACCAGAGGCCATCGATCTCGACCGGCCGTACTGCGTACTGCTGCCAGAGGCGCGGGTCGGTAAGGAGGGCGTTTCGCGCCTCTACGGGAGATGGCACGAGGGCCAACGCCCGGAACGCCTGCGTGGTGAGCGGGCCCGGCTGCGCGTCGTTCGTGACGATGATCTCCGGCCGAACGTCGTCCAGCACGTAGTCAACGTTGTACTTCTCATGCCCGGCAATGCCCGTTCCGAAATTGGGCACGTCTGAGTGCGCGATGACCACGTCGTTAAGGCCGAGCAGGTCGAGCACGTCGCGGTCGCTGTAGAAGCCGATCGCGCCGACGGCGAACGCGGCGATCGTGTAATCGGGAGGCGTGTTCTCGGAGAGCCAGGTTGCCAGCAGCTCTCGCTCCTGAAGCGCCCGCCGCTCCTGCGCGATCGGCGCGGCGAGGTCGAGTGAGCCGCGAAAGAGCGACATCGCGCCGAGTGTGAGCACCGCCGCCGCAAGCGCCGCCGATTGTAGCGAAGGGAGCGAGAGGCGCCGCAGCAGCGTCGCGAGGCCGGCGAATCCGGCGACGTAGATCAGCGGCAGAATGGGCACGATCAGGCGGCCGTGCGGGAAGTCCTCGCCGCCCTCGATGACGACTGCCGCGAGCATCGCGCCGGCGAGCAGGAGGAGGTACGCGGCATCGCCGCGAAGCCGAGGGTTCGCGAGCAGCACGGCCATGCCGCCAAGCAGCGGAATGAGCTGGTAGCGCAGACCGTACGTCCAGAGATAGTCGAGGCCTCGTTCATAGAGGGCGGAAGTTGATTCCACCTTAGCGTAGAACGTATTAGGCAGAAGATAGTCGTAGTAGGTGTAGCGCCAGACAAAGTAGGAGCCGTAGAGCGCGATGAAGACGGCCGACCAGAAGGCCAACCTGCGCAACGCCTGCCGCCGGTCGGTGGCGAAGCCGGCCTGCACGGCCAAGAATCCGGCGGTAACCGCCACGGCAACCAGGCCCTCCGGACGCGTCATCGCTGTCGCCGCGAACGCGACGGCCGACCAGGGCGGGCCTCCCCAGGGCCGCCTCACGGTGCGCTGCTCTTGCAGGAAGAGAACGGCGCTCAGCGTCAACAGCGCCATGAAGGCCGTCGTCTCCATGCCGGAGAAGCCCCAGAATGCCACGCCGTCCGTGAGTACCAGAGCCATCATAGCTGCCGCGATCACCATGGGATTGGCGATGGCGGCCTTGCGATCGTCGTTGCTCCAGCGTTGCCAGAGCCGGGCCATGAAGAGCATTGTGGCGACCACGGCGGCCAGACCAAGGGCGCGGGACGCCTCGACGATGTCGATTCCAATCTTGTCGAGTCCGGCGTGCAAACCCATCCAGAGGAACGTGGTATAGCCTTCAACGCGGCCTTCGCTGTTCCAGTTCGGCCCCGCGCCGTCCGCGAGGTGCTGTGAGTAGCGCAGTGTGATCAGCGCGTCGTCAGCGTAGAAGTCGAAGTACCAGGGGCCGTGGACAAGCAGCAGGATCGTCGCTCCGGCCAGCGCCACCGCGACCGCGAGCCCGCGCTGGCGCCGGGCAGCAATCACGCCGGCAGCCGTGGCAGCGGTGATGAGCGCGCCGCTGAGGACGTAGATAGGGAAGGACATCGCCGGCGGGCTAGTGTAGTTCGCCGCTGACGCGCTCGAAGAGGCGTGCGACGGTCTGCGAGAGCGCGGCGTGCTCCGGCTTCGAGATGTCCGGGTCGTCGGTCAGGATGGCCTCTGCCTCGCCGCGGGCGAGTTCAATCAGGCGCGTATCGAGGAGGCTGGCGACTCGCAGGTCGGGAAGGCCCGACTGCATGGTGCCGAAGAACTCGCCTGGGCCGCGCATCTCCAAGTCGGCCTGCGCTAGCTGGAATCCGTCGTTGGTCTGCTCCAAGAGGCGCAGGCGCTCTTGCGCGTCGAACGACGGGTCCTCCGCCAGCAGCAGGCAGTACGACTGGTCGGCGCCTCGGCCCACGCGGCCTCGGAATTGATGCAGTTGAGAGAGGCCGAACCGGTCCGCCCCCTCGATCATCATCACCGTGGCGTTCGGCACGTCGATGCCCACTTCTACCACGGACGTCGATACGAGGATCTGCGCTTCGCCGCTGTGAAAGCGTTGCATGGCAGTGGCCTTGTCGCGGCCGGCCATCCTTCCGTGGAGGAGTTCGAGTTGGAGGTCCGGATAGACGTCCGACTTGAGCCGCTCATACTCCTCAATCGCGGCTTTGGCCTGCAGCGCCTTGGATGCTTCCACCAGCGGGCAGATGACGAACGCCTGTCTCCCCGCCTCCACTTGGCCTCGCAAGAAGGCGTACGCGCCATCACGTTCCTCGGGTGGCCACCAGCGCGTGCTGATGGGCTTGCGCCCCGGCGGCAGTTCGTCGATCACGGAGACGTCCAGGTCACCGTAGAGCGTGAGATAGAGCGAGCGCGGGATGGGCGTCGCGGTCATCACCAGCATGTGTACCGACCGCTCCGACTTGTCGCGGAGGGCGGCCCGCTGCATGACGCCGAAGCGGTGCTGCTCGTCGACGATGGCGAACCCTAGCCTCGCGAATCCGACGCCATCCTGGATCAGTGCGTGCGTCCCGACGACGATGTCGACCTCTCCCGCCTCGACCTGCTCCTGGACGTGGGCCTTCTCCTTCGCTTTCATGCTGCCCTTGAGGAGCGCGATGCGGAGCGGCCGACTGAGGTAGGGGGGCGTGGCTTCGACAATCGTGCTGTCGCCTTGGGTGTCGAAGATCTCCTTGAGCGTCTTGAAGTGCTGGTCGGCGAGCACCTCGGTCGGCGCCATCATGACGGCCTGGTGCCCGCAGGCCACCGCGGCAACGAGGCCGCAGGCGGCGACGACTGTCTTGCCGCTGCCGACATCTCCCTGCAGCAAGCGGCTCATCGGGAGGTCGCGGTCAAGGTCTGCCAGGAGCTGGGCCAGCGCCTTCTGTTGCGCACCGGTGAGCGTAAACGGCAGCGATTCCAGGAAGTCTGACTGCAGCGAGTCATCGAGATGGATCGGATCGGCTGTGCCCGACTCCTGCCACAGACGGCGCCGGAGCAACACGGATAGCTGTAGCGGCAGCAGCTCCTCCAGAGCGAGGCGGTGAATAGCCTTCGCCTGATTGTCCAGCGAATCTGGGTAGTGAGCCTGGCTCACTGCCTCCCGCAAGCCCATCAAGTCGAGGCGCTTCAACAGCGACTCAGGCAGCGTCTCCGGCAGCATCTCCAAGTAGCCATCGATGGCGAGCCGGGTGAATCGCCTGACGGTGCGGTTGTGGAGACCGCTCGTGAGCGGGTAGACGGGCAGTACACGGCCGGCATGGGTGAGTTCAGCCTTCTCGTCCCAGACCTCCCACTCTGGATTCTGGAACGTCGGGCGACCCTTGTACAGCCCGACCTTGCCCGAGAGGAGGACCTCACTGTTCACTCGCAGCTGACGGGCGACGGAGGTATTACGAAACCAGACGATCTTCATCATGCCGGTATCGTCGCCCACGGTAACCTCGCTACCCTTCTTCGCACCGAGGCGGCGTTCGTTCGCGCTCCACACCGTGGCGCGAATCGTCTCGTGCTCGCCCGGCGTGAGTTCGCCAATGGAGCGGAGGTTTGAGTAATCGATGTGGCGGCGCGGGAACAGAAGCAGCATGTCCCGAATGGTGTGGACGTCAAGCTTCTCGAACAGGGGCTGGGTGTGGCCCTTGAGGCCTTTGAGCACTGTGACGGGCGAGTCTAGGTTGGGCGGCGCTGCTGGCTGCGCTACGCGCCGCGGTCTAGCTTGTGGTTTTCGAGGCATGCGGGTAGGGCGGCCTTCCAACGCGAGCAACACATGCTCCAGCCAGGAGTTGCGTTCATGCATTGCGAGCTGCCGGTATCCGCCTTCTCCTAGCCCACCGATCGCTTCCGCCGTGACCGAACTCGCGTTGCCCGCCAGGTAGTTCTCCAGAAGCCGGTCCAGCCCTCCCGTCACGGCTTCGTCCTTGAAGCCCTGCCGGCGCTCGAACTCCAGGATCTTGCGTAGCTGGTCGTCCGTCGGGGTGGCTCGTTGTGTTGGGTTCAAGGTGAGTCCTCGCCCGCGCGCTGCTCCGCGAGGACGACCGCAAGACCGATGAGGCCGGGCCCGACGTGCACGCCAATCGCTGGGCCGATACGCCCCTCATGGATTGGAATGTCGGGATGACGCCGCCTGATAACGTCCGTCAGATATGTAGCGTCTTTGGGGTCCGTCGTGAACATGACCATCGCTTCCGAGATGCCACCCTCTTCGAGGCAGACGCGCAGGATTTCATCGAGCGCCTTCTTGCGCGTACGGACGCGGCTCAATGGGAAGGTTTCGCCATCACGGATGGTGAGGATCGGCTTTAGTCTCAGGAGACTCCCTATGAATGCGGTCGCCCGGCCGATGCGTCCCCCGCGGCGGAGGTATTCCAACGTGTCGACCGCGAGGGCGAGGCGTTGCCGCCTGATGGCGGATTGCGCGACTCGCGTGCAGGTGTCTAAGTCGGCGCCGTCTTGCGCTGCGCGGGCCGCCGCAATGACGGCGAAGCCCATAGCCATCGAGACGGTCCCGGAGTCGATCACCTCGATTTGGCAGCGCTCTCCCAACGTCTCGGCGGCCTGCTGCGCCGCGCCTACGGTCCCGGAGAACGCTGCAGATAAATGAATCGAGAGCACGTGGTCCGTGGTCTCGGCGAGCGCTTCATACGTCTGCTGAAACTCACCGACCGACGGTTGCGACGTCGTTGGAAGCTCCTTTTCCTGTGGCAGGCGTTTGAAGAATTCTTCCGCCGTCAGGTCGACGCCGTCTCGGAAGCTCTGGGAGCCAAAGATCACCTGCAACGGGATCACCGTGATGCCGAGTTCGGCGACGATCTCCGCTGGCAGATCGGCCGTGCTGTCGGTGACGACGCGGACCGGTCTGGGCGCTTGCCGCTGGCCCGGGATGAGGCGGCGGATGCGTTGGAAGACCGTCATTCCAGCGACAGTAGGTACGCGTAGTGGGGTTGGCCGCCTCGCACGAGTTCGACTTCAAGATCAGGCTGCTGTTCTCGCAGGCGGTTCGCAAGCGCGTCGTCATCGCCCGCGCGCACGTCGCTGCCGGAGTAGACCGTCAGCAACGATGCTGTCTCCGGCCCCATCTTCGCGACGCTCTCCAGAACAGCCTCCTCAATGCTGTGTGCGACCACGCTCAGTGTACCATCGACGATGCCGATCGCCTGTCCGGCGTTGATGTTCCGGCTGTCCATGGTGGTGGTGCGCACGGCGCGCGTGACCTCCGCGGAGCGGACCTGCGCGATTGCCCGCTCCATAGCGGAGCCGTTTTCCTCGAAGGACAGGTCGGGGCTGAGAGCGAGCACCGCGGCGACGCCCTGGGGAATGGATCGAGACGGGATGACGACGGCGCTCTTATTAGACTGAGCGGCGGCCTGCTCCGCAGCGCCGATGATGTTGCCGTTGTTCGGGAGAACGACGACCTGGTCCTGCGGACAGGATTCAATTGCCGCGAGGATTTCGCCCGCGCTGGGGTTCAGCGTCTGGCCGCCTTCCACTAGCTGCGTCACGCCTAGGCCGCGGAAGGCCGCCTCGATCCCGGCGCCCGAGGCCACGGCGACGACGCCAACGTTCGTGACGTTGGACGGCGCTGGCTCGCCCGCGAACGTCTGCACCTGAGCCTCCATGTTGTCGACCTTAACCTGGGAGACCTCGCCCAGCGTGCGCCCGTAGTCGAGCGCGTCGTCCGGCGTCGCTGTGTGGACGTGCACTCGAAGGAGCGTTTCGTCGCCTACAACCAGGAGCGAGCCTCCCAGCTCTGCCATCTTGGCGCGAGCCGCGTCTGAATCGATGTCACGGCCGCTCACGATGAACTCGGTGCAGTAGCCAGGGGTCCCATGCTCAGCCTGGTGCAACGTCGCGGCTTGGCTCTGCCATCCGGCCGCGTCTGGCACGTCTGGTGCGAGATCGACCTCCAAAGTCTCGCCCTGGAGCGAGCGTGAAAGTCCATCCAGGACGATCGCTAGACCGAGACCACCCGCATCGACAACGCCGGCCTCTTTCAGCACGGGCAGCAGTTCCGGCGTCTGCTGGACAGCCTCATGGGCCGCGTCCACCGCGATCGACAGGATTCGGCCTGGGTCGTTGGTAGTCGCGTTCGCTGTCGCTTCGGCCGCAGCACGCACGACAGTCAGGATCGTGCCCTCCCTAGGTTCCGCGAGCGCTGCATAGGCGGCGTCTGACGCCTCCGTCAGCGCCGATGCGATGTCGCTGCCGCCAGCCTCCGTCTTGCCTTCAAGTCCACGTGCGAGCCCAAGCAAGACCTGCGAGAGGATCACTCCCGAATTGCCGCGCGCTCCCATGAGCGCGCCTCGCGCGAGTGTCGCCGTGACGCCCGATACGTCGTCTGCATCAGACTGCTCAAGAGCATCGACTGCGGCTCGAAGTGTAAGGTGCATGTTCGTGCCGGTGTCGCCGTCGGGAACGGGAAAGACGTTGATGGCGTTCAGCGCCCCAACGTGTCGCTCCAGAAGCCCGTGCGCATCGCGGAACATCTGGCGCAGGCCGGACCCGGTCAGCAAGGAATCGGCGTCAAGCTGCCCGGACGCGGTCCTCTGTTGGTTGGGCCCGTTAGCTGACGCGACCATGGTCTCGGTTGTCCGCTACCCTTGGCCTTGGTATCATACGGCATCGTATTCCAGCGCGTCTGATTCTAGCAAGATAGGGAGTAACACTCACTCAAATGCCAGCAGTATGTGACAAGTGTGGCAAGGGTACCAAGTTCGGCCGGAATATTCGACACAAGAGCACCGGTCGATGGGAACGCAAGGCATCTCGCACAAGACGAACGTTCAAGCCCAATCTGCAGCGTCACGGGATCTACAAGGACGGTAAGAAGGTGCGGATGCGCCTGTGCACGCGTTGCCTTCGCACCGAACTGCGGGCGACCGTCTGACCCACAAATCCCTCTGACCTAAGATTTCGCTTCTGTTGTGGCCAACGCTTCGCGTAGGTCGCGCATGCTGTCCTCGACTGAGGCGTTGTCGTTGAATACGACCGATCCCGCGACGAGGACGTTCGCTCCAGCCGCGGCGCACTCGGCCGCATTGTGGACCTTCACCCCGCCGTCGATCTCGATGTCCGTTCGCAGGCCGCGCTGGTTCAATAGCGCCCGCAGGTCCCGTAGCTTGCCGATCGTCTCGGGAATGAGCGCTTGGCCGCCCCAGCCGGGGTTGACGCCCATCACGAGCACCTGATCGACCTCCGCCAGCGAGGCCTCGATAGCGTCGATGCCCGTCTCAGGATTCAGGCCGGCGCCGGCTCGGCAGCCTAGCGCTTTGATCTGTGCAATGATCGCGGGAAGATCATCGCAGGCTTCGGCGTGTACGTTGAGGATGCCGGCGCCGGCCTCCGCGAACGACTCTAGCTGCCGCTCCGGATGTTCGATCATGAGATGCACGTCCAGGGGCAAGTCTGTCACCTTGTTGATTGCCTCGATCACGATTGCGCCGAACGAGATCGGCGGCACGAAGTGGCCGTCCATCACGTCCAGGTGCAGGTAGTCGGCGCCGGCAGCCTCAACCGCGCGGACCTCATCGGCGATGCGGCCCAGGTCCGCGGTGAGAAACGAAGGCGCGATCTTGATGGCAGGCATCGTTACGCGTCGAGCTTGCGCCGCCACTTGCGGAGCTGCGCGGCGACGCGGCGCGGCGCGGTGCCGCCCGGCGCCGAACGCGCCCGTAGCGCGTCGTCGACATTGAGGCCGGGCGCGTCGTCAGGAAAGAGCTTCGAAAAGCGGCGGAACTCCTGCACCGTCAGCTCCGAGAACGGCTTGCCTTGCTCCTCGGCGTACTGGACGAGCTTGCCGACCACTTCGTGCGCTTTGCGGAACGGCAGCCCCTCGCGGACGAGCAGGTCGGCGTAGTCGGTCGCCAGCGCGTAGTTCGCCGTGCTCGCAGCGCGACCGCTCTCTTCGTCGAACGTTAGCTCAGTCACCATCGCGGCGAAGATCGTCAGCGTTTCCAGCAGCGTGTCCTCCGTTGCGAAGAAGGCGCGCTTGTCCTCCTGCAGGTCGCGATTGTAGGCGAGCGGCAGCCCCTTCAGCGTCGTGAGCAGCGATTGTAGGGAGCCGTAGACCTGCCCCGTGCGGCCACGCGCCAACTCAGCGACATCAGGGTTGCGCTTCTGGGGCATGATGCTGGACCCGGTCGAGAAAGCGTCTGGGAGTTTGAGGAAGCCGAACTCGGCGCTGGACCAGAGCACGATCTCCTCGGCTAGGCGCGAGATGTGTGTCATGCACAGCGATGCCGCCGCGATGAAGCTGACCGCGAAGTCGCGATCGGAGACCGCGTCCAGGCTGTTCTCGCAGAGGCGGCTGAAGCCCAGCTCGCGTGCCACGCCTGCACGATCGATAGGGTAGGGGACTCCCGCCAGCGCGCCGCTGCCCAGAGGCAGCGCGTCCGCTTCGTCTCCGGCGCTGGCGAAGCGCTGCAGGTCGCGATCGAGCATCTCGACGTAGGCGAGCAGGTGGTGTGCCAGCAGCACCGGCTGCGCCCGCTGCAGGTGTGTGTAGCCGGGCATCACCACGCGGCGGTTCGCCTCCGCCAGGTCGAGGAGTGCGCGTTGGAGCGTAGTGGCGGCTGCCATCGCGCGGTCGCAAGCGGCCATCGCGTAGAGGCGTAGGTCCGTCGCGACCTGGTCGTTGCGGGAGCGTGCGGTGTGCAGCTTGCCGCCCACGGCGCCCAGTTTCCGCGAGAGCCGCGCTTCGATGTTGGTGTGGATGTCTTCCAAGTCGTCGCGCCAGGGGAACTTGCCTTGCTCGATTTCGCGCCCGACCGCGCGCAGGCCGCGCACGAGCGCGTTCGCCTCGCCACGCGGAATGATGCGCTGGCGTCCGAGCATGCGGGCGTGGGCGATCGAGGCCGCGATCTCTTCGCGCCACATCCTGCGATCTACCGGCAGCGAGAGCGTGTATGCGTCGACCAGCGCGTGTGTCTGTTGGCGGAAGCGTCCACCCCATGTCTTGCCGCCGCCCTTTGTCGTTGCCATCGTCAGGCCGCCTTTTCCGCGTAGCCGACGTACGACATGCTTGTGTCGTCGCCGAGTTGGAAGCCGCCGAGCTTGCGCGTGCGCGCGAACGAGATGCCGGCGGCAATCGGGTTCCGCTTGAGCGCCAGCCCGCGCGTCTCGCAGTTCTGGAGGCCATGGCGAGCCATGACCGTCTGCAGGTCATCCGGCTTGATGAAGCGGGCGTATTCATGCGTATCGGGAGGGGCGATGTGAAAGACGTTCTGCGGCAGCCACACGAGCAACAGGCGAGACTTCCAGGTGCGGTTGACCGTGTCGTAGACGAAACGGCCGCCGGGGCGGAGCACGCGCGCGGCCTCGCTCACAACGAGGTCGACGTCGTCCACATGCTCCAGCGTGTCGGCCGAGAGCACCGCGTCGAAGCTGCAGTTGGCGAACGGCAGGCGCTCGCCGACAGAGGGCGCGTAGTCGATCTTCAGCCCGGACTCACGAGCGTGCCGCGTAGCAATAACGATCGATGCCGCGGAGCGGTCGACCGCTGTCACAGAGGCACCCCGTTTCGCGTACTCCTCGGCCATTAGCCCTCCGCCGCAGCCGATCTCCAGGAGCCGCTGGCCTGTCAAGTCGCCGAGAACGCCGCAGAAGTACTCCACGCGCACCGGGTTGATCTCATGCAGCGGCCCCACAACGCCTTCCGGGTCCCACCAGGCGTCTCCTAGGTCGTGGTACCACTCATTGTCGACCGGCATCGCTTAGCCGGCCGGCGTTCGCCCATTTGGTTGAAGGATGGGGAGATGAAGTAGCTCTGAAAGTTCGTCGATCACGAAGTCCGGCTCCACGTGATCGGTGTTGTTCTCGTCGATCTCGTGGTGCCTGTTCCAGACGCTCGTCATGCCGAGCACCTGCGCCCCCCGTACGTCGGCGATCAGCGAGTCGCCGACCATCACGGTCTCTTCCGGCGCGACGTCCATCGCTGTGAGCGCGTGTTCGTAGATTTTCGCGTGGGGCTTCATGTAGCCGAGGTCGCACGAGACGGACATCACTTCGAAGTAGTCGTCCAGTCCCAGGTCGGTGACCTCTTTCAGGAACGTCGATCCGCCGTACGGGCGGTTCGTCACGCAGCCGAACCGCAGCCCTCGGCTGCGAAGTTCGTCGAGCGTGTCGATGGCGTCATCAAAGAGGCGCCTTCCAAAGAACGAGCCCTCAAGGTTCCACGTGTGCCACAGGTCGGCGCTCTGCTCCAGCGAGATGTCGAGGCCCTTCGTGGCGACGAGTGTTTGCACAAGCTCTGGGATGTCTGGGCTGACCTGGTCGCTCTCGTACGCCGCCTTGTCCGCGGCGCCGATGGCGAGGCGGATGTCCCGCCCCAGGAACCGCAGCTCGCCTTCCGGCTCGACTCCCCACGTTCCCAGCAGTCCGTAGATGCGGCGAACGGTCTCCTTGCGGATCTCGTCGACAGGCGGGCGCTCCGGGATGTGCCAGAGCGTGTTGCCCAGATCGAAGAGGACAGCCTTCTTCGCGGTAGTTGTAGCCATAGGCCACCATGCTACCGAACGCGCAGATGCGAGGGTAGGGTGCGGCGGCCGCGCTACTGGCGGTTCTGTTCGTAGGTGCGGCGCTGCCGGGTACCGGCGGGCTGCTGAATTCCGCGCGGTGCGGCGCTCTCTTGGGCTAGGGCGCCTCCCACCCTCTCCTATCGTCTTCGGGCGAAACTACAGTCCGAGCGACTCCCATCCGTTCAGGTAACCGTCTTCCCTAACTGCGAACGTCCGCATGGGATTGTCTTTGTGCCGTCGCCCGTTCCGTCCGGGGTTCGCCAACCATCCCGCGTATTCCTTCTTGACTTGGGCCGCGACGACCTTGCTTGGCACAACGTAGAAATCCGGCTGCTGACCATCCTTCAGGTTGACGAACACGTAGAATAGGTTGTCGTCGAAGTATTCCTCCGCCTTTTTGGTGAGCAGCCACGCCTTACGCCGCCCTCGATTGGTCTTGACCTGGATGCTCACTGACTTTGAAGCGTCGGCATTGGACGCCAGGATGTCGATGCCCTTTGTGTTCCGAAGGGTGATAGATGCGATGTAGCCCTGGCGCGATAGCTCCGCCGCCACAAAGTATTCGCCGGACACGCCGGTCAGGATGCTCGAAATCGTGCGCTGCTGCGCCACTGAATCCACCTACCTTCCGTCTTATCTTCGACTCGCAGGGTCCTTCCCTGAAGTCAACACAGAAGCGCCTCGAAGGCCGACCCAGTGCGCTGGCGAGGGCAGCCGGTGCGCGGGATCGCGGCGCCTGGGCTGTGGCAAGCGTTGTCGACTCTGGGCTTTGTTTATTCCTCAGCTACTCGGCCATCATGCTCGAACGTCACGATGTACTTTTCCTTCGTTCGGCTTGCCCCAAGCAATAGGCTCAGTCCACCCGTCATGGCTGCGGGCGCAACCGTCCGACCGACGTTGATGTGACTGCCTGTGGTCGCAACGTTCTTGACAGTCCAGCCGAACGTGGACGCCGCCGCAACCTCGGTGTCCAACTTTGCGGGATCGTCATACCTTCCGATGTGCGCACCGACTCTTCCGCGCGGGGGATGCTTCCACCATTGGTACGGTCCAAATGAGGCTCGTTCGCGTTTGCGTTCCAGTTCAAGCTCGCGTGCCCGTTCGCGAGCGCTTTCCAGGTCGCGAGCGCTTTCGAGGTCGAGTCCGCGTTCGCGTTCGAGTTCCATCACTTTCTCTTTCGCCTCTTCCACCCTTTGGTCTTTCGCCTCTTCCATCGCCTTGTTCCATGCTCGGACGAGTTCCGTTGGGCGTATCGCCAGCCACCAGGCCGCTTTCACTGGCCACCAGGCTGCCATCGCCAGCCATTTCGCGGATTGCCAAGCTGCCTTCAGCAGCCATTTAGCGGATCGCCAGGCTGTCACCGCCAGCCATTTAGCGGATCGCCAGGCTGTCACCGCCAGCCATCTCACGGATCGCCAGCCTGCTTCCGCCAGCCTGGTGATCCAATGTCTCACTTTGTTCATTTGGATACACTTCCTCAGTGGATTATCGGCAGCCGCTCGTAGAGAATTGAGCCGCCCCGTGCTGAAGCGGCTCATGCGCAGATTGGGCATCATTTGTGGAGTAATGCTGGCCACACAAGCGGAATCGTAGCTGTCAGCGGCAGCGGGGTAGTTTCAGACGATGCTGCACTTTGAAAGACTTCGCCAGCGGCTAAGGTACGCTAAGGCTCCGAGCCGGAGACTGGCGGTTCTTGTCGCAGGTGGGGCCGCCGCGGCTTGGCGTCGGGCGTCCAGCTAGTAGCGGCCCGCGTTGCCGTCCTCGTGCGGCATCGGGCTCTGGTTCGAGGTGGCGGCGCCGCTCTTGGGCAGCAGGCCGAGCGTGAACAGCTCCCACAGGTCGTGGATCATGAAGTCGGCCTCCGGCTCCGGCGGCACCTCCTGCCGGCCGTTCAGCTTCCAGACGGTCGTCATGCCGAGCGCCTACGCGCCTACGATATCGACGTCGAAAGCGTCACCGACAAACACACAGTCTGCGGCTCTCACATCGAGCAAGTCGAACGCGCGTTGGAACGGCTCGGGGCGTGGCTTGGGCCGCATCAGATCGGCGGAGAGCACGAACGCGTCGAAGAGGTCCGTAGGCAGGCCGATCGTGTGCAGCAGCCGTACGCGGATGTCGGCCGTGTAATAGCCATTCGAGACGAGACCGACGGCAACCGGCATGTCTCGTAGCTTGTGGAGCGTGTCGAGCGTATCTGGGAAGAGCTGCCAGCCCCAGAGCGGCAGACCGACAGCCGATGCGTTCCAGAGCGCCTGCGCTTGTTCGGGGGTCGCATCGAAGCCGTGTTCGGCGAGGGCGCCGCGCGTGACGAACGGGCCGTCTACCTCCAGACCCCGCGCTCGCCGCTCATGCTGCGCTTCCTCCACGGCGCCGTAGAGTTCGTGTAGGAGCGTGAACGCGTCTAGCTCGGATCCCCATTGCCGCAGGAGCGGGGTCACGTGTTCCGCCATTGCGCCGTACAACGCGTCCTCATCCGGATCGTGAGCCTGGAAGATGAGCGTATCGCCGAAGTCGAACAGCACGGCGCGCACAGCCATAACGGGATCGTATCGTATCTTCCTTGTTGGCCCTTTGGGCCAATGTTAGAATGGCCTTGGAGGTCAACAGCGGGGCAGATGGGCATGGATAACGACTTTGGTCTGAACCACGAGGAGATCATCAGGACGATCGACTCGGCGGAAGTGCTGACGTTCAGGTTTGTCGTCGTGGGCGAACGGCTGCTCTTCGACACGCGCTCATCCGAGATCGATCCGCCGCTAGTGAAGCTCGTGCCGCGCGCAACAAGCGTGGAAGATCGCTTCCGGGCGCTGAAGCAGTTGCGCCCGCGGTTCAAGCTGCCCAAGAAGATCAGCGCCATCTGGTGGCCTAATTCGATTGAGAGCATGGTCAGCAACGGCATCTGGGGCGCCATCGTCGAGCGCATAGACCGTGCCGGATTCTCGCAGGCCGCTGAAGAGTGTGGCGGTGTGCTCGAGGAATTGCGCGCCTCGGAGCGAAAAGAGCTGCAGAACGCGCTGACCGGCGAAGGCTATCAGTCTCTCTGGGAGAGATAGCCTTTCAATGCAGCGCGGGCGCTTTCTGAAACTCGTCCGGCGGGCCTTGGTGGACCTTCCCGAACCGTTCGCAAATGTTCTAGATAACGTCGACATCCTCGTCGAAAAACGGCCCAACAAGCATCATCGGCAGAGCGTGGGTCTCGAGCCGGGAGAGACGCTCTTTGGGTTGTATGAAGGTGTGCCGCAAACAGAGCGCGACAGCGGCTACGGCATGGTCCTGCCCGACACGATCACGATTTTCCAAGAACCCCTGGAACGCGAGTTTCACGACGACGCGGAGCTGGTCGAAGAAGTGCGCATCACCGTGCTCCACGAACTGGCGCATCACTTCGGGATGTCGGACGCGGAACTAGAGCGGCTAGGCCTCGACTGAGCCTACGTACAGAGACGCTCTCTTCAGGTCGATACTATACGCATGACTGCCAATGTCAGCCTCATCTGGGAAGACGTGCGTTACGCAGCCGGGCTGCTGAGTGCGTTGGTTCGCGGCGAGCGCGCTCAGACGCTGGCGGAGTACAGTCTGCTGCTCACGCTGGTGGGCGTCGGCGTCGTCGTGCCGACGATGCTACTGTTTCGTACGGCGCTGGCCGGCGCGTTCTCAAGCGCAACAGATTGCATGACGAGAGTGACCTGCTAAGGTCGCGTCAGGAACTGGCCTGACGGCGTCTTGCTCACCTCGCCGTTCTCCACCACCACCTGCCCGTTGACGATCACGTGCGAGATGCCGGACGGATATTGGCGCGGCTCGTCGTAGGTGGACTTCTCCGTGATTGTAGACGCGTCGAAGATGACGATGTCAGCCCAAGCGCCCTCACGTATCTCACCTCGGTCGGCCAACATGAACGTCTCGGCCGGCAATTGCGTCATCTTGCGGACGCCTTCTTCCAACGAAAAGAGCTTCTCGTTGCGCACGTAGCGCTCCAACACGCGCGGGAACGTGCCGTACAGCCTTGGATGGGGCTTGCCCGACGGCGACGGGATACCATCCGAGCCGATCATGCACTGGGGATGCTTGAGCACACGCTGGACGTCGCCTTCGTCCATGA
Organism: Chloroflexota bacterium; assembly: GCA_003228685.1. Classification (GTDB taxonomy): domain Bacteria; phylum Chloroflexota; class Dehalococcoidia; order DSTF01; family RBG-16-68-14; genus SZUA-185. The sequence continues at coordinate 71,670 of QIFC01000096.1, forward strand.
TGAACATCACCGCGACAACGGCTTGGTCCTCGTCTCTGAGGAGCTTGGGGACGGCGTCTTCGACGGGCAGGTCCATGATGTCCGCGATCTCATCCAGCCGCTTGCCCTCGTACTCGTGCTGATACTTCACGGACGCGACCATCACGTCGTGTGGGTCCATCGCCCGGATGAGGCGTCCGTTGCGTGTGAGGGCGGCCAGCGCTGTGCTAGCCGCCGTATAGGGGTACGCGTCCATTGTGACTTGTACGCCGCGCGCTCGCGCTTCGTCAATCAGAGCGAGCGACTCTTTCGTGAGGCCCCAGTTATCGTGGCCGCTGGCCTTGTGGTGCGAGATCTGCACGGCCGTGCCGGCCTCCTCGCCGATGCGGATCGCCTCTTGCACGGAGTCGAGTAGGCCATTCCCCTCATTGCGGATGTGGCTGACATACAGGCCGCAGCACTCTGCCACCACGCGATTGAGTTCGATCAGTTCTTCCGTCTTCGCGAAGGCGCCTGGCACGTACATCAGGCCCGTCGATAGGCCCAGGGCGCCGGCCGCCATGCCCTCAGCGAGATGTTCCTTCATCTTGCCAAGTTCAGCGTCCGTTGGGGCGCGGTGCTCCCAGCCCATAGTGCTGACGCGGAGCGTTCCGTGGGGCACCAGGAACGCCGCGTTCGGTACCGGCTTTGCTCCACGCACGGCGTCGTAGAACTCGCCAATCGTGCTCCACGAGAAGTTCTCCACGGGCCCGAGAACGCCCTCGATGCCGCGCGCGAAAAACTCCTGTACGTGTTCGTTCGCGGGGGCGGCACCCAGGCCGCAGTTGCCGCACACGACCGTCGTGACGCCCTGCGCCGTCTTGAAATCGAGGGAAGGCGTGTTGAGCAGGGCAATGTCGTCGTGGCAATGGACATCGATGAACCCCGGCGCGACCGACCAGTCCCTGGCGTCGATCTCCTGGTCCGCATCGCCCCTGACTTCGCCGAGCACAACGATACGGCCGTCCTTGACGGCTAGGTCGGCAGCTCTGGCCGGTGCGCCCGTACCGTCGATGACGCTTCCATTGCGGATGAGTAGGTCAAATTGAGCCATGGCGCGGCAAGCCTACCGCAGGTCACATGAGCGGAGCAACAGGGCTGGGCGTCTGGCGTGGCTGTACGCCGGGTGGCCTAGGCTTTGGCTGCCCGGCCTCGAATTAGGCTGCCCGGCCTCGCATTAGGCCGCCCGGCTCTTGCCGGGGTAGGCGGCCGGACTGGCGACCTGGCTCGCGAGAATCTGGCCGATGGCGCCCTCGTCGCTAAGCGCGCAAAATGCTTCGACGACCTGCGGAGAGAACTGCCTGCCGCGATGCGCCTCGATCTCATGCAGGGCCTGTTCCGCGGGCCAGGCCTGCTTGTAGGGCCGCGTCGATGTGAGAGCGTCGAACACGTCCGCGACTGTCACGATCTGCACCGCAAGCGGGATCTCGTCGCCGGAGATGCCGTCGGGGTAGCCGCTGCCGTCCCATCGTTCGTGGTGCCAACGCGCAATCTCCAGAGCGACCTGCGGGATGTCGGAGTGAATGAGAATCTCTTCGCCGTAGAGCGGGTGCTGCCGGATGATGGCCCACTCTTGTTCGTCGAGTTTGGCGGGCTTCAGGAGGATCGCGTCCGGCACGCGGAGCTTGCCGACGTCGTGGAGGATCGCACCGAAACGCAGCGCTTCCGCATCGTCCGGCGGCAGGGCTAACTTCCCGGCCAGCGCGCTCGTGTACGCTTCGATGTTCTTGAGGTGGTGGCCCGTGAACGGGTCTCGCGCTTCCGCCGCGTAGGCAAGCGTGTGCAGCGTCGCGTGGTGGCTCGTCGTCAGTCTGGTGTGCGATTCCTGCAACTCATCGAACAGCCGCACGCTTTTCAGAATTGCGGCGATGTGGCTGGCTAATGCTGTGAACACCCGCAGGTGCTCCCACGTCTCGGTCTCGCCGAACGAGCTGCAGACTCGCAGCGTCCCTAGGTACTCATCGCCGTACCTCAGCGGGACCTGCACGAGGAAGAGGATGTTGTTCTGAAGAATCCAGCGCCTGCTGGGCTCTTCCATCGTTGAGAGCTGGGCGGGGTTGGCGAACACAATTGGGCCGTGGCGCCCTTCGAAAAAGAGAGACGTCTCGTTCAGGTACTCATCCGTCGCGAAGTGTTGGGCTGACCAGTCCCCGTACTCTTCAGAGTAGGCCGACTCATGAAACGCGACGGCGGCAGCGTTGGCGGCATGTTCGGTCTTGGCTCCCCGGACGGCCAGGCCGATAGATGCGAAGCCGGTCGCCTCCCGGGCGCGCGTGACAACGGCTTGCAGGCGCTCCGCGAATGGGCGCTGCTGGGTGAGAATGCTGCTCAACTCTTCGAGGAGGTGCAGTTCGTCGGCGTCGCTAAGGGCCCAGGCGCGGCCAACCGTCTGCTGCAGCGCGAGCGATGCGAGCTGGCTGATCGCTCGTATCAATTCCTTGCTGGGCGGATTGCTGCCGTGCTCCGGCGAACCGAACATCCAGAGCAGCCCCACGGTCTCGTCGTCTTGGTAGAGTTCGATGGCCGTAGACCACGTGTCCTCATGTAGCAACTCAAACACCTGAAGGGGCAGCTTCTCGCTGCCGTTCCACTCCGCCATCGACAGCGATTCGCCCCCGGTCCCCATCTGGCGTACGGTCTCGACGCCAACCGTCTTTTCGGTATAGGCCTGGATGAAGGCGTCGCGCAGCGGGTCGGTGCGGAAACAGACCGCAATCGAGCCGTCTTCCTCGCCGCGAGTAGGGAAGATGCCGCAGGCGTCCAGCTTGAGTGTTGTTCCTACCGCGTCGATGATCTGCTGCGGGGTTGGGTTCGTGCCTGCGGACTTGTTGAGAGCCAACAGCAAGCGGCCGCTGGCCTGGACATTCCAGCGCTGATTGCCGTTATTTCGTGATCGTTTGGTTCTACGCATATAGTGGAATCCCCTAGGGAGTATCGGTATTGCCGGCCGGCCACTTGAACGTAGAAATTGATAAAGGTGTCAGTGTTGCTAGCGGGTGCTGTGAACTACGCTGGAAGGCGGCTACAATCGAATCAGCACTCTTGCGTGTGGGAGGTGTAGGATGCGGAACAAGATTTTCCTATTCGTGCTGGCGTCCGTCCTGGCGTTCATCGGAACGGCCTGCGGCGGAGATGCTGATTCGCCGCCGGCGAGAACGACAGCGGACGGGCCGATCAACGTCACGATGTGGCATTCCATGCCTGATCCCGCGGGTGGTTCGCTCCAGCGGATCGTGGACGACTTCAACGCGTCCCAGGAGTTGTACAGGGTGGAACTCCTCTTCCAGGGTGGCTACACAGATTCACTCAATAAGCTGATCAACTCAATCGGGACGCCCAACGTCCCCAACATCATCCAGCTCAGCGACGCTTCCACCCAGATCATGGTTGATAGCGGAGCGATCACGCCGATCCAAGGGTTTATCGACGAGGAGAGCTACGACCTCTCCGACTTCGAACCAAAGGCGCTCGCGTTTTACACGATTGATGACGTGCTCTACTCCATGCCGTTCAACATGTCCGGACCAATCCTCTACTACGACAGGGCCGCCTTCGAAGAAGCGGGCCTCGATCCGGACGATCCACCGTCAACGTTGGAGGAGGTGCGCCAGTACTCAGAACAGCTCGCCCAGCAGGCAGGGGAAGGCGAAACGCAATATGGCATCTCGCTCGAGACCAGCGCCTGGTACTTCGAGCAGATGCTGGCCATAGGCGGCGCGCCCTTCGCGAACGGTGAGAACGGTCGGAACGAACGCGTCACTGAGGTGGTCTTTGACAACGAAACCGGCGTTGAGATCATCACATGGTGGGATGACATGGTTGAGGATGGGCTCGCGTATGACGCGGTCGACGCGATCGATTCGATGCTGAAGCTGGCCATAGGCGAAGCCGCGATGACGATCTCTTCCACGGCCGCGTTGCGGGCGGCTATCGCGGCCATCACCCTCGTCGGCCGCGATCCGTTCCAGTACGACACGGCACCCATGCCCGGCCCCGCGGGGGACGGTGGCATCGCGTTGGGCGGCGCGTCATTCTGGATTCTCAATGAGCGTGACGAGGAGGAGCAGCGGGGAGCGTGGGAGTTTCTGAAGTACGCCGCAAGCCCCGAGCAGCAAGCACAGTGGCACTCCGATACGGGCTATTTCCCGAACCGCGTCTCCGCCTATGCCGAGCCTCCCGCGGTTCGGGCACGCGAGGAGTTTCCGCAGTTCATGACGGCCATAGAACAGCTACGCGCGTCGCCGGATACGACGGCGACTTCCGGCATACTCCTCGGGCCGCTGAACGCCGTGCGCGCCCGCGTCGTCGAGGCGTTCGACCAGGTGTTGGCCGGCGGCGGCGACCCGGCGACAGAGCTGAAAGCCGCTGTGGAAGACGCGAATGAGATTATCGAGGAGTACAACCGGACCGCGCCATAAAACCCTTCCGGATTGACGCCCCAGTTTCGACGCCGATATAATTGCAACCCCGGCTATCGAACGGCTACTAGCTAGAGAAAGGTAGAACCCATGGAAGAGGTCGTACTCGTCAGCGGCTGTCGAACCGCTATCGGAAAGCTCAGCGGTTCCTTTGAGAATATGCCCGCGTCCGATCTGGCAGCGGCCGTGATCAAGGAGTCGGTCTCCCGCGCTGGGATTGAGCCGGACCAGGTGGACCAAGTCATCTTGGGTTGCGTCGGACAGGTGATGGAGGATGGCTACATTGCCCGGCACGCCTCGGTGAAGGCTGGCATGCCGATCGAGGTGCCCGCGTACACCGTGAACCGCATCTGTGGCAGCGGGCTGGAAGCCATCAACACAGCCGCACGCTGGATTCAGACTGGAGACGCTGATGTGATCGTGGCTGGTGGCGCGGAGAACATGACGATGATGCCGTACTACCTTCGCAAAGCGCGCTCCGGTTACCGTCTGGGCCACGGCGAGCTGGAGGATGGCGTCATTCATCTACTCTCCGATCCGTTCAGCAAGGACCACATGGGAATCACGGCCGAGAACCTGGCCGACAAGTTCGAAATCGGCCGCGAGGAGCAGGACGAAGTCGCGGCTCGCAGCCAAGAACGAGCCGTAGCCGCGATCGAGGCAGGCAAGTTCAAGGACGAGATCGTGCCGCTCGAAGTCAAAGCCGGCCGAGAGACGAAGACGTTCGACACGGACGAGCACCCGCGCGCCAGTTCCAATAAGGAGGCGCTTGCGAAGCTGCGGCCGGCGTTTAAGAAGGACGGCAAGGTCACGGCAGGCAACGCGAGCGGGATCAACGATGGCGCCGCCGCCGTAGTTGTGATGAGCGGGTCGAAGGCCGGCGAGCTGGGCATCAAGCCCAAGCTGCGCATGGTGGCGCGAGCCGAGGCGGGCGTGGAGCCCTCGGTGATGGGCATGGGTCCCATTCCCGCGGTGCGGAAGGTGATGGACAAGGCAGGCATGGCCGTCGACCAGATGGACGTGATCGAACTGAACGAGGCTTTCGCGTCCGTGGCCGCCGCCTGCAGCAACGTGCTCGAGTTGGACCCGGAGAAGACGAACCCTAACGGCGGCGCAATCGCGCTCGGCCATCCGGTTGGCGCGAGCGGCGCGATTCTGACCGTGAAGCTGATGTACGAACTGGAACGCTCGCGGGGCAAGTTCGGGCTCGTGACTCTTTGCATCGGCGGTGGGCAGGGCATCGCGACGATCTTCGAGCGTGTAAGCTAAGCGCGCGAAAGTCAGATCGAGAAGGCCGGGCAATATGCCCGGCCTTCTTTGCGTTTGATTTCAGCGCCTACGGGGGTAGCTGGCTGATGAATCCCGCGTCGAATTGCAGGATCAACGTGGCGTCTAGCGCGGTGATGTCGCCGTCCTCGTTCACGTCAGCGCTGCTCGCGTTGGGCAGAGACGTGATCAGCCGTGCGTCGTACTGGAGGATGAACAGCGCGTCGACGCTGTTCACGAGGCCGTCGTCGTTGACGTCGCCCAGCGGCTTGGTTGGCGTCGCCGTGCTGGTCGGGGTGTTGGTGGCTGTTGGAGTGTGCGTGGCCGTCGGCGTATTGGTGATCGTCGGCGTGTTCGTGATCGTCGGCGTGTTCGTGATCGTCGGCGTAGGCGTAATCGTCGGCGTGGCGGTGTTGGTTGGTGTCCCCGTGTCCACCGGTGTGTTCGTTTCTGCGGGCGTGGTCGTGATCGTCGGCGTGTCCGTGTCTGTCGGCGTATCCGTTGCCGCGGGCGTAGCCGACTTGAAGTAAACGTTCACTTCCAGGAAGTCGAGGAATGTGTTCACGGGGCCGCAGGTGATATCGATATTCTTCACCATCACAACGAAGTTACCGTTGTCGAAGTCGGAGCCGATCCAGCCCCTCCCCCAGGTGTCCTGGCTACCTCCGAGCGTGTGGACTGCCTGGAGGTTGGTTAGCTCGATGGTCTTCTCCGAGGTGTAGGAATCGCCATCGTTCCATGAGAGGAGCACATCCAGTTCGCAGCCGGTCCCGTCTTCCGATGAGGCCTCAACTCGAACCTCGATGCCGGTGATCGCCGCGCTATCGTCGATTGAGAAACCAAAGTTGGAATAACCCTGTTCGTCCCCGTCGGTGGTCGACTTTGCGTCATCGTTGTCGCTCGCGAAGGCGTTGTCGGCATCGGTCCAATCATTCGGCTCATGAGTGGCGGACGGGGGGCTGAAGCCCTCGTCGTTGATCTCCTTATAGATTACGTTGACCTGCAGGAAGTCGACAAACGCATTGGAGTCATTGACACAGCCGCCGGGTGTGTCATCGTTCGTGAGCTTGACCACGAAGTTGTCGTCGCTGAACGATGCGGCAGACCAATCGAGGGGGGCCCATAACTCCAGGTCGCCCCCGACTTCGGTTGTGGTCTGAACGTTCGTGAGGTCGATGCTCTTCGGATCGCTGTATGACGATCCCCCATCGCCTGAGAGTTCGACTAGAAGCTTGCAGCCGCCGTCGAAGTCCTCCGACGAGGCGTCGACTTGCACACTGATACCCATGATGATGGAGGCATCAGGCACGTCCAAGTCAAACCCGGAGTAGCCTTGCCGTTCTTCACCAATGTCCCCAATGGCGTCTTGGTCATCGTCGGCGAAGGCCAATTCGCGGGTCAGTTCGGGCCAGTCGTTCGGTTCGTGCGTAGCGGAGGGGAATGCCTTGCCCGATTGGCTCAGTGGCTTGTAGTAGACCTTGACAGCTACCAGATCGACGAACGTTTCAGAGTCGTCGGTACACCCAGACCCGGGGCTTTGATTGCGAATCTCCAACACGAAGTCCTCGTCGCTGAAGCTCTCGGCGGTCCAGTCGCCGCTCCCCGGCCACAAGTCTTCGGGGCCACCGAACGTATAGTCCTCGTCCGCGGCCGTAAGCTCCTCGGTCTCACGCGGGCTCCAGGAGGTACCGCCGTCGCCGGAGATGCGCACCTGGATCTGGCAGCCGTCCGCGTCCTCCGAGCGCGCCTCGACCAGCACTTCGATGCCGGTGATGAGCGAGGGGTCCGGCACCGAGAGATTAAAGTCGGTGTAGGCTTGGTCGGCTTCATCAACATCCGTGGTCGCGTACGCGTCGTTGCTGGTGAATGCGTTCTCCGGATCCGTCCATTGACTCGGGGTTGCAGTGGCACTTGGCGGTTGGAGACTCGTCTCGGTCAGCGACTTGAAGTAGACGCTGACTTGTACGTGGTCGAGTGAAGTCGTCGAGCCCGCAGTGCAGCCTGGGTCAAAGCCTTTGTTCCTTACTTGGGCGACGAAGTTTGCGTCGTCGAAGTCACCGGATTCCCATGCACCAACGCGGCCCCAAAGGTCGCTACTGCCGCCAACCGTATGGATCTGTTCGGAGCCCGTGAGGTTGACGTTCCTGAATTGAGGAGTGTATGTTGTGCCGTCATCCCATGACAATTCGACTTCGAGGTCGCAGCCCGCGTCGTCGCTTGAGAACGCTTCGACCCGGACGGCGATGCCCAGGATGAAGGCGCCCGGCGGCACGTCGAGGCCGAAGTCGGAGTAGCCTTGCTCTGCGAGGTCTACGCTGGTGGTGGCGTAGGAGCCGTTGCTGGTAAACCCTCGGGTGGGGTTGACCCACTCGGTTGGCGCGTGTACGTCAGTGGGCGATTGGAAATCAGTATTGTCAGCGCTAGCCGTGCCTTGGAGTTGGGGCCAGACCAAGACCGTGACCACGACGGCCAGGATCGCGATGAGGCCGGCGCCTCTGAGCAGACGTGTGTGATTCATGTGGTGGCACCTCCCTGTACGGGTGTTAGACGGGGTTACGCTGAATGTACTACCGTCTAATCCCATTGTCAACTGATCATAAGGGAACGCCCCCTCGACGCCCAAGCGTCGCACTTGTACAATGCGGTCGATCACTATGCCGACAGCCCTAATTACAGGCATCACCGGCCAGGACGGCTCCTACCTCGCGGAGCATCTGCTATCGCAGGGATATGCGGTTCACGGCATGGTCAGGGGCCAGGCCAACCCTAAGCGCCCGCTCGTCGAGGCGATGTTGCCTGACGTGCAGGTGGTCGAGGGCGATCTTCTTGACCAAGCATCACTGATCAACGTCGTGCAAGCCGCACAGCCGGACGAAATCTATAACCTGGGCGCCATCAGCTTCGTGCCGCTCTCCTGGAACCAGGCTGAGCTGACTGCCGAGACGACGGGTCTGGGCGTGCTCCGCATGTTGGAGGCGATCCGTCTTGTGACAGGCGCGAGCCTGTCGCAGTCCGGCGGAGGCAACGGCATCAAGTTCTATCAGGCGTCCAGCAGCGAGATGTTTGGCAAGGTGCGCGAGAGTCCTCAAACCGAGATGACGCCGTTCTATCCCCGCAGCCCGTATGGCGTTGCCAAGGTCTATGGCCATTACATCACGGTGAACTACCGCGAAAGTTACGACCTGTTCGCCTGCAGCGGCATCCTCTTTAACCATGAATCGCCGCGCCGCGGAGTTGACTTCGTCACTCGCAAGCTCAGCTTGGGCGCGGCTCGCATCAAGCTCGGCCTGCAGAACGAACTCTTGATGGGCAACCTTGCGTCGAAGCGCGACTGGGGCTACGCGCCGGACTTCGTGCGCGCGATGCACATGATGCTCCAACAAGACGAGGCCGACGACTACGTGATCGGGACCGGCGAATATCACAGCGGGTCCGAGTTCGCCGAGTTGGCGTTCAAGCACGTTGGCCTAGATTCCGGCGACTACATCAAGTCGGACCCGCGCTTCATGCGCCCCGCGGAGGTCGATCATCTCCTGGCGGATGCCAGCAATGCGCGCGAGAAACTCGGCTGGGAGCCCTCTGTGGACTTTCGGGAACTCGTGCGGATCATGGTCGAAGCCGATCTGCAGGCCGAGGCGAAGGCAAGCTAGCCGCCCGGCTCGAACAGAAGATCAGAGACGCCCCGGCCGTAGTCGGGGCTTTCGTGTGGAGGTGCCAGTTGGCGAAGGAAGTGCTGTCAGGGCTGTATCAGCTCAAAGTGCCGATCCCGAACAACCCGATCGGGTACGTGCTGCCGTATCTGGTTCCGGGAGATGACGGCTACACGCTTGTGGACTCCGGCTGGAACACCCCTGAGGCGTTCGCGGCGTTAGAGGCGGAGCTGAAGGAAGTTGGCGTCTCGTTCGATCAGATCAAGCGCCTCCTCGTCACTCACGTTCATCCGGACCACTATGGCCTCGCCGGGAAGATCAAAGAAGTGTGCGGGGCTGAAGTGATCGTCCACCAGCGTGAACGCGACTTTATCCGCAGCCGCTACCGCCAGCCGGAGCAGCTCTTGGAGCGCATGGCGAACTGGCTGATCGAGAACGGCGTCCCCGAAGGCGAAATGCCCGATATGCAGCAGTCGTCGATGCCAGCGCGGGCCTTCGTCGTGCCCGTCGACCCGGATACCGTGCTCTGGGGCGGCGAAACGCTCGACTTTGGGGTCTATCGCTTCGAGGTGTACTGGACGCCCGGGCACTCACCGGGACATATGTGTTTCTACGACCGTGCCCAGCGCGTGATCCTCACCGGCGACCATGTCTTGCCCACGGTGACGCCCAACGTCAGCCTCCACCCGCAGCAACAAGGCAATCCCTTGGGTGACTACCTGGCATCGCTGGAGAGGCTCATTCCGCTCGAAGTAGAGCAAGTGCTGCCGGCCCACGAGTATTCGTTCACAGACCTTCAGGGCCGTCTGCGCGAGATCGTCGATCACCACGACACGCGGCTCGATGAGATGCTGGCGATTGTTGGTGATGATGGCGCGACGGCCTATGACGTAGCGTCCGGCATCGTATGGACGACCGGAACGTTTCAATCGTTCTCCCACTGGACGCGACGGGCCGCCATCAGCGAAACGCTCGCGCACCTGGAGTACATGGTCTATCAGGGGCGGCTCCATCAGACCAAGGAAGACGGCATCGTCCGTTACGAGAGAGCGGAGCCGGAAGAGTAGCGGTCCTTAAGCTGCCGTGTGTCCTCTTGGCGGCGCCGCCGCTTGCTCGCGGGCTAGCTCGTGAGGCCCGTAATCGCGGAGGCTTGCTTGGTGGGAAGCGTTTGCAGGTAGGCGTGTATCGTGGTCGCCGCCCGCCGTCCGTCGGCCAGCGCCGTCACCACTAGGTCCGCGCCGTTCACGCAGTCGCCGCCCGCGAACACGCCGGGTCGGCTCGTCTCGAACGTCTCTTCGTTGACCGATACCTGCGACCATTGGTTCGTATCGATGCCGTCGGCCATGCGTACAATCTCGTCGTCCGTGCCGTAGCCGATCGCGATGACGACGGTGTCCGCCTCTACGGAGAACTCTTCGCCGGTGGGCACGGGCCGCCTGCGTCCCGATTCATCGGGCTCGCCCAACTCCGTGCGCGAGAATCGCACTCGCTCGATGCTGCCGTCCGCACCCGCTTCGAAGCCTAGCGGCGACGCCAGGTACTCGAAGCGCACGCCCTCTTCGACAGCGTGGATGCGTTCTTCTATACGTCCCTTCTGCTCCGCCTCCGTCCGCCGGTAGACGCAGGTCACCTCGCCGGCGCCCAGGCGCACCGCCGTCCGCACGCAGTCCATGGACGTGTCGCCCCCGCCGATGACGAGCACGCGTTTAGCATCCGGCAGCGGCCCGCGCATCCATTCCGGCAGCTGTTCGGGCTTCAGGTTGCCGCGTACCAGGTACTCGGTCGCGATGATCACACCCGGCAGGTCGGCCCCCGGCGCGTCGAGCTGGTTGCCCTGGCTCGCTCCGAAGCCCAAAAAGACCGCTTGGTAGCCGCGCTCGAAGAGCTGATCGATCGTGACATCGCGGCCAACGTAGGTGTTGCCTTGGAACGTAATGCCAAGCTTCCAGAGATACTCCAACTTGGCATCCAGGATCTCCTTCTGCATCTTGAAGTTAGGGATGCCGTACAGTAGCACGCCGCCGGGCTCCGCCCACGAATCGAAGAGCGTGATCTCGTGGCCCTTCTTCGTTAGCTCCTCTGCCACTGCCAAGCCGGCCGGCCCCGCGCCCACGACAGCGACGTGCTGTCCAGTGGCTGGCTCGACACCTGGCATGGGCAGACCCTCCGTCATGCGCTGCGTGTCGGTCACGAACGATTCCAGTTTCCCGATGGCGACGGGCCGCTGGGGCTTCATGTCCTCTGGGCGGATCGCGTACCCAACGACGCAGTCGCCTTCGCAGAGGCTCTCCTGTGGGCAGAGGCGCCCGCACATCTCAGGCAAGTTGCTCGTCTCACGGAACTTATTGGCGGCGCCAGCGACATCGCCCAGTTCCAACAGTCGAAAGGCGCCGGGTATGTCGTTGCTGACGGGGCAGGCGGTCTGGCAGGGGGCGTCGGGGCACTGGATGCAGCGGGTGGCCTCTATTTTAGCGCTCTCCAGGCTAAAGCCGAGGAACGTCTCCTGCCAATTTTGCGTGCGAACGCGAGGGTCCTGCTTCGGCGTCGGCTGGCCCTCGATCGTCAATCGTTCGTGCGTATCGTTTGTCATGCGGTCGCTCCCGGAACGCGTGCGCAATTACGCCCGTTCTGAATGCTCTAGTGTATCAGAGTTTGAGAAATGCGCCGCGGTGGCCGAAGCTACGTCGAAGCTGGCGTCGAGTTTGGCAAATTCCGGCCCATGGCCTCCAGCATGTTCACGCGCGAACCAAGTTGGACGCCCAGGCCCGCCAGCAGGCCGAGGACGCGGCCTAGATAGAGGAAGTCGCCCGGCACGCTGACAACGGGGTTCTCGCGGATGATCTGCATCATGCTGTCCTGGAATTCGCTCATCAGCTCCCGGTTCTCGTTGAACTCCTTATTACGAGACAGCCTGGTGACCATCGCTTTGCCGATCGCATTGAACACCTCGTCGTCGTCGTATTTGGTACGGAAGCCCAAGTCTCTGAAGGCTTTCGGGAGGCCCTCCAGGTTTCCGCCGATTAGCGCGGTGACCAATGCGATGAAGCGGCCCAAGAAGCCTTCGGGGAGCTGCTTGGCGATCCCGAAGTCGACAATGACGAGCTTGGGCCCTGGCTGCACGAACAGATTGCCGGGGTGGGGGTCGGCGTGAAAGAACCCGTGCGAGAAGATCTGCTTGAAGTAGCTGTCCGTCAGCAACTGCGCTATCTGCTGGCGATCGATGCCGGCCGCGTCGATGGCCTCGAGGTCGGTGATCTTGATCCCGTCCACGAACTCCATCACCAGTACGCGCTTGGTCGTGTGCTCCCAGTAGATCTTGGGCACGACGATGTTGTCTTGGCCGGCGAAGTTAGCCGCGCAGGCCTCAGCGTTGTGGCCCTCGTGGATGAAGTCCAGCTCCAGCGGAGCGTTCGTGCTCAGCTCGTCCACCATGGACTGGAGGTCGTAGTCCTTCAGGACCATGCCGGCAACGCGCGTCAGTGCTCGGATATTCTGGAGATCAACCCGCACGATCTCCTCGATGTCCGGGTACTGCACCTTGACGGCAACGTCGCGCCCATCATGCAGGCGGGCGCGGTGTACCTGCGCGAGCGATGCCGACGCGATGGGCTCGCGCGAGAACTCGGCGAACACGTCATCGATCTTAGCGCCTAGTTCGCGCTCGATGTGCGGCTTGATCACATGGAACGGCTTCGGCGGGACAGTATCGTGCAGCGCGGACAGGACTTCAATGTACTCGTCTGGGACAACGTCCGCCCGCGCGCCCAAGATTTGGCCGAGCTTGATGATCAGCCCTTTCAGTTCCGTTGCGGTTTTCAGGATGCTCTCAGCATTGCGCCTGTGAACTTCCGACAACTCCTGGTCGGAGATAGCGGGGTCGGCATTGCGAGTCTTCCAGCCGTGCCAGCGATACGCAACGAAAATGCGCGTCGCCGTCCTGCCGACGAGAGCCGAGCGGCGGAAGCGTTGGATGGCGTTCATCCTTGGATGATATCGGCATGCGTGCGCTGGTGGAATTGTGGCCCTGCTTGCGATGCCATCGGCAGGCGGTTAGAATGCGCCGAACACGAAACGCGACAACATAGGAGGTTGGCGCATGGCCTACGAGAAGGAACTAGCGGCGACACCGCTCTTCTCTCGGTTGGATAAAGACGATCTGGAGCGGCTGGGCAAGAGTGTTGTTCAACGCAAGTACGCGAAGGGCGACGTCATCGTTAAGGAGGGCGAACAGGCCGTCGCGTTCTTTGTGATCGTCTCCGGCAGGGTAGACGTGACGAAAGGCGGCGACAAGGTTGGAGAGAAGCGCGCCGGCGAGCCGTTCGGCGAGATGGCGTTGCTCGACGGGTATCCGCGGTCGACGACCGTCATCGCTGCCGAGGATACGGAGTGCCTGGTGATGACGCGATGGGACTTCACGGCAGAGCTGAAGAGCAACAACAACATCGCCCTCGCCATGTTGCCGGAGCTGAGCAAGATCATCCGCCGGCTGGAAGGGGAGTCGATCCCCTAACGGCCCGCTGCCCGCTCACCGGAGAGCTACGACGTTCGCGAGCGGAGGGCGGCAAACGTCAGAAGTCGCGTGAAGATCGCGAACCCGGCGATCGACGAGAACGCTGCCAGCAGCGCCCTGGCGTCCCATCCGTCTGGTGGCGGGCCTGCAGCAGGCCTCAGTGCGCCGTCTAGCCGGACGTCACACGTCGTCCGTTACCCTGACTAGACGAGCAGCGAGGCCGGACTCTCCAGCAGCCGCCTGATCTCATTCAGGAACTGCGCACCCTGGGCCCCATCTGTGACGCGATGGTCCGCGGAGAGCGCGGTCTTCATCAGATCCGCGGTCTCGATGCGTCCGTCGCGAACGACAGGCGTCGTGCGGACGCCGCCGACGCCAAGAATGGCCGTTTGCGGGGGCTGGATGATGGCGATGAGCCCCTCGACGCCGAACATGCCCACGTTGCTCACGGTGAACGTGCCGCCGGTGTACTCCGCGGGCTTCAGGGCGCCGGACTTCGCGCGCCCGGCTAAGTCGCGGCTGGCGTCCGCGATTTCTCCCAACGTTTTGTTTGCGGTGTCGAGGATCGCCGGCGCGATGAGGCCTTCGTCAAGCGCGATCGCGATGCAGACGTTGATGTCGGAATGCTGCTGGACCTGCTCGTCGACGAACAAGCTATTGAACATCAGGTGCCTCGCCAGCGAGATTGCGGCGGCCCGCACGATCATGTCGTTGACGCTGACGCGCGGGTAATCTTCCACGGCGTCGTTGAGCTGGCGACGCAGGCGTTCGGCCTCCGTCATGTCGATATCGACCGTGATGTAGTAGTGGGGCGCCTCGCGCTTGCTCTGCGACATGCGGCGCGCAATCGTCTGCCGCATCTTGCTCATCTCGATCGTGGTCGTTGCTCCCGCGGCAGGCGATGTTTGCGCCGGTGTGCTGCCTGCCATTGCGGCCTCCACGTCGCGCTTCACGATGCGGCCATCGGGACCGGTACCCGAAATCGCCGTCAGATCAACGCTGTGTTCTTGGGCCAGCCTGCGCGCCACGGGAGAGGCGCGAACGCGGCCGTCGCTGCTCGCGGGCGCCGGCTGAGCGATGGCCTTTGCGGGTTCCTTGCCGGCGGCCTTAGGCGCAGGCTTCTTCGCTGGCTCGGAAGGCGCCTTCTGGGCGGGCGTCGCGGCCTGCTTCGTCGCGCCGTTCTCGTAGGCGGAAAGATCATCGCCGGCGTCGGCGATGATCGCAATGATTGTGCCGACATCGACTGTGTCGCCCTCACCGGCTAGCGTTCTGCGAAAAACGCCCCCGTCGAATGCTTCGATCTCGACGTTCGCCTTGTCGGTCTCGATCTCAGCAATGATCTCGCCGCGATCTACCTTGTCACCCTCGTTCTTCAGCCACTTGATGATGGTGCCTTCCTCCATATCGGCGCCCATCTGCGGCATGACGACTTCAGAGATCATCGTGTCCTCCTAGAAGAGTGCCAACGCGGCGTCTGCTATCTGTTGGGGGTTGGGCAGCGCCGACTGTTCGAGCGCCTTCGCGTAAGGCATGGGGACGTCAGCGCCGCAGACGCGGGCCACCGGCCCGTCCAAATCGTCGAACGCCTCCTCCATGATGATGGCCGCGATTTCGCCAGCGAAGCCGCCGAACTTCCAGTCATCCTCGATCACGACAGCACGATGCGTCTTGCGCACCGACGCCACGATCGTATCCACGTCCAGCGGCCGCAGCGTGCGCAGATTGATCACATCCGCTTCGCGCCCAGCCTCTTCGAGAATATCGGCGGCGCCAAGCGTCTGGTACACGCTGCCGGAGTAGCCGATCAACGTCACGTCCGCGCCTTCGCGCATGACCTCGGCTTGGCCAAACGGGATCGCATAGTCCTCGTCCGGGACCTCACCTTTTCGTGCGTAGAGTGCCGTGTGTTCGATGAAGATCACCGGGTTCTGTTCGTTAAAGGCGGTCTTGAGCAAGCCACGCGCATCGCGCGGTGTGTAGGGGACGACGACTTTGATCCCAGGTATGTGCGCATACCAGCCTTCCAGGCTCTGCGAATGTTGGCTTGAGAGCTGGCTGCCGGCGCCGCTCGCCATGCGGATCACCATCGGCACGTGTATCTGTCCAGCGGACATGTAGGAAAGCTTGGCGGCGTTGTTGACGATCTGGTCTAACGCGAGCAGGCTGAAATTGATCGTCATCAGCTCGACGATCGGACGGAGTCCGCCCATCGCGGCCCCGATGCCCGCGCCAACGACGACCGACTCGGAGATCGGCGTGTCCATCACGCGCTCCGGTCCGAACTCGTCGAACAGGCCCTTCGTCACAGAGTACGAACCACCGTACGCGCCGATGTCCTCACCCATAAGGATCACGTTCTCGTCAGCCTGCAACTCCTCTTGGAGCGTCAGGCGCAGCGCGCCGCGGAAGCTCATCTCGGCCACTAGCTGTCCTCCTTGTAGACGTGGGTATACAGCTCTTCGAGCTGCGGCACAGGGCTCTCCTCGGCAAAGCGCACGGCTTCATTCACGATGTCTTCGACTTCCGCCTCCAGCGTCTGGAAGGCGCCTTCATCGATTACGCCGTCTTCGGTCAGCGTCTTGCGGAACGTGATGATCGGGTCGAGTTCGCGCCACCGTTCCGTCTGCCCCCTGTCACGATAGGCTTCAGGGTCGGCCATGGAGTGGCCGCGGTAACGGAAGCAGATCGCTTCCAGGAATGAAGGTCCTTCACCCGCGCGGACGCGTTCTGCCGCCTTGAGCGTCTCGCCGTACATCTCCAGGACGTTCATGCCGTCTACCTGCTTGGACGGCATGGCGTATGCCGCCGCTCGCTTGTAGATCTCGATCACGGCGGACACGCGCCGAATATCGGTGCCCATGCCGTAGAAGTTGTTCTCGCACATGAAGATGACGGGGAGCTTCCAGACGGCCGCTAGATTGAGCGACTCATGGAACTCACCCTCGTTCACGGCGCCGTCGCCGAAGAAGCAGATGACGATGCGGCCATTCTTGAGCCGCTGGTTCGCGAGCGCTAACCCGCAGGCCAGGGGTAGGTGGCCGCACACGATCGCATAACCGCCCATGAATGACTTCTCTGTGTCGAAGAGGTGCATGGAACCGCCTCTACCGCCGCTGACGCCCGTTTCCTTGCCGAACAGCTCCGCCATGATGCGCCCCGGCTCAACGCCGCGGGCGAGCGCGTGCCCATGGTCGCGGTAGTGTGTCAGCAGCTGATCGTCATCGTTGAGGGCCGAGATCGCTCCGACCGCGACCGCCTCCTCGCCGTTGTAGAGATGCAAGAAGCCAGCGATCTTCTGCTTCGCGTACATCTCGGCCGCCTTCGTCTCGAATCGGCGGATCAGCATCATCTTCCGCAGCAGCTCAATCAACTGCTCGTTGGGTAGTTCTTTCGCGGGGGGCTTGTCGATTAGTTGTGTCATCGTTCGTTCCAGAAATGGATCGCTTCGCCATCGACATCGAGGGCGGCTTCCTTGACGATCTCGGATAAGGTCGGGTGGGCGTGCACGGCCCAGCCCAGTTCGCGAGGCGTCGTCTCCAGCACGCTGCCCAACGACGCCTCCGCCAGCAACTCCGTCGCGTCTTGGCCGATTAGATGGTAACCGACGATCTCGTTCGTCGATGCGTCGACGACGAGCTTTGCGATGCCGTCCGTCTTCTCCTTCGCGATCGCTTTGCCGTTACCACGGTAGGGGAACGTTCCGATCTTCACTTCCAGGCCCTGTTCGCGCGCTTGCGCCTCTGTGAGGCCCAGGCTGGCGACCTGTGGCTGGCAGTACGTGCAGCGCGGCATCTTGTCGTAGGGGAGGGGCATGGGCGTCTGGCCGGCGATCGCCTCTGCCGCCGCGACGCCCTGCGCGGACGCGACGTGCGCCAACGGGAGCTTGCCGGTCACGTCCCCGATGGCATACACGCCGGCGGCGGACGTGCGCATCGTGTCGTCGATTTGGATGAAGCTTCGCTCGACGGTGACGCCGGCGTCCTCAAGGCCGAGCTTCTCTGTGTTGCCGGCCATGCCGATGCCGATGAGGACCTTGTCCGCAGCCAACTGCTCAGCTTTACCGCCTACACTGATGGAGACCTCGGCGCGGCCGTCAGCGACGGTCACGCTCTCGACCTGCGCACCCGTGCGAAAGCCGATGCCTTGCTTCTTGAACGCGCGCTCTAGCTGGCTGCTGATCGCCTCGTCCTCAAGCGGTAGGAGGTGGTCGAGCAGCTCCACGATCGTCACGTCTACGCCGTATGCGTTGTAGAAGTAGGCGAACTCGGCGCCGATCGGCCCTCCGCCGACGATGACGAGCGACTCCGGCGGCTCGCGCAGCTCAAGGGCTTCGCGGCTCGTGATCACGGTCGTCCCGTCGATCTCGATGCCCGGCAGCGCCCGGGCGTGCGCGCCGGTCGCAAGGATCACATTCTGAGCCTCAATGAGATCGCCGCCTTCGACGGCGATCGCCGTTGCGCTCTTCAGTACACCGCGGCCCGCGACGACAGTGACCTTGTTCTTCTTGAGCAAGAACTCGACGCCTTTCACCATGCGGTCGACGACCTTTCGGCTTCTGTCGATCGCCTGCGCCATATCGATGTGCAGCGCGTCGTAGGTAATGCCGAAGTCCTTGGAGTCTTGGAAGAGATGCACCAGTTCGGCGTTCCAGAGGAGCGCCTTGCTCGGGATGCAGCCCCAGTTCAGGCAAAGGCCGCCGACTCGGTCCTCTTCGATCACAACGGCCTTCATGCCGAGCTGGGCGGCCCGGATAGCGGCGACATAGCCGCCGGGCCCACCGCCGAGCACGGCCACGTCGTAGGCGGGCACTAGAGGATGCCTCCCGCAAGGCGGGCTTGTTTGTCAGCGTGGTAGGAGCTGCGGACGAGCGGCCCCGCTTCGACGTGTTGGAACCCCAGCTCTTTGCCCTGCGACACGAAGGGCTCGAACTCCTCGGGCGGGTAGTAGCGCTCGACCGCTAGGTGCTTGGCGCTCGGCCGCAGGTACTGACCAATCGTGACGATGTCGACTCGCGATTCTCGCAGATCGGCCATCACCTGAAAGACCTCGTGTTGCGTCTCGCCCAGCCCCACCATCAGGCCGGATTTCGTCCTTAGCGTCGGGTCCATGTCCTTCGCGGTGTTGAGCAGCTCCAGTGAGCGCTCGTATCGTGCCTTCGGGCGCACGTGGCCGTAGAGCCTGGGGACGGTCTCGATATTGTGATTGAGAACGTATGGCCGTGCCTCGACGATCGTCTCCAGGGCGTTCCAGTTGCCCATGAAGTCGGGAATCAGCACTTCGACATGGCAGACGGGGTTATCGTGCCTGATCGCGCGGATGCAGCCGGCGAAGATCGAGGCGCCCCCATCTGGTTGGTCGTCGCGGTTCACGGAGGTGATCACCACGTAAGCGAGGCCCAACCGGCGCACGGCCTGCGCGAGCCGGAGTGGTTCTAGCATGTCGGGAGCGTTTTCTGGCCTGCCCGTCTTCACGGCGCAGAATCCACAAGAGCGCGTACACGTGTCGCCTAAAATCATAAACGTCGCCGTGCCATCGTTGAAGCACTCGCCGATGTTCGGGCAACTGGCCTCCTCGCAGACGGTGTGCAGACCGCCTTCGCGGAGCAGGCCCTTAATCTCTTGGTAGCGCTCCCCGGCCGGAAAGCGTACCTTCAACCAAGAAGGCTTAGGCTCGCGATTGGCGGTCCTCGTCCGCGGCTCCAGCGTCGGTGTTGTGTTCTCCAATGTCCTACCCAACGAGCACGCCCTCCTCCTGCGGCTGGCGCATCTCGACGTCGAACAGGCGTCCGAACGCTGCTGTGATCGAATCGATCACGCGTCCCATCTCCGGCGCGTCTCCGAGTTCGCGTGCCATGGATGTCACGGTCACGTCGGAAAGCCCGCAGGGAACGATGTGCGAGAAGTACGTGAGGTCCGGGTCGACGTTCAGCGCGAAGCCGTGGCTCGTGACCCCGCGCGAGATACGCACGCCGATGGCGGCGATCTTCGAATCGCCGGCCCAGACGCCCGGGCGGCCCTGCTCGCGCCGGCCGGCGATGCCGAACTCCGCGAGCGTCTCGATCAGCATCTGTTCGAGCGAGCGCACATACCAGCGCGGGCCTTCGTGCCACTGGTGCAGGTCCAGGATCGGATACCCGACGAGCTGGCCTGGCCCATGGTAGGTGACGTCGCCGCCGCGGTCAGTGCGCCGCACGGCCGCGCCGATCTGCTGGAGGCGCGCCTCGTCCGCAAGCAGATTGCCCGTATCGCCACGGGCGCCCAGCGTGTACGTCGGCGGGTGTTCAAGCAGCAGCAGCCTCGCGGCGCCGTCCTTGCGACATGCTTGGACGAGGCTCTGCTGCGTGGCGAGTGCGTCCTCGTACTCGACGAGGCCGAGTCGCTGGACGGAACAAGCTCTGGTGGATGTCATGCGGAACTCCTGCTCTAAATCGGCAGGGAGCAGCTAGGCGTCCCTGCCTTGATCGATCTTATCACAGAGCCTTCTCGGCAACTGTAGGGCGCTCACGTAAGGGTTCCACCGTGGCCGGCGCGCCTACTCGCCGACGATGATGCTGTCGATCACTCGCGGTTCGCTCATGATCGTCTTGTGAACGGGGCACTTGCCTGCGATCTCGAGCAGGCGCGCCTTCTGCTCTTCGTTGATATGGCCGTGGAGTGAGATGTCTCGCTTGATCACGTCGACGCGGCGCGTGCCCTCCTCCGCATTCGCGCTGTCCTCCGCGTGTACTCGGTCGTGGGTGAGATGGACCGAGCACTCCGTGAGGTCCCAACCCCTGCGGCGGGCGTACATTAGGAGAGTCATCGCCGTACAGGACCCGAGCGCCCCGAGCAGCAGTTCGTACGGGCCGGGACCCAGTCCGTTGCCGCCGTCGCTGGCCGGCTCGTCGACGACGAACGAGTGACTCCCGGTCGTCACAAGCTGGCTATAGTTGTAGTCGGTGAGGTACTGGACAGTGACCTTGTTCTCCATTCGTGCCTCCCTGTAGCGGTGCGGTTCTAGGGGAAGCGTATCACGCAATCAAACGAGGGAGGGTGATCGACGTAACGGCTGACTGGGATCTAGCGGCACCAGGTGAGGAAGATGGCGCTTTCCGCCGAGTCCACACGGTGAGTCGCGGTGCCATCAGCGTTGGTGACGTACACGCCGACGGTTAGATTGCTAGCGCGTGTTGCGGCGACGGAAACTTGGTCGCCTGAAGGGCCTAGGGGTACTGGGGCGGTGAAGGCGAGCATCGCGCCATCGAGAGACAGCCGAGGATTGAGCGGTCCCCAGGCATCATACCCGAGGAGTTCTACGGCAGGAGTTATTTCGATGGTACGGCTGTCGCCCCCGTCGGTGTTCACCAGGTGGATGTCTCTTCCGAGCGTGTAGATGATCTGCAATCCGTCCGGCGACCAGCCTACGACTTCGTGGGCTGTGGCACGCGTGAGATTCAACAGATCGCCACCCTCAATGCTGACCGTGTATATCTCCCGGTTTCCGTCGCGCGTCGATGTAAACGCGATCTGCTTCCCATCGGGCGACCAGCGAGGCTGACCATCGGGCCCGGTTGTTAAGCGGCGAAGGTTGCTGCCGTCGGCATCCATGAGCCAGATTTCGTTGAACGCTTCCCACGCGTCTCGCCAGACAAACGCGATGCTCTTTCCGTCAGGCGACCACGCGGGCTGGCCTGTCTCCAGACCCTTGGAAAGCTCGATGTTGCCTGAGCCATCAAGGTTCGCGGTGATTAGCGTGCCCATGACTTCGCCGCTCTGATCGTAGCCAGCTACGGCGTAGATGATGGCCGTTCCGTCCGGAGAGCAATCGGCTGCTACCACGCCGGCTCCTGGACCGTCACCGGTCACAAATAGCTGCTCTTCACTCGAACCGTCCGCGCTGACGGCAAAGAGCGCCCGCGGCGCTGGGCTCTGACGGTAGTAGAGTACGCGCCCGGGTTCTGTACGCTCTTCCGGAACGGCTACTGGTGAGGAACTGCCCCCGCACGCGAAGAGCAGGAGTGCCATACCACCAAGGATGAGGATCGGCGCCCGCATGTCGTCATATGTACACCGCCGAGCGCGGCAAGGTTCCGATTCGCTCGTTAGAACCCACGCCTAGCCTGGCGTGGCGCCTCAGCGGCCGCGGGATTGCGCTTCGCGGATCGATTCCTTGATGCGCTCTTCGATTGGGGTGAAGGGGTTCATCTTGCCTGCCAGGTCGCGTAGCTTCTCGAAGTTCTCAGAGCCGGACGCCTGCTCTTCGGCCCACTGCTTCGCGAAGCTTCCGTCCTTGACCTCCTGAACCACCTTCCGCAGGTGCTCGCGGAGTGGCTCGCGGTCTAGCGCCAGGCTGCGCATCATGCCGCCGTACTGGCTGGTGCGTGAATGCAGCTTCGCCTGCTCGTAGAAACCCACGTCGGCCATCGCCTGAAGCGTTTCCGCCGCCTCGCCTGAGAGGTAGAGGTCCAGCGCCATCGCCTCAGCGGGAATGCCCGCCTCGATGCCGACCTCCAGCATCGTGTAGAACGTCATGCCCAGCAGCGAACCGAAGCCCTGCTCGTGGTAGAGGTCCAATATCGTCTCGTCCCTCGCCGAAAGCTCGAACGCGGCTCCTGGGCTTGAAAGCGTGCCGATGCCGGACGCCAGCGCCAGGAGCGTCTGCCAAGCGTTTCCACTTTCGTCCTGTTCCACCGACACGTAGCTGTAGAAGCCTTTGCCTTGTTCATACAGTTGGCGGAGCTGGCGTCCGATCATGCGCGGCGCCAGGAGCACGACGTCGACATCGGGCGGGAGGTCGATCGCCTCGTACGTGACGTTGTAGCCGGAGGCCAGCACTAGCGTGTCGTGCTGGTGCAGGTGGGGTTGGATCTGTTCCTTGAATACTTCTGGCAACACCTCATCAGGGACAAGCAGGAAGAGGATATCCGCCGCATCCGCGGCTTCGCCGACGGCTCGCGGTCTGAACCCGTCCGACTCGGCCTGTTGCCACGTGTCGTCGTGCGCGGTCCCGACGAAGATGTCGCAGTTGACCGACTCTGCCTGGAGTGTCTCGCTAAGGTTCAAGGCCTGAGCCCGCCCTTGGTTTCCGTAGCCGATGAAGGCGATCGCCCGGCCTTCGAGCAGCTTGACGTCGCCGTCGGCGGCGCCGAACGCCCGTAGCGGGGGGGCGGCCTCGTTCATCCCAGCGAAGCCGAACGCTCGGAGTGGCCGTTGCGGCGCAAGCACTTGTGGCCCGTTTCGTCGATCGGGCCACCGCAGAGGACGCAGACCGGGCGGCCTGCGTTGACGATCTCCTCGGCTCGCCGCGCGAAGGCGCGCGCTTGGCCCCGGCTAACCTGGCACGAAAAGGTCGGCGTACTGTCTTCATTCTCTGCCGCCTCCTGGTCGTACGCGAATATCGATATTGAGGTTGCCTGGTCATCGTGGCCGATCCCAAGGCGGCTAGGCCTGAAGTCGACATCGGGCATCTCTGGGAAGGAACCGCCCATGACAGGCTCCGGTTCGACCGGTTCCTCTGAGGGCTTGGTCTGCTCCAACAGCCGTCTCAGTGCGAGCGCAAGCGCCGCCACCTGCTCCTTCTCAAGCCATAGCGATGCCGATTCAAGTCGCGCCATCACGCGAATACGAAACTGGCGATCGCCAGGCTCCCCAATCGCTTCCGGTTCGATGCTATCCGCGCGGCCAAAGTCCCACATTGCCGGTCTATTGTACGACGAGGCCCCTTTTGGGCCAACATGGGCCCCTTCTGGGCCAACATGGGCCCCTTCTGGGCCAACAGGCAGTGATCGAAGGACGTTGAGCGCCTATGATGAGGACGATGAAGACGAGAGTAGAGATCTCCGCCGGAGGAGTGATGTATCGAGGTACGGCTGGCGGCCCCGAAGTCTGCCTGATCCAGACTCAAGGTGGCAAGGCTTGGCAACTCCCCAAAGGTATCGTCGAGCGTGGGGAGGAGACCGCCGAAGCCGCGATGCGGGAGGTCTCCGAGGAAACCGGCCTATACGGCGACCTGATCCAGAGCCTTGACAAGATCGAGTACTGGTACGTGTGGAACGAAGACGCCGGTCCCGTTCGCGTACATAAGTGGGTCTACTTTTACCTGTTGCGCTATACGAAAGGGGATACGCGCGATCACGACCACGAGGTTGACGACGCAGTCTGGTTCCCGATAGAAGAAGCGCAGTCACTCTTGTCGTTCGATAGCGAGCAGAAGGTGCTGCGGCAGGCGGGTGAAGCGCTGGCGGCCGAACGCTAGTCGGCTGGCGCGTCTTCGAGCAGCGGCTCCCCGTTGCCCTCCACGGCCGCCTTGAGGTTGGCTAAGCCGACGACGAGGCCCATTTCGTAGTTGATGTCTGATCTCCCGAATGTGATCATCTGAAAGACCGCATATCTCAGCCCTTCTGGATGCATCGTCGCGACCACTTCCGTGTGGTCGTCTCGTGGAATTAGCCGGTAGGAGATGTGTGCTTCAATGCCGTCTTGGAACTTGACGCGAAGCGCCAGGTACTCGTTGATGATCGATTCCTCGACTTCATAGACATCTTCTTCCGCCAGGTTGATCTCCCTGGTGAGCGCGTCCCAGATCTTCGGGGGCTCGGCGTTAATGGCGAATGCCTTTTCGACGGCCATATTGCATTATAGCCACCGGGAGATGCGGACTCCTCGTGTTAGGCGTCGTTGGGGGTGTCGCAGCAGCCCCGGCGACGGAGGCCTTGCGTGATTACGTCCAGGCCGTGGAGCGCTTGATCGCGTTCGCCCTCAAGGTCCTTGATCCGCCGCTGCAAGGTGTGGAGCATCGTCTCTCGTTCGCTGCAGAGCGTCTCAAGCTGCTCGTAGCTGAGGTGATCTTCATCCCTATACGGGTGCATGACAACAACTTGAACGTCCCTTATGGCGAGACGTTTCTCCCGTATCCGCGCCAAACCCAGCACTCAGCTGCTAGCTAGTGACCTATGGCTGGGAATTAGGGCGTTCCCTGACGGTTTGTCGCTCAAGTTCTGCGGTTATTGGCCGAGAAGCCCCTGACAGCCCGCGACAGGATGTCGCCGGTGAGAGCCATGGCGCAGGAGGCGCCAAGCTAAGAGTGAAGCTCATCGTCACTGACTCCACCACAACGAAGAACGTCGCATCGCCGAGGTGGTCGAAGAGATCCTGCGGCCGGTGCTCGACGTCATCTCAGTCGAAGGGGCGATGCCGATAGGCGGGGCGGCCATGGTCAACAGAATCGAGAACGTACCTGCGAGGAGGGACAATCATGTCGCTTAGCAATCTGCAGAATAGTATCGTAGGCATCATGGGGCTCGGAGTCGTCGGCGACGGCGTCCAGCACTACTTCGAGCGAGCGGAGCAGGAGATCAGAGTCTACGATCCGAATCGCGGGCTCGGCTCCGTCGAGTCGATCAATGAAGCGGACGTGGTCTTCATCTGTGTGCCGACGCCATATCTGCCGGAGCGGGGCTTCGACGACAGCGCGCTAGAAAACGCGATCAGCCTGTTGGAGGGCTCCAAGATCGTCGTCATCAAGTCGACCGTTCTGCCAGGCACGACCGAGGCGTATCAGACCCGCTACTCGCAGCACCATCTGCTCTTCAACCCGGAGTTCCTCCGCGAGGCGCACGCCCGCATCGATTTCCTGCGGCCGGATCGTCAGATCATCGGTTACACGGCGCAGACCCGTCACCTGGCAGACGCCGTCTTGACGATGCTTCCGGCAGCTCCATACATGGAAGTCATGGGCGCGCGCGAGGCGGAGATGGCCAAGTATATGACGAATGCGTTCCTGGCACTCAAGGTCACATTCGCGAACGAGATCTTCGATCTCTGCACCTCCCTGGACGTTGAGTATGAGAAAGTGCGAGAGGCCGTCACAGCCGACCTGCGCATTGGCGATTCACATTTGAACGTGAATGATGGCGGCTATCGGGGATATGGCGGGAAGTGCTTTCCGAAGGATACGAAGGCCCTCCTGGAACTAGGGGAGCGCATGCAGGTGCCGTTGCGGCTGCTGCGCACGGCCGACCGGATTAACGATTCGCTCTTGCCACCCAGCACCGAGCCGCCCGTGCTGAGGTTGCTGCCTGTCACGGCCCGCGAAGAGGCAGAGCCTGAGACGTTGGACGGCCAGGCTGCGTAACCTGGCGGTGGCCGCGTAGGGCCGTCGGATCTTGACGCTGATCTGGGTGCTTGGCTGGCGGGCGGAGCACATAGTGCACTCCGCCCGCCGTAGGTCTCCCTTCCAAACAAGCGGGGAAAGCAGCGTCAGCTATGAGCCGCGCCGGCCTATCATGAGACTGGCGTTTCGACCGTGGCGCGCGGCGTGCGGTTCGTCCACCAGCGCGCGCCGATCGCGAGCGCTACCAGCGGCGGCACCAGCCACCACGAGAACGCCACGACGACGAGCGCGCCGATGGCGATGCCGCTCAGCACCGTGAGCGATGCTTGCCATGCGTTCTCGAAGGCTTCTGCTGGCGTCAGGCTACCGCCACTGGCAGGAGGCTCCGCAGCGAGAGCTACGGGGCTGAGATTCACCGTGATCGTTGCAAGGTCTGTGAGGTTGTCGAGCAGGTTGATGCGTCCGATGACTTGCTCGATCTGGCCACGGACGAAGTCGAGCCGGTCCTGCACCACGAGGATGTCGTTGATCGTCACCGCCTGAGCCAGCAGTTCAAGGTAGCGCTGCTCTGTAGCCTCAAGCGTCCGCAGGCGCGCCTGCAGGTCGGTGAACTCTTCCGTCACGTCGTTGGCATCAGAGCTTTCCTGGCTTACAGTGCCCATGCCGCGGATGTCTGCCAGCACGCTCTGGTACTGCGTGCCGGGGACGCGGATCGTCACGCTGGCGAATTGCTTGTCGTCGATGTTGGAGAATGAAGAGCTGGCGACGAAGCCGCCGGCCGTCTCCGCGATGCGGATGATTTCCTGGAAGCTGCGGCCAACGCCGTTCTCACCTTCGAGTCCCAGATCCACCGACGAACTCTGGATGATCTTGCGGTCCAGAACGTTACCGAGTTGTGGGCTGACGGGCGGCGCTAGGTCTTCGGACCCCACCTCGCTGTCTGCGGCGTAGTTGGAAAATTGGTCGCTGCTCGGGGCCTCCGCCGCGAGTCCAGAACGCTCGTCGCCTTGCGAGAGTGAGAGCCGTTCACTGTCGCCCTCGGCTCCGCTGAGAATGCTCGCGTTGTCGTCACCGCCACCGCCCGGGAGTGCGCTGCCGCACGCCACCGCGAGCACTAGTAGGACGGCTAGCGCGCCTATCAGGATAAATCGAACTCTGGTCATGGTCTGTGCCTCCTCCTCGATGCTGCGTTGGTGGCTAGACGTTGCGGGGCCTCGATTTGTTCCCGCCTATCTGTGGAGCCTAGAATGGCGCGTGTCTAAGCGGCCAGAGGTAGATGAAGAGTTGGTGGATCGCGTCCGCCAAGGTGACCTGGACGCGTTCAACCAGATCGTCGCCATCTTCCAAGACAGGATCTACAATCTCTGCCTGCGCATGCTCGGATCGCCTCAAGCCGCCGAAGACGCCGCGCAGGATACTTTCGTGTCCGCGTATCGGAACGCGGGCAAACTACGAGGCGCGAACGTACGCTCCTGGCTCTTTCGCATCGCATCCAACACCTGCATTGATGAGGTGCGAAAGCGCCAACGCCGGCCCGTCATCTCGTTGGATCGTCCCTCTTCAGACGATGACGCTCGTCCAGTAGACGTTCCGGACGAGGATCCCGGACCAGAAAAGCGGACGCTGCAGGGCGAACTGCACAGTGCCGTCCAGGAAGCGCTTCTCGATCTTCCTGGCGATCAGCGGCTCGCGGTGACGCTTTGCGATTTAGAGGGTTTCCAGTATGAAGAGATCGCGGATGCTATGGGGACGTCAGTTGGTACTGTGAAGTCGAGGATCAGCCGTGGTCGCGCCCGCCTGCGGGAGGCGATCCGAGAGCGGCCGGAACTCTTTGCGCAGTATCTACGTCCTATAAGTGAAGGTGGTTGAGAAGATGAAGGGAAACGATCGTGCCGTTCTGGCGAAATAGACACGCGGTACGCGCCGAAGAGCTAGGCGCATTCGTCGACGGCGAGCTTGACGACATCGAGTCCCGCCGCGTCGAACGTCACGTCGAGTCGTGCGCGCCCTGCAGCGAGGCGGTAGCCGAGCTGCGCGCGGTCAGCCGTGCCGTGAGCGAACTCCCCGACGTTCCAGCGCCGCGTTCGTTCGCGTTGCGCCAGACCGACGTGCTTCCAGCGCCCGCGAGCGGAGGGATGGGGCTGTTCGGCAGCCTCCAGCCCCTCCTCAGCGGCGTCGCGGCGATTGCCATCATCACCTTCGTTGTACTGGCCGGCGTAGACATTAGCTCCGATTCATCTCAGGACGACAACTCGAGCGCAGCGGTCCTCGCTGACGACATCGAGTCGCAACAACTATCAGAGGCTGAGCGTCGCGGGGTTGCTGATGGCGATGTTGCACCCGAGGCAGGCGACGAGTACGCGCCGCCGCAAGATGCGGACGCGTTCGGTAGTGGCGGGACTCCCCAAGACGATTCGGAGTCTTCCGCCGGCGAATACGCAGAGGAGCCTGTTGCTCCCGAGCCGGGCGTTTCACCAGGAGAGATCACGGAAGACCCGCAGGCACGCGTTCCAGCTCCAGGAGACCGAGAGACCACCAGTGCGGCGCCGCTTGCGGACGATGACGGAGACGGTACCGGCCTGCGCGTCGCTGAGGGCGCCGCGGCGGCGGTCGCGATCGTCGCTGGAGGGTCCGTGTTACTCATTTGGTGGCGGCGCCGGTCTAACGTCGTCTGATCCTGCCCGCTGCTGTGCTACTATTCCAGGCGCATATCCGCGTGTCGCCATAGCTGGGAGTACGTATGTCAGACAGTCAATACGAACACATCCTCTATGAGAAAAGGGGCCGCGTCGCGGTCGTCACTCTGAATCGCCCCAAGAAACTCAATGCTTGGACAGGGCTGATGGAGGTCGAATTCATCGACGCCGTGAGCAAGACGGCGGCCGATGACGGCCTCAGCGTGCTGCTGCTCACCGGCGAAGGCCGTGGCTTCTGCGCCGGCGCCGACATCAGCGGCTGGGCCGAGGAATTCGCGACGCCTCAGGAGCGCCCTCCGGCCTCGCCGATGCTCGCCCGCGATGGCAGCCCGGAAGTGCCGATCGCGCTCAGCCGCGGTAAGCCCGCGATCGCGGCCATCAACGGTCCGGCGATCGGCATTGGCCTGACGGTGACGCTGGCATGTGACATCCGGCTCGCGTCTGATCGGGCAACGTTCTCGGCTCGTTTCGTCAAGATCGGCCTCACGCCGGAATGTGGCAGCACCCGCTACCTCCCCCTCGTCGCGGGCTTTAGCAACGCGCTCTTCCTAGCGTTGACGGGACGGATCATCGAAGCGCAGGAAGCGAAGGATCGCGGACTGGTCGACCGCATCGTGCCTCACGACTCGCTCATCGACGAGGCGATGGCGCTGGCAGAAGAGATCGCCGCGAATCCAATGAATTCTGTCTGGGCTGCGAAGCGCTTGATCCATGAGGACGCGGTCGAGGATGATCTGCGCCGCGTGGTTACGCAGGAAGTCAACATGATCCGCGAGCAGCGCCGGCTCCCGGCTCACGCGGAAGCGGTCAGCGCGTTCCAAGAGAAGCGCGAGCCTCGATTCCATGGCTAACGCAATGAAGCGTTGGGGCCTGACGTTCCCACTCGACGGCGTGTCGTTGTCAGCGCACAAGGAGTTCCTTACGCAGGCCGAGTCACTTGGCTACACAGATGCCTGGACCATGGAGGTCGATGGCATCGACCCGTTCGTGCCGGCCGCCCTCGGCCTCTCGTGGACGGAGCGGCTGCGCTTCGGCACCGCCATCGCGAATGTGTTCGTGCGTGGGCCCGCAACAATGGCGCAGGCAGCGGCCGGCGTGAACGAAGTGGCAGGCGGCCGTTTCGTGTTGGGGATCGGCGCTAGCTCGCCGGCAATCGTCGAGAACTGGAATGGTATCGGCTTTCGGAAGCCGTATACGCGCGTCCAGGAGACGCTGGCGTTCTTGCGTGCCGCCTTCACCGGAGAGCGCACGAGCAGCGAGACCCTGGGCGTGCGTGGCTTTCGGATGCGGCGCCGGTTCGCCGATGCTCCGCCGATCTTCGTCGGCGCTCTGCAGGAGAAGATGCTTGCGCTCGCCGGCAGCGCGGCCGATGGCGTGATCATCAACTGGCTGGCGCCCTACGACGTTCCGAAAGTCGTCGCGATCGCAAAGGAGGCGGCCCAGCAGGCGGGTCGCGACCCCGATGCCCTGGAAGTTGTCTGCCGTATCTTCGTGATCCCGACGGAAGATGAGAACGTCTCGCGCTTTATCGCCCGCCGCTCGATCGCAGGCTACTTCACGACACCCGTCTACGGCGCATTCCATCGCTGGTTGGGCCGGGAAGAGTCGCTTGGCCCGATGCAGCAGGCGTGGGACGCCGGGGACCGCCAGAAGGCGACGGAGCTGGTGCCAGACGAGGTGATCGATGGCGTATTTGTCATGGGCAGTCGCCAGGCCTGCCTCGATCAAATCGAGGAGTACTGCAAGAACGGCGTCACGGTGCCTGTGTTGAACTTCATTCCCACCGCAACTGATCCAGGCGAGTTGCCCGACTTACATCTGAAAACAATGCGGGAGCTGGCGCGACCGTAGGCCATATGGCACGTTGTCGTGGCGTGGCCGACCTGGGATAATTGGTCTAGTGCTAACTATCATGACTCGTCTCAGACGGCACTGGCGCGCGGCGCTGCAGGCAGGTTCGCTGCTGCTGCTGCTCGCGTTCTTGCCGTCGACCGGCTACGCGGGCCACTGGGGCGAGTTCACAGACTATGCCATGGGCAGAACTGGCCATGAGCGCCCCGCTGACCCGGATCACGCGAGCCATGCGTCGCATTGTCATGGAACCGCGTCGTGCTCGGAGCGGCCGCAACCTGTTGGCGTTCGCATCTCTCCGACAGTGATCGAACTGCCTCTGCCGTCGCTCACCGACCAGGTCGTCGAAGATGAGATCTCTATTGTTCACGAGTTCTTCCTCACGCCGCCCACGGAACCGCCAAGGCTCTAGATACTCTCGTTCACCCGAAACAACGCAGAGAATCTAGAACCAAAGGAGGTTCTTGTGAACAGGCCCATACTTCTCCTATTCGGAGCATTGCTGATCATCGCTGGCGGGTTGGCTATCGCGTGCTCCCGCGACACAGATGACATTGAAGCCCGCATCGACGCTCTGGAGCGGCAGGCGGGAGCCAGTAACGACATCGCGGCGCTACAGCAGCAGGTGGAGCAGGCAAACATGGTGGCGACGCTCAACTTGCTGAACGACGTTGGTTTCCACGAGCTGAACGAAACAATAGCTGTGGATGAGATCGCGCCCGCCGGCACGGTAGGGACGATCCGCACGGCCTTCCGCGCCGTCGCCGCGACCGCATGGCCGAACGACCTCGATGCGGACGCCTCCGGCTTTCAGGCGAAGTTAGATGGTTTCCTCGACTCGCTCCTCGCGGACGAAACGGGTGCTGCCCTCGTGGACATGTCACTGGTAGCCCACGACGGCTATCACGACTTCACCGACCTTGGGTGGACCTATCTTGCCGGCTTCGGGTAGCCGAATAGGATGAGATATTTAGGAGAGGAGGGCTCGACCATGATGCGTAAGCTCCAGATAGTAGTCGCGCTCGGTTTCGCTTTGGCTGCGGCGCTGCTTCTGGTGGCGACCGTGTTCTCTCATGCCGGATACGACAGCTCGGAGCCCGGACGTAACGAGATCGTGCCGGAGGCTCCGGAGCGCGTCGACGTCTTCTTCACGCAGGACGTAGTGAAGAGGGAAGGCGCATATTACGTGCGCGTTTTCGATGAGACGGAAACGCAAGTGAGCGACGGCGACGGCGTGGTCGACGACGATAACCGTAGACACAGCTACACCGATCTCCCTGCGAACCTTGGCCAGGGCAGGTACATCGTCGAATGGATGACGATGTCCGATGAGGACGGGGAAGCCGACGATGGCGCCTTCTGCTTCTACATTGGCGTGGAGCCCACGGCGGACCAAGAAGCCGAGTGCGCTGCGTTCGATGATGAGGCGCCGCCGGCTCCCACGGAGCGCGTGGATCAACCGACCGACTCCGCCGACGACCCTACTCCCACTGTCATGGCGTCGTCTGACGGCGATGACGACGAGGGTGGCTCCAATACGGGCTTGATCGTCGCAATCGTAGTGGCCGTCGCAGTGATCGCCGCGGTTGTAATCGGCGGGCTGGTCTGGAGCAGCCGCCGAGAGTAGCCGAATGGGGACGATTATTTCGCGGTGGCCGCTCGTCGCCTCGGCGGCGCTCTCGCTGGCGCTCGCCTTCCAGCTGATCGGCTCGGACCAAGCGAGCGCCCACGCAGTGCTGGAGCGCTCCTTTCCGTTGCAGAGCCAGCAGCTTCAGGAGCCTCCGGAGCTTGTCGAGACATGGTACAGCGAACCCCTGGAGCGTTCGCTGACCACGCTACAGGTGCTGGATACACGGGGAGACCCCGTCCACATCGGCGAGACGCTGTTCTCAAGCGATGACGATCGCTACGCGGCGATCGCGTTGCCGGCCGGCCTCGAACCGGGCATCTACACGCTCACGTTCGAGAACGTTTCCACCGTGGACGCCCATGTGTGGAGCGGCTTCTTCTCGTTCATCATCCTTAACGCGGATGGCTCTGTGCCGGCAGGCGAGGCGGTCATCCCCAAGGGGCTGGCGGGTCAGACCGGCTTCCTCCCCGACAACTTTGATAGCGCCTTTCGCTGGCTGGGCCTGCTGGCGACGGTCGCGCTCGCCGGCGGGCTATTCTTCGCCCTGTTGGTGGCCCGTCCGGCAGCCGGCTTCTTAGAGGACGACCGCAGGCGCGTCGCTCAGACATTGGTGACGCGGAACATCGCAATGACGGTCGTTGTGGCGGCTGTCATCGTCGTCGTGACCACGGCCGGCCAAGCGCTGTGGTTCGCCGACCGGGTCGGTGGCCTAAATGACCTGAGCGGCATCCTGTTCGACACGCGGTTGGGAGAGTTGTGGGTGGTGCGAATCGGATTGACGCTGGCGCTCTTGCTGCTCTACCTGCCCGCCGTCCTGAGCGAGGACTATCGAGGAAGTAGGTCCGCCGCTCTCAGCCTGATTCCGGCCGCGATCGGCGGCCTGGGGTTGATCATGACGTACGTACTCGGCAGCCACTCAGCCGCGGGCGGCGGCCAGTTCTGGCGCATCGCCTCGGACTGGACGCACTTCGTCGCGACGGCGGCCTGGCTCGGGGCGCTCGTCCAGTTGCCGTTCGTGTTCTGGGCGGCGCGACGCCGGCTCGATGGGCCGTCGCAGGTACTGTACCTGGCGAATGTGATGGACCGTTTCTCCTGGCTGTCGGTTATCAGTGTCACGATCCTGCTGGGCACGGGCGTCTTCAATGGCTTCGTCCAGCTCCAAACGTTTGAGGCGCTCCACGAGACCAGCTATGGCCGCGTGCTGATCGCCAAGCTCGCGCTCATCATGCCCCTGCTGGCGATGGCGGCGTACAACGCCCGGTTCCTCAAGCCCGCACTCGTCGAAGCCGTCGATGCGCTTCATGACGAGGATCCGGAGCACCGCGTTACGGGCGATGAGCGTCGCAAGATGAAATCGCGGGTACAGCGCCTCCAGCGACTGCTGCCGCGAATGGCCATCGCTGAATTCCTCCTAGGCGCCGCCGTTCTCGCTAGCGTGGCGGTGCTGGCGCAGAGCACGACCGCGGACGGCGAGCTTCGCCTCGATGCGAGCCGGCCATCTGGAGACTATTTGGCCGTCGGTAACTCGCGAGACCTGGACACAGAGTTGCTGGTCGAGCCGTTTGGGATCGGGGTAAACACCTTCACGGTCGCTATGACGCCGTTCGACGGTGACGAGCTGGGCGAGGTGCTCGGTGTGCGGCTGACCGCGACGTTCCGGAACCCGGACGCCGCGCCTAGTGCGGGTGTCACCGGCGTAAACCAGGAGCTTGAGCCAACCAGAGTGCCGGGCGTCTGGGCTGCGGAGGCCGTCTTGCTGACGCAGCCCGGCGATTGGAGCGTCGAGGCGCGCATCCAGCGGCGCGAGATGGACGACACGAACGCCATCTTCACCGTGCAGGGTGTTGGCGGATTCTTGGCGCGCCCGCCTGGCCCCGAGGACTTGTTCGACTTGCCGTTCACGTTCGTTGACTGGAACATCGTCGCCGGCGGCGCCATGCTCGTGCTCGGCCTGGGCACGTTCCTCATCTGGCAGAACCGCCCGCCAAGCTGGCGGCGTGGCACGGCGACGTCCGTTGGTCTCTCAGGCGCCTTCGCGATGGTGGCAGGCGCTGTCCTGTTGTTCGGCGTCCACGCGCATCAGGGTGTGGTCGGCAGCACGAGTCCGGTGCCGGCGACAGCCGAATCGTACCGTATCGGCGAGGAAATCTTTGTGAACACGTGCGCGGCTTGTCATGGCATCGAGGGCGAGGGTGATGGGCCTGGTGCCGGAGCGCTGCCGTACGCGCCGCCTCGCCTAGGCGACCACGTGCCATTCCACGGCGATGGCACGGTGTTCGGCTGGGTCAGCAACGGACTGCCCGACGATGCCGAGGTCAAGATCATGCCCGCCTTCAAATCGCAACTCACTGAGGAGGAGCGCTGGCACATTGTGAACTACCTGCGAGCCACGTGGACATTCGGTAATTACGAGCCGGTGCTACCCGAAGACCTCCAATAAAAGGAAGAAACGGCCGATATGGAGGCGGCGCGCCAGTCGGCGCGCTAGACGCTGCTGCGGTCGCCGCTAGGCGGCGCGTCTGTAGATTGCCGCCCCGGCCATCCGCAGCGCCCACGAGGGCGCGAAGCGCACGAAGAGCGCCATCAGTTGCTGGCCCGGCGGCGTCTGCCCGGTGCTCCACGATCCTGTTTGATCGGCCGGATAGTAGTAGTAGGGTAGGGGCTCCTCGCGGCTGCCCCAACTCAGCTTGTAACTCCGCAGGCCCTCTTGCTCGGGTTCGGACCTCCCAAGGTTGATCTCCCTGTAGCCGTCCGCCACGCCCAGCTCGATGGTCGCCATTTGCAGAAGGTTGTTGGGGCCCAACGTCTGATAGCGGCTATCCGACGCGTTAAACTTGCCAACGAGCCTGGTCCCGTATCCGAGCACGATATCCGCCGCGATGGCCCGGCCTTCGTACTCGCAGAGCAGCAGCACCCCACCGCCACTGGAGATCACGTGGCGGTGGATGTTCTCGAAGAATCGCCACGGCTGTGGGATCAGACCGTGCTTCCTGCGTGTGTGCATGTTCAGATCGTAGAAACGCTCCATGTTTGACAGCGTGTGGCCGGCTCTCACGGTGAGGCCGTTTCGCTTAGCCTTGCGGATAGTCCGCAGCACGCTTTTGCGGCAACGCGCCTCCAGTTCCTCCATGTCGCCATCGAGATCTATCACGTGCTGCAAGAACGCGTCGGTTTTTGTGAACCCTTGCGATTCCAGGTCCAGCGCAGATGTACCGCGCAGTTCCAGCGCGCTGTCCCCGTTGCTGGTCGTGCGTTTCAGCTCCTCAACGAGGGCTCTGCCGTCCTCGGAGTCCTGTAGCAGCGGCGGGCAATAATCGCTGAACGGCGCGCCCACGAGGCGTGAGCCGTTGACCGCGAACAACGGAATACCGCCCACGATCTTGCCGTTCGTGTTGCGCGCCACCATGTAGCGCGGCTGGAAGTCGTACGTGTCGCGGAGGACCTTCGCCCAGGCGCCCGTATGGAACGGCGTAGTTTCGGGCATCTCGTGAATAAACGCTTCCCAGACGGGTTCGCGGGTCGGGTCAACGGTATCGAACTGCATGGCTAGACCTCCAGAGGACGCCGAATGAAGTCTACGAGTGTCATCGAATCGACATCGCCGGTAAGCGACATCGCGCAGCGGGCGCCCTGCGGCCAGCGCCAAATGCGCACCAAGGGTGCGTCCGAAGCATCGATCACCGCCAGGACGGCGCGCTTGTCGGTGTCCTCGAACGTCCGCCAGCCACCGAGGTGTAGCGAGCAATCGCTCCCGCCTCGCTGGACCACGTAGCCCTCGGCCACCAAGAACTGCAGCAGCGTCGGCGAGGCGTCCTCGTCGACCGAGATGGCGGGGCGCTTCGGTGCCCTGATCGAAAAGTGGCTGCTGCGGGCCATCTGGTAGTCGCCGAACCACGGTCTCAGCGCGGCGCCGCCGTCGACGCCTCGCGCGACGACGGCGACGTCTGGATCGTCGGGCGCGATGACTCGGTACGTGCCTTCAGCGGTCAGGTCGATCTGCAATCGGTACCCTGCTCGCCGGTGCCACCAGGCGCTGATCTCGGCCAGAGACGCCAGCCAAACGTGAGGCTGACGGTCCTGCGTGTGAGTGAGCACGGCTTCCAGCGCCGACCTGCACAGCGCCAGCCGTTCGTGGTGCAGGATCAGCACGAACATCTCGCCCAGTGCGTGCACCTCGTCCAGGATGTCGCGCCAGATCTGCTCACGACGCTGGGGTGTCGTGCGCAGCCGGTCGACCAGCGCTTCGTCGTCCGGGAGCGAGGCGGGCAGATCGAGCAGCCCGTTCACGAACGATGGCAGGCTAACCATCGAAGCGGCTTCGGCGCTGCCGTAGAGGCTAAGGCCTTTGCGGTACGCCTCCAGTGCTCGCGGGCTGATGCCGTCATCTGCCGGGACAACGTCCCAAGCGACGGTGCGGTTGCTGCCGTACTGAAGCCCCAGCTCCTTCGCGGTGGTGACGCTGTCTTCGTTCCAACGCACGTACGGGCAGCGGAAGCCTTCGACCGGAATGCCCCGCTGCGCGAACGCCGCCAGCCCGCGCTCGATGTGTGCGCGCTGTTCGTCCGCGTCCAGCGCGCGATAGTCCGTATGTACCCAGCCGTGGATCGCGAGTTCGGCGCCGCGTTGCGACAGACGCTCGAACACACTTGGGTGCCGTTCGATCAGGTTCGCCGTGACCGCGAGCGTGGGGGTGGTCCCGTACGCGTTCGCGATGTCAACGTAGCCGTTGAGTGCGCGGTCCATCTTCGCGGTCGACACGCCGAAGCGCGTCGCGATCGTCGGGAGGCGTTGCATGCTGTTCACCAGACCGCGCGATTTCAGCAAGTAGGCGATGAGGTTCATGCTAGATCTCCCTTCGGCTCCGCGGCGGCCGTATGGATGCCCACAAGCTCTTCATGAACGCCGATGTACTTTCGGCGAGCGTTCTCCCAACGGAAGCGGTCGTAGACTTCGTGCGCGGTTTGGGCCATTCGTTTTCCTCTGGCCGGGTCGTCGTACAGTTCAAGGATGCGCCGCGCCAGGTCGACTTCGTCGTCCGGCGTGAAGTAGGCGATGGCGTTGTCATCGAAAAGAGGGGTCAGGGACGGGCTAAGTGACGAGACGACCGGGCACTTCATCGCGATGTATTCGAAGAGCTTGTTGGGCAGGATTGACATGATCAGCATCGGCGTCACACCGATGTCCGCACGCGCGATCATCTCAGGTACGAGCTTGTGCGGGATAGAGTCGAGGAAACGTACGTGGTCCGTCACTCCTAGTTTGGCCGCAATCTGTTCGAGTTCATCGCGATATTCGCCGTCGCCAAGGATCGTCACCTCCAGCTCGGGGATACGGTCGGTCAAGTGCGGGACCGCGCGGATCAGCGTCTGGATGCCATACCGCTTGAGGATGCTGCCGTGCGTGATCACTCGGAACACGCTGTCCGGTTCGCACGCATTGGTGCCTAGTCTGAAGACTGACTCCTGAGGCACGTTCATCACAACCGTTGGTTCTGATCGAGGGCGGCTGCGTTCCACAACTTGGTCGCGTTGGTAGGGGCTGACCGTGATCACGCGGTGCGCGAAACGCACGCTGATGCCTTCGGCCCAGCGCAGGAGTCGGATAAGGGTCCTGTCGTCGCCAATCCCATAGTTGTTGCCGGTCTGTTCCGGCGTCATCTCGAACATGAAGAAAATGATCTTGGAACCGAGCAGTTTTGCCGGCAAGGCGGCAAAGACGATCAGGTCCGGCACGTTGTAAAGCTCGACGATGTCGTAACGATGCCTGATGCTCCGAACGGCCAGCAGCGAGAACGCCATCAGGATGAAGGCTCCGTATTCGAACATGTAGCGATATTGCGATGTGCGCTTGTGTTCGATCGGAAGCCGCGTGACGGTGCCGCCGCGATACTCTTCGCGCGCCGCCTCGCCGGGCGCTCTTAGGCAGATCACGTCGACGTGGAAGCCGGCGTCGGTTAGCGCGTCGACGTTCTTCCGGACGTGATCTTCTTCGGGAAAGTAGTTCTGTCGGACGATGCAGACACGCTTCGCCATTACTCCTCCGAACCTCTCGTGGCCGGCGAGAGCGCCGCGTGTTCGCGCCCGCTAGCGGAGAGCGTTTGCTCGTAGAGATCGATGATGCGCTGGCTGACGGTGTCCAGCGCCAGGTGCCCTACGGCTTCCCGCCCCTTCGTGCGGCGGCCGAACGCCAAGGCGGACTGGAGCTTGCTCGCGATGTCGGCCGGCTCCATCTTGCAGAGGTAGCACCCGGCCGTGCGGCCGATGATCTCGCGCACGTCGCCCACGTCCGTGGCGACCACGGGAACATTGCACGCCATCGCCTCTTTGACCACGTTTGGCGAGCCCTCCGCCTCGGACGTCAGCACCAGTGCATCGCAGGCGTTCATGTAATCGGGGACGTTGGCGTGCGGCATGCCAGACAACGGTACGAGTTCCGCTTCGGGCAGGCGCTCCTGGAGGATGGACATCGCGGCTGAAGCCAGGCCGTAGCGCTTTTCTCCCCGGCGTTCGCCCGCCCAGAGGACGAGCTGTTTGTCGGCGGGCAGTCCGAGCTGTGTGCGGCAGTCCTGTTTGTCGCGCGGCCGGAACAGCTCCATGTTGATGCCTCCGGGGATGATGTGCGCGTCCCTGACGCCCAGCCGCGTCCGCATTTCATCTGTCCGCACGATCACAGTGTCGAACCAGCGCGTGAAGAGGCGGCACAGGTACTTCTCCCACGTCATGAAGACCTCCGGGCCGTGGTGCGTGATAACGACGGGGTAGCGCGTCTGGGCGCGGGCGATCAGCCCGCCGAAGATGTAGTGGCCGTGAACGAGGTCATACTCGCGTTCACCCAGGCGTTGCCAAAGTTGGCGATAGCCGCGCAAGTAGTTCAGTTTGCTGGCCTGGCCGTCGATGAACAGGACGTCAACATCGACGCCCAGGCTCCGCAGCGACTCGGTCTCTTGCCGGACGAAGATGCCGAAGTGAGGACGGTCCTCCGTCGGGTACATGTTGGTGACCTTGAGCACTCTCATGAGCGAGCCTCCTTCACTGGTGCTAACGTCGATGCACTGCCGTTGGTTTCGGCCGGTCTAGCGATGATCAACAGGCCGCCCTCGAAGCTGCGCCGCAGCCGCGGGATCGGTCGCAAGAGCCTAAAGCCGGTGCTGAGTAGCGTTTCAATGAAGGGCCGCGCCATCACACGCAGCTTCGGCCAGCGCCAGAGCACGGAGCTGACGAAATCGTGGAGCTTGGGCGGCAGAAAGAGCTGGGGCAGTCCTTTCGCCTTCTTTGAAATCTCGACGCGAGCGAAGCCGGCCCGCGCGAGCGCTCGCACGAGCGCCTTCTCCGACCACCAGCCCCAACACCGCGGCGGGAAGTTGTTGATGTTAGCCGTCTCCTTCGTTGGCGCGCGGTTGTAAGCGATGATCAGCGGCGCATGCCAGCGCGTCCGGATCGTGCTCAGGAACGCCACGGGGTCCTGGATGTGGTGGATCACGAAGAAGCTGACGATGACGGCCGGGTTGGCCCATCCCTCTGGGACCGTGTCGATCGTGCCGCACCAGGCCTGGAAGCCTTCGCGTTGGGCCGCCTCGACCACGGGCTTGGCGACATCGACGCCAACCGCGTTGTAGCCGCGTTCGCGCAGCGCTCGCAGGAATGCTCCCAGCCCGCAGCCGACCTCCATGACGGTCGCGCCCTTGGGCACGTTCGCTTCGATCCAGGCGAGCGTGTCGTGGTGGGCCGGCGACCACAGGCCGAACGACTCGTGCTCCACGACGATGTCGCGTCGGCTGATCCTGCGCGCGTAGTCGTCCATCTGTGTGCGGGTCTCATGGCCTGCGTAGGCCTGCGAATAGACCTGGACCGGGTCGATGTCCTCGACGGGCCAAGCGAACACGAAGTCGCACTCCCTGCATCGTCTCATCTCACCGTCACCCGACGCCCAAGGCAGCAGAGGCTCGCCGTTGCTTCCGCAGATGTGGCACATTGGTTGTGCAATGACCATGCGATCAGTCTCCCTTCGCAACGGGCGCCGGTTGGTCCGCCGGTTCGCGTTCGGCGAGCTTAGTCAGAGCCAGCGACACCCCCGCCAGAATCCAGAACGACAACGCGCTGGTGAATAAGTTGTGGAACGATGAATTGACGGCAAACGCGACGAGTGCACCGAAGCAGCCCAGCGCGATCCCCTTCATCAACGGGTCTCGGAACCGCCCGAGCGCATGCAGCAAGTTCCGAGCGATGAACAACATCATCAACACGTAAAGCACCAGGCCGCCCGTTCCGAACGATACCCAGGCGTTGAGGAAATCGTTGTGTGGGCTCTCTTTCCCTAGAATCGTTCCTGCGCCCTGCCGGTCGAGTGTCGCCTTGGCGATGGTGTTCGCGTAGCTAGGCGAAAGTTCCTTGAATTGGTCGTATCCAACCCCCAGGACGGGGTGATCCATCGCCATGTTGAGCGCCGCCGTCCAGAGCACCGGCCGCGCGGCCGCGCTGCCCTCGCTGTCCGGCCCCGCCGTATAGCGGCTACCCGACTGATCGGCCCAGAACAGGAACCCTCCAGCGACCAACAGCAAGAGCAGGATCAGTTCCCCCCCGGTGCGGCCTCTCAGGAGCAGCGCCATGGCTATGAGCGCGGCCGCCGCGCTGAACACCCAGGAGCGTGTCTCGGTGAAGAAGAGCGCGCCGCCCATCGTGAGCACGGCGGCGAGCAACAGGAAGCCGGAAACTCTGCTTGGAGCGCCTCGCATCAGCAGCACACCCACGACCGGGAAGAGCAGTAGCATCAGATGGTCGGTCAGGAGAATCGGGTTGAGGTCCAGCCCCAGCGCACGGGATCCCCAGTCGGCGAGGTCCACGTTGACAACAGTGTTGTGCGGGACGGACAGGAACCTTGGCCCGACCACCTGTTGCGCAAGGGCAACAGCGGCGGACGTAGTCCCGACGATCAGCGCGACAAGCGCCGCCTGCAGGAAGCTGCGCCGGTCCCTGATCACCAACGGGATGATCAGCAAGACCGCGATATCCGGTGCGTTCGAACGCAACAGAACGGGAACGAGTGCTGCATCGGCCGCTAGGGTGCTCACCACGGCTAGCGACAAGAACAAGCCGGCCGTGATGGTCATCGCGCGGGCGCGAGGGCCAAGGTCAGCGTCGACAAGCGCATGACCGAGCGCGATCAAGGCCACCGCTGGTAGGATCAGTTCATAGTTGCGGATTGTGAACTCGGACAACACCAGGACACCGAGCACCCAGACGGGGTTGCGTAACGCCATCACCAGAAATATCGCCTGGATGCCGAGCACCACCAGCTCCAGCCGTTCAGGCGTCGTGCCCAGAATTGGGATCGCCAATAGAGGCGCGAGCGGCAGCCAAGGCAGCGAGATGCCCTTGGTGGCGTCGTCGCGCGCCGTCCCCAGTGGGGCAGCGAACGCGCTCATGTCGCTTCGCCTCTTGCCAGGAGCGTCCGTGCCGTCTGAACGGATGACGAAATGTCAGCTCTGTTAATCACCAGAGTCTCCACCAGCGACTTCCGCGTCACCCAGAGGAACATGACGAGCACGACGGCCGCGGCCGCGCCATAGGCTGCCATCGACGCAATCGCCGCACCGACGATGCCCATACGCGGGATCAGCAGCAGGCCGAGCCCGATCGTCAGCGGCAGGGAAACGATACCTGCGTAAATCCCGCTCTCCGGCCTGCCCAGCGCCGCAAGGGATGCGCTCAGTATGCGGAAGACGGTGTACAGCAGCGCGGATGGCGCCAGGATGTAGAATGCGGTCACGCCGGGCAAGAACTCGTCGCCGTACAGTCCGCCGATCAAGAGCCGTCCGAACGGCAGGATGATCAGCGTCGCCAACAGGATGATGAAAAGCGCTCGCCGGAGGGTCGTCGCCGCGGTTTCCGCGTTCGCTTTGGAGTCGAGCGCCGCTACCTTCGGGAAGAAGACCGCTCCCAGCGCAAAAGGAATGCGCCAGAGGAGTTCGGCGGCGCCGAACGCCACCGCGTAGTGGCCCAGCGCCGCTGCTCCGGCGATACCGGCGACCAGAAAGACATCGAGTCGATGATTGCCGGCCTCCAGCACAAACCCGAAGTTGCTCCGAAGACCGAACGAGAGCTGCGATTTGAGCGCCTTCGTCTTGATTCGCGGGACTGGACGGGCGCGCTTTACCAGCAGGTAGAACGCCGGAAGCGCGGCTACGGCGATCGCCAGCAACCACATCGAAAGCACCCCCACCAGCCCCAGACCGAAGATTGTAATCCCGCCGATCACGAGGACGGCTCGCATGAAAGGCTCGACAAACCTCACCGTGTTGTAGCCGATGATGCTGCCCGTGGTGAGGAGTAAGTCCTCCGCCATCACGAGGAAGAGCAGCAGCGCGCCTCCCAGCGCGAAGACCAGGAAGTGCGCCATCCCCAACTCGTCTGGCACGAACGATGGGCGCAGGAGCCCGACGGTCAATGAGCCGCCGATCCAGACCGTGCCGATCAGCAACCACCACGCTAGGTTGTTCGAGATGATCGACTGGAGCGAGAACCGTTTCTGGCCGACGAGGTAGATGCCGGCCTTGGACAACCCGAGTTCTGAGAACGCCGCAAAAAGCAGCGCGATCGTCGTAACGAGGCTGTAGATGCCCCGGTCGTGGGCGCCCAGTGCTCGGGCCATGACGATGCCCGCGATCGCGACGAAGCCGTAGCTTCCAACTCGAACGAAAACAGTAATGGCGGTGCCCATGCCCAGGCTAATGTCCTTGGCCGGACCGTCCTTCACGGAGTGCAGGATTCGCGGCCAGTTCATCTGCGCTCGCGCGGCAGTGCTGGAGTCGTTGTCTTGTTCGTCGTACCGTTCATGCTCGCGCGGAAGCCGTCGAGCGCCTTGATGCGCCGCTCAAGCTGGGCCGCCCGTTCCGCGAGCCTGCCGAAGCGGACGTCGACGTTGTGCGCCTCCTGGAGGTCTGTCCAGCCGTTCGAGAGCAACGCCTGGTCGTTGGTCAGCACGACTGGTGGGACCCTGGGCGTCGTCACGACGGTCTTCTTTGGCTTGTTCGTGAGGCCCTCAGCGACGTTCGCCGCTCCCCAGCCCGCGAGCAGCCCGCCAAAGATGCCGAGCAGCGCGACGTCTCGAGTCGATAGCGTTCGGGCTGAGATATCCACCGTCTTCGGCGCCTGCACC
Source organism: Chloroflexota bacterium (assembly GCA_003228685.1). Classification (GTDB taxonomy): domain Bacteria; phylum Chloroflexota; class Dehalococcoidia; order DSTF01; family RBG-16-68-14; genus SZUA-185. Next base: position 114,953 of record QIFC01000096.1, read on the forward strand.
GTAACGAGCGGTAGGCTGAATGCCTGCCCTAGCCGGAGATTTTCCAGCTGGGTATATATCTCTCTTACTTCCGCGTTAACGACGTCAGCTTCGATGCGCGCTAGGTTCTGTTGATCTATCGATCCGGTGACCTTCTTGTCTGCCAGCGCCGGAAGCCGGGCCACCAAATCGTCAGCCCGTTTCTCCAAGTTCGCAATCAGCGTGGCCGATAGCTGCCTCTCCTCTTCGACGGCGCGGCTCTTGAGTTCAGCCACAGCCACTGTGGCTACTGTGGTGGCAGCCGCTGCGGTGTCGGCGCTAGCCTCGACAGTGACTCGGAAGAGCGTCGGGTTCGCGGTGACCTCCAGCATGCCTTCCAATTCCGCCGGATCGAAGTCGAAACCGGCGAGTAGCAGAGTCTCATTGACGCTGGCGAAGAATTGCGGCGAGCCGGCGTAGGTCACGAGCGACTCTGTGTAGCTGGCGACAACCGTATCGTCGACTTCAACGTCACCCGATGTTGGAACGCTGGCGAGCGACGCTTGCTGCGATACGGCCAGCGTCGCACTGCTGTTGAACCCCGCCGGCGAACCGACGACAGACGGCAGCAGCATGATGCCGGCGATGCCACCCAGGACTGCGAATGCCCCGATCAGCCAGAACCACCGTTTCGCCAACTGCCAGTACTGTTCTGGGATCATGAGGTTGTCGCCACCTTTCGCTTGCTTCGCTGTCGCCTTCCCTGATGGAAGAAGTCCCGAATCGTCTGGCAGACGTAGCTGACTTGATCGATCGTCAGTTCGGCGTACATTGGCAGCGATAGGATCTGCTCCGCGCTCGCCTCCGCGTGCGGGAACGAGCCTGGGCCTCGTCCCAGATCGGCGCACGCTTCTTGGAGATGGAGCGGGATGGGATAGTGGATACCGGTCTCAATGCCCCGGTCGTTCAGCCAGTCCCGCAACTCGTCGCGGGGACGCACGTTGATGACGAAGAGGTGATAGACGTGCTGCGTGTAGGGCAGTTCCCCTGGCAGCGTTACCTCCGGCAGTTCCGCCAGGCTGCGGTTGTACTCGAACGCCCAGGCTCGCCGCCGTGTGTTCGACTCATCCAGATGGCGCAGTTTCACGCGCAACACTGCCGCTTGGATCTCGTCCATGCGGGAGTTCACGCCGTACTCGGTGTGGTGATACCGCTCGCTGGACCCGTGGTTGCGCAGCATCTGCACGGACGTCGCGACATTACGGTCGTTGGTGACGACCATGCCGGCTTCGCCGTACGCGCCTAGGTTCTTGGCGCAGTAGAAGCTAAACGCCGCAGCATCGCCGATGCCACCCACGCAACGTCCGTCATACTCGGCCCCGTGCGCCTGGCAGGCGTCTTCTATCACGCGCAGGCCGTGCTTGCGGGCGATCTTCAGGATCGGTTTCATGTCCGCGGGCTGGCCGTACAGGTGCACCGGAACGATGGCGCGAGTTCTAGGCGTGATCGCCGCTTCGATGAGCGGCGGGTCCATGTTGTTCGTCTCCGGGTCAATGTCGACGAACAGAGGCGTCGCTCCGGCCAGCACGATCGCTTCCACCGTCGCGAAAAACGTGTTTGGTACGGTGATCACTTCGTCGCCGGGCACCACGCCGCATGCCCGCAGCGCTAGGTAGAGTGCGTCGGTCCCTGAGCCCACGCCGATCGCGTATCGGGCCTGGCAGAAGGCGGCGAACTCCTCTTCAAGACGGAACGTGTTCTCACCGAGGAAGAGCTGCATTCCGTCGAACACGTTGGAGACCTCTGCCAGGATCTCGTCTCTGAGCGGCTCGTATTGGCTGTGCAAGTCGACGAGTTTGATGTTCGTCATGACCGAGGCTCCCTCGGGAAGACGATCTCTGGCATACGGCTACTGCGGTGGCTTTGAAGCGCCGTCACTGGCGGCCTGCCCTCCTGGCCGTAGAGCGCGCGTTCCGCGGCTTCCAACACCCGTACCACCTTCAATCCTTCCCAGCCGTCGGACGGTACCGCGCTGCCCGTTCGAATGGAGTTCAGGAAGCGAGCGGCCTGGTTCTTCAACGGCTCGCCGTCGCCGATGTGCGGGATGGTGACATCCTTCTGCAGGTATTGCGGCGCAACAATGTTCTCTGTGCCGTTACTCGTCGTCAGCTTGATCGACTTGTCGTAGATGCGGATCATTTCACCTTGAGCAACATCGTCATAGACGGCCGTTTTCTCTTCACCGACGAACGTCAGGCGCCTGATCTTTGTTGGTTCTAGCCAGCTCACGTAGAGGTGGGCGAACGGGCCGTTCGGGAAATGGAGGTCGACGTGTGCGACCTCGAACAATCGCGGATTGATGCACGCTGTTCCCTGGCCACCGATAATCTCAGGCTCCTTCTGCAGGAGGTAGAGCAGAATTGAGATGTCGTGTGGCGCCAGATCCCACAGCACATCGACGTCTGGCTGCAAAATGCCGAAGTTCAGGCGCGCGGTATGGACGTATCGCAGCCCGCCTAGCTCACCCGACTCGATCAGCTCTCGCAAGTACTCGACCGCAGGGTGATAAACGTACGTGTGCCCCACAAGGAGCGAGAGCCCGCGCTGTTGGGCCGCGTTGATCATCGCCAGGGCGTCGTCCGTGTTGGTGGCGAACGGCTTCTCCACCAGCACGTGCTTGTTGTGTTCCAGCGCCTGCATCACGAGCTTGTAGTGTGTTCGCGCCGGAGTCGCAATGACGACGGCATCGATGCCCGACGAGAGGAAGGTCTCGTAGTCGGCCGTTACCAGCGGCGGCAGGAATGCCTTCGGCTGGCGGATGATGTTCTCGATAGATGGTTCACAGAGGGCCGTCACCTCGCAGCCGGAAAGCTCGTTGAGTACCCGCAGGTGCTTGCTTCCCCAGTAACCGCAGCCGACGAGGCCGACGCGTAGCGTTCGATTTAAAAGAATGGCTAGAATCCTCCCCTCTCTCTAACAATGGCTGGCATCGTCAACACGATCAGACGGATGTCTTGCCAGACCGATGGCGAATCGCAGTACTCCACGTCCATGCGCAGCATGTCATCCAGGTTGTTCGCCTCGGCCCGATGGACCTGCCAAGGACCGGTGAGGCCGGGCTTCACGTGGAACCGGCGGAGGTGCCAGTCCTTGTAGTAGGCCAGCTCCCACTCGATCGCCGGACGGGGGCCGACGATACTCATCTCCCCGCGCAGGATGTTGAAGAGTTGTGGCAGCTCATCAAGACATGACGTGCGCAGGAACTTGCCAATGCTCGTGATCCGCGGGTCTTCGTTCGACTTGAAGACTTGCTTGCCGTTCGACATCTCCGTCCGCACGCCGTTCGCGGCTCGTTCGATCGCCTCGCGGTGGAGGCGGTCGTCCACGTTGTGATGCATCGTGCGGAACTTCAAAACCGTGAACTGCGTTCGACCCTTGCCAATACGCTCCTGCCGGAACAATGCCGGCCCTGGTGAGTCGATACGCACCAGAAGCGCGACCACACCAAGGAGCGGCAGTAGCACGATCAGGGCTACCGCTGAAAGGACAATGTCGATCAGTCGCTTGAGCATCAGTGTCCCTGGAGAGCGGGGCCACAGTCCTTGCCACCTAAGAATGCAAACGCCGGCGTGCGCCTTCCGTAACGCCATTCGCGCACTCAAACCGATTTCAGGAGAAGAAACATGTCTCGTAGATGTGAACGGGGGAATGTCTGCGCCTCCTAAGTTGGAACGAGGTATGAGACCAGTCTCAAGCCGGTTGTCGGCGCTGTAACGGCTGGCCGCGGATCGAGGTTCTACTTGGTTAGAAGCAGGTTGGACATCAGGAAAGGAAGCGTCTTCCATGAGTCAAAAGCTCCAGGTCCTCGTCGTAGAGAGCGATCCCGTACAGCGCGCCGATATCGCCCGGACAGTCGATGACGGCGGCTACGAAGCCGTGCTCTGCGAAGATGGCATCGCTGGACTGAGGCAGTTCTTCAGTTCACATCCGGACGTATTGGTCATCAGCCTCGAAGCGGCGGAGCTGCCCGGATGGGAACTAGTCGAGCGCGTTCGCTCCGTCGCGAAGACGCCGATCATCGTTTGCGCGAACGAGTCGAACATGGAATCGCTCCAGAAAGGCATCGACCTCCAAGTGGATGGCTTCCTCGTCAAACCGTTTGCAGGGGATGAGCTTGCTGTACGCCTGCGGGCAGTCAGTGAGCGGAACGCTGGAAACGGCAGCGGCCGGAGCTGGCTGTATCAGCGGAACGGACTGAAGATCAACTGGCGGAGTTGTGAGGTGACCGTCGATGGTCAGTCCGTGGAGCTGACGGGAACCGAGTACCGTCTACTCAAGTACCTGGTCGAACATCAGGGCTGGGTTCTGTCCCACGATCAAATCCTCACTGAGGTTTGGGGGCCCGAGTATCAGGGTGAAAAGGGCCGCGTGAAGCTCTATGTGTGGTACCTGCGTCGCAAGATCGAGTCGGATCCTTGCAAGCCCGGCTTGATCGTTACCAAGCGCGGCCTCGGCTACTCGTTCGTTGGCTAGGAAGCTGGCAGGATACGCGGTAGCTGAACGATCGTGCTGACGACCTCGTCTGGCTCAAGCTCGTCGAGGTAGCGGCGGCTGCGAACCCCACTCGTGACACAGACCGACTCGATGCCAAGATCGCGCGCGGCCTCAACGTCCGCCTCGGAATCGCCTATCACGGCGGCATCACCTCGCACGCTTCCGTCGAAGAGGCGTATCAGCTTCGACTTCGACGCCGGTTCATCGGACCCATCGCGCGAATAGACCGCTGAGAAGAACTTACGCAGCGACAGCTCGTCGAGTTGCTCGAGCAGCGATTCGCGGTCCTGCCGCATCGTCACGAGCACCAGTTCATATGATTCGCGCAGTGCGTCGAGCGTAGCCCGCGCGCCGGGGATCAGCGTGTCGAGGCGGACGTAGCTGGGTGACTCGACTCGCTCGAGCCACTTCTTGACGAAACGGTTTTGACATTCGGCGTCGACGTCGCCCATCAGATCGGCGTTGGATGCCCCATCGCGACGGCCATCCCAATACGACTGTTCGGGGAGCGGTGTTAGGCCAAGCTCTCGCATCGTGTCGGCGTATGCGGAGTAGTGACGCTTCCGCACGTCGACAAGAGTTCCATCCAGGTCGAAATAAAGGATCGTCATCGTTAGGCTGGAACCGCCTGTCGGATGCGCGCGATACGCTTCTGCAACTCGCAGGTGGTCACTCTGAGCGCGTCGAGATTGGTGAGCACGGGCTCCTTGTCGACGCCGCGGATCCAGACTAGTCCAGGCTTGAGCGGATTGATGGTTCGTTCCAGCGCTGGTGGCTCCCCGCCGAACGCCAAGCGTATGGCGATCTCCGGCATGTTGAGTCCTGCCGCGGTGAAGAACAGGTGGGTGGTGAAGAACCGGCCGATGTTGATCTCGGTTGGGTTCGGAATGCCATCCGCCCCGTATGTCAAATCGACTGAGAAGATGCCGTGAGGCTCATGATCGACGGCCATGATCGCGCGGTGCGATATCTCGTCAACCTGTTCGTCCGCCACCGTCACCGCCGCGCCCGTGATGCCTGTGATGCCTGAGGGTGCGCGGTTAGCGAACTCCCAGAAGAGCCGGCGGCGGCCCTGCGCTACAACCAGCTCGCCGCGATTCCAGATGGACTGCCAGGTGACCGAGTCTGGACTGAGGTACGCGGCGATAGTGAAGCTGCCCCAGCCCTGGTTGAAGTCCAACCATGTCTTCGCCTCGTCCACGCTGTCGGTGTGCAGCGCTCCAATCCCGGCCGCGCCCGTAATCGGCCGCAGCCAGACGTCGCTGTTGTCTGCCATGAAGCGTTCCAACTCGGCTGGTGTGCGAAGGAGCTTCGTATCCGGAACGCGCAGGCCAGCTTCCGCCCAGAGGCGATACGTCGCGAACTTATCCTGACACAGCGAAACCGTGCGCTGGTCGGGTAGGAAGGTGCGGATCGCCAGGTCCTCCCGGCGGTCGCTGAGGACTGAGACTTCGGGGTCAGACTGCGCGAAGATCATCTCCGCTTGCGACTCTGCGGCGATTTGCTGGATCACTGGGAGATACTCGGCCTCGCTCGCCCGCGGTACCAGGTGGCGCTCGTCTGTCTCTGCACGAGTCAGATAGTGGTTGCTGGAGTCGATGCCGATCAGATAGAACGGCTCGTCCGCCAGACGGAGAGATCGTGTGAAATTGAGCGCGGCGGAACCGCCTGCGCCCGCGACGATGATGCGTTTCATCGCTACCTGCCTCCTCGGCTGCTGTACGGGGCTCTACACATACAACAGCGAAGCTGGCCAGCTATAGCGAAACGAGGTCGCTGTTCCGTTTGAACGAGGTTGGAATTTGGTTGGAACGTTGCCTAAGCGCGCTACCGCCGGAAGACGATCGAGCCGGTCTTTTGTTGCGGGCCTGCGTCCGGCGCCGGGGGAGGCTCTACTTCTGTGGGGCCTCTGCGCTGAGGGCGAGCTTCTCCATCTGCTTAGCCAGGACGATGTTGTCGGAATGCAGCGGTTCGTTCGGATCCATCAGCTCATCGTAGAGTTCAATCGTTAGAAGGCTCACGTTCTCGAAGATGGCGAGGTGGATCGTCTCGTCTACGAACTCGACCGAATCCTGAAAGCTGAGGCCCTGGCCTTGCTCGCCGGGGTCCGGCGTCTCGTCGCCGGTAAGGAATCCGTCCTCATTGAACGCGGTGTAACTGGGAGGGGACGTGTACATCATCGCCGACGCGCGGCCCAGCGCCGCGAGTGCCTCCGCCTCGCTCTCCACCGTGAACGCGGCGTATCTGCTGACCTGCCTGTGTACGAGTTCCATAATTGCTTCGTCACAGTGTACTCAGTACCCAGCGGTGACGAAACGTGCGATGCGGTCTGGGAATAGGATGCTATGTGGCCACAGAGTTTGTCGGCACGGTCGATGCTTGCAAAGGATGAGCCAAGTGAACGCACAATCCGCAGATCGTCAGTCGGCTGCGCCGGACTCAACGCAAGCAGCCGCCGAGATGGGTCTTGCCTCGCGTGCGTATCTGGCCACTCGAGGCGAGGAAGAATGCTATCGAGCCAAGCGTTATGGGCGCGCGTTGGCCCTGATGGTAGTGGGACTCGCAGAGCCCGGCCTGCCGGGTGAACGCCGATTGCAAGCGTGGCTTCGCTCCCAGACCCGAACGTCTGACATACCTGCCTACCTGGGTGAGTCCACCTACGCGCTGCTGTTACCCGAGTGCGATCAGAAAGCTGCCGCCGGACTCGAAGCCCGCCTACGAGTTGCGTTCCCGCAGGCACGGGTGGGCATCAGCAGCTACGAGGACTGCGCGGATTGGGATGACATGCTCGATGGCGCCTGCCGTCGTGTCGGTTGTTAGATTTATAAGAATGCGTCTCGCGGTCCGTGGAGCGTCGCCTCATCGCCGCGCCTCAATCTTCATGCGCTGACCGTCGTGGCGTTGGCAGAGGCCGACTCTACTGAGCCTGTGTGGTGCGCATGGGATGGCGAAGGGCGCTCTGAGTGGAGCCGCGAAAGACCCGCGCGAAAAGCGATAACGTTCTCGTTGTAGGCCATGGGCCTACGTTATCATGCATCCTTGGGTTCCGGTTTGGTTGCCGTTGGCTGACCCAACCGAGGATCAGGTAGAGCGGCGGAATTAGGTTGCCGGGATGACTCTAGCTGAGCGAGGTATGTGTGTTTGTAAGCCAGGGCCAAGTGTGCTGAATACGAGAGCCGCGGAGAGTGTGTCGTGAGAACGGATGATGGGTTGTGCCCAGTACGCTAGGCAAACTACTGCTTGCTGGTCTCACCGGCGTTCTGCTGCTAGCGTCATCGTTTTCGGCCAGTGCGGACGGTCGGACAGTTGGGCTGATGCTGAACACGGAACGCGCATTCGAGGGCTACACCCTCTTTACGCCGTTTGACGAAGGGAACGCCTACCTAATCGACAACGCGGGGAGGGCCGTTCACTCGTGGGACAAACGCCCTGGCTTTGGACTTTCCGCCACTCCATACTTGCTGGAGGATGGCAGCGTGATTCGGGTGGACAGAGGGATCACTCAGCAAGCCTGGGACGGTTCACTCGTGTGGGACTTTAGCTACCCCGCGGCACATCATGACATTGAGGTATTGCCGAACGGCAATGTGCTGCTTCTTGCCAGGGACTCTAAGACTGCCGAAGAAGCGATCGCTGAGGGAAGAGATCCAGATGCACTTAACACCGGTCAACTACATTCCGAGAAGATCGTGGAGGTCCGGCAGACGGGACCCACGAGCGGCGAGATCGTCTGGGAATGGCGCGTCTGGGACCATCTGATTCAGGACTTCGATCCTACGAAAGACAATTACGGTGTCGTTGGTGATCATCCCGAACTAATCGACATTAATTTCGGCGAAACCGAACTCCTTTTCGATAACGACGCTGACTGGCTCCATGCCAACTCGATCGACTACAACCCGGAACTCGATCAAATCGTGGTAAGTCTTCGGCAGTTTGGTGAGCTCTGGATCATCGACCACAGCACAACAACAGAAGAGGCCGCCTCACATAGCGGAGGTACGAGCGGAATGGGTGGCGACATCCTGTACCGCTGGGGGAACCCTGAGGCCTACCGCGCCGGAGGCGCTGAGGACCAACAGCTAGTTCTCCAGCATGATGTTCAGTGGATCACGCCAGGGCTGCCGGGCGAGGGCAACCTGCTGATGTTCAACAACGGCTGGGAGAGCTCTGAAGGAAATCAGTCCTCGATCGAAGAGATCGTACCGCCCGTCGATAGCTCCGGCAGCTATCCCCTGGCCCCCGGCGACGCGTTTGGGCCTGCGGAGCCCGTTTGGTCGTATTCGAATGGGAACGACTTCTTCTCTTTCATCATCTCCGGCGTCGGGCGACTCCCCAACGGAAACACCCTCATTACTTCTGGCGTACCGGGAATTATCTTTGAAGTGACGCCTGATGGCGAGAAAGTATGGGAGTACATCAACCCGATTGTCGCTGAGGGGCCGCTTACGCAGGGCGATCCCATTCAGACAGTGGGGTTTGCCGGCAGGAGGGCGGTCTACCGGTCCTATCGGTACGCGCCGGATTATCCTGGACTTGCTGGCCGGGACCTGACACCGGGGGGGCCGCTTGAGATCGTCCTCGACTCGGACGATGATGAACTCCTCGATCACGAAGAGACCAAGATCTTCGGTACCGATCCTTTGGATACGGACACTGATCTCGACGGCCTCTCCGACGGCGACGAAGTTCTGGTCTATGGTAGCGACCCTGTGCGCGCGGACACTGACAACGACGGCCTCTCCGATGGTGACGAGGTCTTGCTTTATGGCACGGACCCTACGCTTGTCGATACCGACGGCGATGGCTTCTCGGACAACGAAGAAATCTTCATGCGCGGCACCGATCCGCTACGCGCGGAGCTGCTAGGAGACGTCAACTGCGACTACGATGTCAGCAGCATCGATGCCGCCTTGGTACTGCAACTAACTGCGGGAGTCGTCGCGTTCCTGTTCTGTCAGGAGTCCGGCGACGTAAACGGAGATGGCAACACGACGAGTGTCGATGCCGCCGTCATCCTGCAGTTCACGGCGGGGCTTATTCCCAGCCTGCCGCCATAAAGCGCTCGCTCCAGGGCCGGGTAGACGCTACTGCTCGTCTTAATGCGGGCAGACTCAGCAGCGGCCCGGCGCTGCGTAAAAAATCAGCGTGGCATCGATTGAATTAGTGACACCGTCCGCGATCACGTCCGCAGCAGCGACGTTTGCCAGCGCTTCCAGCACTCACGCGACCCTGCCACTCCGAGGAGGCGTCCACTCGAAGGTCGTCTGGGAGCGGCTCGGCCATGCTTCGATTACATCACACACGGCCTCTACAGCCATAGCGTCCTCGCCATGCAGGAGGAGGCGGCAGAGAAGGTGGCAGCGCTGGTGTTGCGGGCTGGACGTTTGCAAAATGTTTGCTCGGGATGACGAACAGAAAGACCCGCTCAGGCGGGTCTTTCTGGATTCGTTTCCTGGTCGGGGAGGCCGGATTCGAACCGGCGATCCCCTGTCCCCCAGACAGGTGCCCTAAACCGCTAGGCCACTCCCCGAACAAGTCTGATGGTAACAGAGGCCGATTTGGCTGACAACGTAGGAGGGCTAGCCGAACGAGAAGACGCGTCCTAGAATAACGATCGTCGTGCCGACGGCCGTTACAAGCGTGAATTCCGCCGCGATTGTGCGGCTGAACGTGCCGGTCAGGTGATGCTGAATCAGCCCGGTTGCCTGATAGAAGACCAGGAGCAGGAGGATGGCGGCCAGGAAGTCCTCCAGCGAGATGAAGTAGAGGGCCCAGCGCACCTCCGCAACGACGATGCCGATGACCGCCGCGAAAATCAGCGCACGGTAGGCGTCCGCCTCCGCCTCGCGGAAGATCTCGACCGCGAGCAGCATGCTGAACAGCCCGACCGCAAACGCCGACGGCAGCAGCGACACATCGTACGCGTAGATGACCGCGTAGAAGACGAACGCCGCCAAATAGGTCAGGACGTTGAGAAGCAGCCGGCCCAACGCGTACGAAGGGCCGTGGTGAATGACGGATACGTACTCGCCGTAGAGGGCCGCTGCCAGCGCGACCGAGGCGCCTGCTGCGGCAGGGATGATGCGATAGCCGTGGACTGTATCGATCTCTTCCAGGAAGAGGCCGCTCGCCAGGGCGAGGAGCACCGGCACGAACAAGAACGGTGACGTGTCTGCGAACCCCCGCAGTTGCCCGCCCGGATGGCTTCGCAACACCCCGTCGGTACCGAGCGCCACGAGCGCCACCACCGCGAGCAGTATCCATGGCTTCGTCGGCTCGATTGCGAGGAACATGGCGAGGCCCGCGCCGTACACCACAGCCAAGAGTGGTATGGATATCGAGCGCGGGATGCCGCTCAGGTCGAAAGCGCCATGCCCGTCGTGGTCGTGCCAGGCAGCGTCGTCAATCGTTGTTTGCGTCATAACGGGCGTGTCGGAAGCAGGTTTGCTTGTGCAATCCCACCACGAGGAGCCACTGACATTCTAGGACGCTCCCGTTCTCACGATCAAACACTGATCCCGGTAAAGCTACTGAGTAGCGTCTCGTTTCTGCTGTTGTTAGCATCTGATCGCTCAGGAGCGATAGTACACTGGCGCGATATATGGGTGGCTGGCGTATTCGGAACAGAGGGGAAGGCTACCCGAAGCGCATACCCGCAGTCACGATGCTGCTATGGCATCGTGACTCAGCAAGTTCGGGTAGTGGAGGCCGGGCAGGCCGAAGGGGACTGGCATAGGCGCGGGCACGCGTGACGCCCTTCAGGATAGCCCTCAAGGCTACTCAACCACCCCTTCTAATTCGTTTATTCTCGTCCATAGTTCATCGAGTTCCTTTTGCCGGTCGTCCACCTGCTGCCGTAACCTGTCCACCTCGTCCACTTTCCACACGAACTCAGGCAAGTTCTCGGCCGGTCTCATCCGTTCTATCTCACCTAGCTGCCACCGCAGTTCCGCACCCTGCGCCGTCAGCAGGTCAAGTTCTTCCCGCGCCAGGCGAAACGGGTCGTTCGGGTCGCCCATGAGCGACCGTATGAGATCTTCAGTGGAAAGCTGGTATGAGGCTACTGGGCGGGCACGAGGCCGCTTTGCAGCAATCTGTGTGAACCTGGTGTCCATAATGACGAGGTCAGAGAGTACCTTATCTACTTGACCAATCAGCGAACTAAGCCGCTGCTCGAAAGTGTCTGGCGTCGTAGGTGGCGCGGGATTGATGTTGGCTAAGAATTCCTGTGCTGCCGCACCGACGGGCACGATCTGCTTAGTTGTCTCGTTGAGCCTCCACGTGTGATCATTGAAACTAATGGCCCACCAGTCATCACCGTCATATGTAGCCACCCTCTTCAAGGCGTTAACGTAAAACGATGTCGATACAGGTAACTGACCCTGCCCCGGTTTTCCGGACTGCTTGCTTCTTGATGATCATGCCGCATGCACCGTCGTGGTGTACAGCCGTTCGTAGTCGACGGG
>QIFC01000100.1 GCA_003228685.1 Chloroflexota bacterium
GTCCAGCTCGCCGTATTCGAACCCCGTCCGCTCCGCGATGATGGTGAGCACGTTAGCCCGCCACAGCTACGCTTCGTCTCGTCACTCGTCCCGATCTCCGTATGGGAACTCCGCCCGCTCCGCGATGATGGTGAGCACTTTCTCGGAGGCGCCTCGCGGCTGGTACTGACCCGTTTCCCATTCGCTCACGGTCTGCTGGCGGACGTTCAGCTCCGCCGCGAGGCCGTCTTGCGTCATCTTGAGGTGCCCTCTGAGCGAGCGGATCTGCTCGGCATCCCAGACGGGCCTTCTGCGTTTGGTCATGCGGTCATGTTACACGGTAGCGTGTAGTGAGGTCAACCAACAACACCTCTGTGCGATCGAGGATGCAGGCGCGACTCGTGTCTAGTCCGCGATCAGCCGCGCGGCCGCGGTGTATGGGTCGAGGCGGCGCTCGGCCACGCCGCGGACGAGTTCCTCGAGGCTGCCGTCCAGCGAAGGAGCGCGCAACGCCTCCTCGAGGAGCCGCTGCCGCAGGAGCGCGAGGATCTGCCGCCGGGCGCGTTCGAGCCGGAGGCTCTCGCGCTCGCCGGAGCGCTCGATGCGTTGGCGGTGCTCATCGATGGCGTCCGTGAGTTCGGTGATGCCCTCGCGCTTCGTCGCGACGGTCGTGAGGATGGGCGTCTCCAGCCTGCCTCGCGATGCGCTCGTCGTTGCCGCCAGCAGGAGAGCCTTGAGCGAATCGGCGCCCGGAAGGTCCGCCTTGTTGACGACGAGCACGTCGGCGATCTCCATGATGCCCGCCTTCATCGCCTGGACGTCGTCCCCGCCCGCGGGCGTGAGGACGACGATCGTGGTCTCGGCGGCGGAGGCGATCTCGACTTCGTCCTGGCCGGCGCCCACGGTCTCGATGATCACGACGTCCTTGCCCGCGGCATCGAGGACGGAGGCGACGTCCGACGTCATGGCCGCGAGGCCCCCGATCTCGCCGCGCGTGGCCATGCTGCGGACGAAGATCTGCGGGTCCTTGGCGAGTTCCTGCATGCGGATGCGATCGCCGAGGATCGCGCCATGCGTGAAGGGGCTGGTGGGGTCGACGGCGACGATGCCGATGGTGCGATCGCGCTTGCGCAGCTCCAACGCGAGGGCGTTGGCCAGCGTGCTCTTGCCGGCGCCACTGCCGCCCGTGATCCCCACGATATGGGCCTTGCCGGTGTGTTGGTAGAGCTGCCCGAGGGCGGCCCGGCCGTCGCCGGTGCGGTTCTCAACGAGGCTGATAACGCGGGCGAGGGCGCGACGGTCGCCGGCGAGGAGGCGCTCGACGAGGTCAGCGGCGCCGTCGCTGAGGGCCTCGGCGCCGTTGCCGGTGGCCGCGGTCACGGGCCACCCGCCACTTCCCCCTTCGCGCCGTTGTCTCGTTGCTTGGCGGACCAGTCACGGACGAACTCGATGATGTCCTGCGTGCTGGCGCCGGGCCGGAAGATCTCCTGGAAGCCCAACTCCTTGAGGGCCGGGATGTCGTCGTCGGGGATGATGCCGCCGGCGAAGAGGAGAATTTCGTCCGCATTGATGCCACGCTCCTTGAGGGCGGCGACGACGCGAGGGAAGAGTTCGGCGTGGGCGCCGGAGAGGATGCTGAGGCCGACGACCTCGACGTCCTCTTGGAGGGCCGCCTCCGCGATCATCTCGGGTGTCTGGCGGATGCCGGTGTAGACAACCTCCATGCCGGCGTCGCGGAGGGCGCGCGCGACGACCTTGGCGCCGCGGTCGTGGCCATCCAGGCCGGGCTTGGCAATCAGGACGCGGATCGGCTGTTCGTCAGTCATCTGGGTTCGATTATGTCTCGAATCGGCCCTGAAAGGCAAGATGCGCGGCCCGCACGAGCGTGAGGACGCTCGATTCGCGTGTCAACAGCATCTGCTGCGCCGCGTTACAGTTGCGCGGCAACTGCCAGCCCGGCCCGTCACTCATTCAGCAGAACCGAAGGTTCTGCAAGGTGACCGTAGGTCACCCGTGGCGGAGGGGGAGGGATTCGAACCCCCGGTACGCTTGCACGCACAACGGTTTTCAAGACCGTCGCATTCGTCCGCTCTGCCACCCCTCCGGCGGTTCGAGTATAACAGCGGTAGCTCTCATGAGCCGTTGCCGTGAGCAACCGCCCAAGCCCACTGTGGTACTTGTCCAGCTTCAGGCTCGTAGATACCCTTCAACGAAGCTATGCCCGCTGGACGCGAGAATTCCCCGCCCTCGCTCGAAGAAGAACCGCCGCGCTTGGATGCGCCGCTCGCTGCGCCGCTCGCTGCGCCGCTCGCTGCGCCTCCTCCCGCATTGGAGCGCGAGGCGCCCGGCCGCCGCCGCCGGTGGTGGCTCGCAGTCCCGATCGCGCTCGGCGTCTATCTGTTCCTCGTCCTTTTCACGATCGTCCAGCCGATCTCGGCCCTCGGCCTCTCGATCAACGTGCCGGTCCCCGGCGTGTCGACGGCGCAGCTCTTCGGCCTCCCGGACCGGCCTTTCACCGTGATGATCGTTGGCCTCGATGTCAGGCCAACGCAGGAGGGCGGCCCCTCCCGCACCGACTCGATCCTGCTCCTGCGCGTCGACCCGGACGCCAACAGAGCTGGCGTCCTCAGCATCCCGCGCGACTCGATGATGCTGGTACCGGTGGGCGACGGCGGGCACACCGTCGACCGCGTCAACACCGCCTTTGTCTACAACTGGTCGGCAGAGGACGATTCCGCGGCGCCCGACGCCCTGGCGCGCACGATTGAAGAGAACTTGGGGATCCGGATCGACTATCGCATCGTGTTCGACCAGCGCGACGCGGCGGACATCATCGATGCGGCCGGCGGCGTCACCGTCAATGTGCGAGAGGCATTTGGGCAGGACAACTACTCAGACGATGACGTCAACGTGGTACCGCAATTCTTCGAACAGGGGCGCCGGCACCTGGATGGATACGAGGCCGTCGCCTATGGCCGCATCCGCCAGGGGTCGAGCGACTTCGATCGCATTCGACGTCAGCAGCAGGTGGCCGAAGGCCTGGTGGAGCAGCTCTCGTCCGTCACCAGCGTGACGAAGCTGCCGGGCGTCTGGAGCGCCTATCGCGATGGAGTCGAGACCGACCTTGGCATGCGCGAGAGCGCGGGCCTGTTCGCGATCCTGAAGCGCATCGGCACCGGGCGGATCGTGACGCGGTCGTTGGGCGATGCGGCCGTCTCGTGTTCGTTCTGCCAGGCGTCGCTCCTCCAACTCCTGCCGAACGAGGTGGCGCGCATCATCACAGAGGCGTTTGACGATGAGGAGCTAGGGCTGTCCGCCGCCGGCCTGCTCGTGGCGGCCGGCGTGACGCCCTAGAAAAACTCTTTGAGCATGCCGTACGCCCACCAGGCGACCGCGATCACGAGGACCAGGTACAGCACTTCACCCATGCTTACTTCCATTTAGACGCATCCTATCCAGGCGGAGATCTGAACTACGGGGCTACAGACAGTAACGCCGGATAGGCGAGGGTATTGCGGCTGAGGGCTGAGACGACTGCTGAAATTGCTACAGAGGCAGGTTGCCGTGCTTCTTTGGCGGCATCTGGTCGTTCTTCGATTCCAGCATCTTTAGGGCGCGGATGATGCGGGGCCGCGTTTCGCGCGGGTCGATCACGTCATCGATAAAGCCGCGTGAGGCAGCGACGTACGGGTTCGCGAACTTCTTCTTGTAGTCCGCGACGAACTCGGCACGCGCCTTGTCAATGTTCTTCGCGCGCGCCAGCTCCGACCGATGGATGATATTGACAGCGGCGTCCGGGCCCATCACGGCGATCTCGGCCATCGGCCAGGCCAGGTTCACGTCCGCGCGGAGGTGCTTCGATCCCATGGCATCATAGGCGCCACCGGTGGCCTTCCGGATGATGATGGTGATCTTCGGTACCGTCGCCTCCGCGTAGGCGTAGACCAGCTTGGCGCCGTGGTTGATGATGCCGCCGTACTCCTGGGAGGTCCCCGGCAGGTAGCCGGGCACGTCAACCAGCGTGATGATCGGGACGTTGAACGCGTCGCAGAAGCGTACGAAGCGGGCCGCCTTGCGCGACGAGTCGATGTCCAGCACACCCGCGTTGTAGAGCGGTTGGTTGCCGACAATACCGACTGTCTTGCCCATCATCCTGGCAAAGCCCACGATCATGTTCTGCGCGAAGTGCTCATGCACTTCCATCAGGTCGCCGGCGTCGACGATGCGGTAGACCAGGTCTCGCATGTCGTAGGGGCGGCCGGCAGCGTCAGGGATGATGTGCAGGAGGTCTTCGTCGCGCCGCGCCGGGTCGTCGCCGGTCTCCATGATCGGCGGTTCCTCCATGTTGTTGAGCGGCAGGAACGAGAACAGCCGCCGCACTTCCAGCAGGCACTCCTCCTCGCCCTCGATCGCGAAGTGGCAGACGCCGCTGCGATTTGCGTGCGTCATCGCGCCGCCCAGCTCCTCGTGGGTGACATCTTCGCCGGTTACCGTCTTCACGACGTCAGGGCCGGTCACGTACATATAGGACGCCCTGGACATGAACACGAAGTCGGTCAACGCCGGCGAGTAGACCGCGCCGCCCGCCGCCGGACCCAGCACGACCGAGATCTGCGGCACGACGCCGGATGAGAGGACGTTGCGCAGGAAGATGTCGCCGTAGCTCGCGAGCGAGTCGACGCCTTCCTGGATGCGGGCGCCGCCGCCGTCGTTCAGGCCGATGATGGGCACGCCGCTGTTCATCGCAAGGTCCATGATCTTGATGACTTTGTCGCCCATGGGCTTCGAGAGCGAACCACCGACGACGGTGAAGTCCTGCGAGAAGACGTAACAGGGACGTCCTTCGATGGTCCCGTAGCCGGTCACGACCGCCTCAGCCTGAGCCTTGTCGGCGCCGTACTCGGTCCCAGCCAGGAGGACGAGCTTGTCGAACTCCTCAAAACTGTCTTCGTCCAGCAGAATGTTCAGCCGTTCGCGAGCGGTCAGCTTGCCCTTGCCGTGCTGCGTCTCGATGCGCTGTTCGCCGCCGCCTAGCTTGATTCGTTCTTGCATCTGTTTGAGCTGGTTGAGCTTCTCTTCGTTGGTAGACATTGGGCTATCCTTAGCTGTTGGATGCTGGCGCTTGCCATGCCGGCAGGCGTGCTGCGCATTGGTCGTGTTCCGGTCAGTAGATCGCCTGGCACGCGAGCGATTACCGGCCCACTAACCTTACAGGAGAACACGCTGCGACATCTAGACGGCACGTTCCCAAGCAAGGGTGGAGTCGAGATCTACCACCAGCGCTGGTTGCCTGACGGCGACGCTGGCGCCATCCTGCTGATTGCCCATGGCTACGGCGAGCACAGCGGCCGCTACGGCGATCTCGTCGACTTCTTCGTTCCTCGCGGCTTCGGTGTCTATTCGCTGGACCATCGTGGCCACGGCCGCTCAGGCGGCGAACGGGTCCACGTCGAAAGTTTCGACGACTACGTTGACGACCTCAAGAGCTACTCCGACTCCGTTCGAGAGGAGGCGCCAGACATGCCGGTCTTTCTCCTCGGCCACAGCATGGGCGTGTCCATTGTGGTCTCTTACGCGGCGCGTTACCAGCACCAGCTGGCCGGCCTAATCCTCTCAGGCGCTGGAACGGGGCGTCGCCGTCCGGCTGGCGCAAAGCAGACCGATCTTGCGGCCACGGTGAGCAAGGACCCGGCAGTGGTGCAGGGTTACAGAGACGATCCGTTCGTGTTTCACGGAACGCCGCCGGTCAGCCGCCGGGCGGCGATGTCCGCGCTGAACAAAGCGATGCCCGGGCGCCTCCGCGCGATCTCTCCGCCGGTGCTGATCATGGCAGGGGGCGCCTCGCCGCTGGGGGACGGGGAGGGGAGGCAGCTGCTCTATGAGCAGGTCGCTTCGGAGGACAAGACGCTCAAGCTCTACGACGGCCTGATGCACGAGATCTTCAACGAGCCGGAACGCGACCGGGTCTTCGCCGACCTGCTCTCGTGGTTGGAGACGCGTCTATTGGCGTAGGGGCGTTCAATTGAACGCCCCTACGAGTACTCGCTGCGAACACCCCTACGTGCGCGCTTCCCAGTACTCGACGTAGTGGCGCAGCGCCCAAGCCGCGCGCTCGACCGTCGGGAAGACGGCCAGCCCGGCATCGACCAGCAGTGTGCGCGCGCCTTCGACGGCCCGCCAGCGGCCCTCGTCCGGCGAGTCCGCCGGCCCTAGCACGAACGCGATCGGCTTCCGCGACTGCTTGCCGATCTCGGCGAAGCGCTTGACGATGTGCATGAGCCGGCCGGCGGAGTCGGGCCTGCCCAGCACCCAGTCCTCGCCGACGTTCGCGATCAGCAGGTCGTACGCCGGGTCCGCCAGCATCATCTCGAGCACGGCCGCGCCGGAGACGCCGCCGCCTGCCAGGATCGATTGGTCGACAGGGTTGCCGATCCAATCCCAGAGCTGCGGCGCCCGCTCCTTGAGTTGGGCGCGGATGCCGTCCGTGAGCGGCCGGACGCGCAGCCCCTCCTCAGTGCAGGCGTCCGCCGCCTGGACGGCGCGGCCGCCCCCACCGCCGACGGCGCCCACATTGCGACCAATGGCTCGGTCTGGTTTCGCTAGCAGCTCGAACGCCACCAGCAGGTCGATCAGCTCGTCCTGCGACCGCACCTCGATCGCGCCCGCCTGCCGTAGCGCCCCCCGCCAGACGTTACTGGAGCCGGCGAGCGCCGCTGTGTGCGAGACGGCCGAGCGCGCGCCCGCGCCCGTGCGGCCTCCCTTGAAGATGATCGTGGGCTTGGAGGAAGCGGCGTCGCTCAACGCGCGCAGGAAGTGCCGTCCGTCGCGCACACCTTCGATGTACGCGCCGACGACGCTAACGTCGCTCAGTTCGCCGAGATACTGCAACAGGTGCGCTTCCGTCACGTCGAGCGCGTTGCCGTAGCTGAGCGCCAGCCGGTAGCCAATGCCGCGGACGTCGCTGTGGATCAGCACCTCGGTGGTGTTGTTGCCGCTCTGCGAGATGAAGGCCGCCCGGCCGGTTCGGCGTGGCAAGTCAGGCCGGAACGAGAGGCCCCACTCCGGATCGTGCAGCCCCATGCAGTTCGGCCCGATCAGGCTGACGCCGCCAGCGCGAGCGCGGCGCAGGACCTCGCGCTCCAGCTCCGCGCCCTCCTCGCGGCCGGTCTCGCTGAAGCGGCCGGTGAAGAGCTGCATCAGACGCACGCCCTTCTTCGCCGCTTCGTCGATCACGCCCAGGATCGCCTCGGAAGGGATGCAGGAGATCACGAACTCCACGTCGCCGGGTATCGACGACAGGTTGGGATGTGCCTTCAGCCCGAGGATCTCGGTCTCGCGCCTGTGCACCGGATAGACCTCGCCCTTGAAGCCGAAGTCCAGCAAGCACTGGACGTAGTCGTGGCCGGGGCTATCCGGGTTCTTAGACGCGCCCACCACCGCGATCGACTTCGGGCGCAGGAGGGCGTCGAGGTCCAGTGTGTTATTGGTCATGAGCGCTCGGAGTGTAGCCAAGGGGTGGCGCGCTGGCAATCAGAGAGGAGTTCTGATTGAAGCTAGAGCCGAGAAGATGTCCACTCTAGCCCTCGCCCGACGTGTTATGATTGGTCACCGAACGCTCGCCGGTCGGCGTGAAGAAGCAAAAGCCGACCGGACTCTCGGAAAGTGGGTCGCCTCCTATGCGCCCAAGTGACCTCAATGAAGCGATGGACTACATCTTCACCATCGGGCACTCCAACATTTCGTTCGAGCAGCTTCTCAAGCAGCTACAGGCCTTTGAGATCGAAGCCGTCGCGGATGTACGCTCGCAGCCCTACTCCAAGTATTCGCCGCACTTCAGCCGTAACGCCCTGACCGCACAGCTCGAAGATGCTGGCATTACCTACGAGTTCATGGGCCACCAGCTTGGGGGCCGGCCTGACGGTCAAGACTTCTACGATGAACAAGGACATGTGCGCTACGACAAGTGGAGCGAAGATGAGAGATTTCTAGATGGCATAGCCAGCCTTGAGAGCATCGCGAAACGCCGAAGATGGGCGGTCCTGTGTTCTGAAGGCGATGCGCGCGCCTGCCATCGCCATCTACTCCTCGCGCGGGTGTTGGCCGACCGTGGCTGGCCCAAAACCAACATCATTCACATTGGACCGGATGGCACTTGCATATCTGAGGATTCGCTCCCAGAGCAGCACGACCTGTTTGGAGGCACAGTCAGTTGGAGATCGCCACAATCGGTTTTACAAAGAGCTCAGCCCAGCACTTCTTCGAGCGACTCAGCCTGGCTGGAGTCCAGCGACTCGTCGACATTCGACTGAACAACGTCTCGCAGCTTGCTGGATTCGCGAAGGCGGCCGACTTGGCGTACTTCTTGGGCTCGATCTGCAATATCAAGTACGAGCATGACGTTCGTCTCGCCCCGACTCAGGAGCTCCTGAAGGCTTATCGTAGCAGCGAGCTTGGCTGGGCAGAGTATGAGATGCAGTTTCGGAGTCTCATGCTCGAGCGTGGTGTCCCAGCGACCACGGAGAAGGGACCCTATCAGGCGAAGACCGCACTGCTGTGCAGCGAGGCAGATCCTGAGCAATGCCACCGCAGGCTAGTGGCGGAGCTACTTGCCGCGCAGTGGCGAGCGAGCGTGGAGCACCTGTGACAATGAAGATGGTGGTCACCGACCTTGCGCGCATGTACAGCGGGCACATCTGCGTGGCGGGAATCAACCTAGACACCGGGCACCGCGTGCGGCCAGTGAGCGGGCTGCTGCGAGCAAGGTTACTCCGTACGAACGGAGGCCCCTTCGACATTCGCGCGATCGTCGACTTGGGAGAGACGCAAGACATCGGCAGAGCCCCGGAGATTGAAGACGTCCGCTTCAGCCCAAAGAAGTGTATTGAACTTGGCGATATGCCACCCGAGAAGTTCTTCGAGTTGTGTGAAGCCTCGGCGAGCGGCAGCCTTGCACCAATTGGACCGGATCTTCAGCAGTTCAGAACAAGTCTGGCGACGCCGGAACTTCAGGGCGACTGCTCGCTCGTGTTGGTGAAGTGGCCAGCCATACCGCGGATCTTCGTGAACGGCCAAGGCCGCTTGCGATTCACCTTCTCTGACAGCGTCGAGCTTTCCGTGACGGACGTGAGGCTCTATCAGGAGGACCTTGAGACGCCGAATCGCCCGCAAGTGCGGATACTTCAGGAACGGCTCAAGACCTCGCCCGATGTGGCGCTGGCCTTCGGTCTGGGGCGCCCATGGAAGCAACCTAACGACTTCATGAAGCGTCACTACTTACAGCTCAACAGTATTCACCTCAGGAACGAACCTGGCTGGCAGCTTGCTTCGCCGCTGACGGCGGTCGCTAATCCATTGAAGGCTCCAGTCGATCCGCCTTCGGAATCGATCGAACCGAACCCGCGTCGTGGCGATGACGTTTCAGCCGCCGCCGACGAGCGCAAACACGACGATTATCAAGGTAGCGAAGAAGTCTCGGCGAGGGCCCGTGCTGACGTGCCGGACCATATCAAGAAGGCTCGCGAGACGCACCCACGCGCCTATGAGCCCTGGTCTGACATGGAGGACGAACAGCTGCTAGAAGCCTGGCATAGTGGCAAGACCGCAAGTAACATCGCGAGAGAGTTCGGCAGGAATTCGGGTGCGATTCGTTCTCGCCTTAAGAAGTTCCGGATCGATCCTGCCGCAGAGAACCAACTCGAGACCGGCGACGCCAATGAACACGAGCTGATCTCACCGGATCAAGAACTGTCAGGTCAGCCGCGAAGGGAGGAGATCCTCCGCCAAGTGCTAGCGGGGCCAGACGGAGGGGGCGGTGACGCTCAGCCACGTTTGGCGGAAGCGGGCCCGGAGCAGATGCTCTTGCTTCTCGGGGAGCTGCTTAGCAGTGCTGTCAAACGACCCAAGTTCCGGCAAGCGCTTGACGAGGTGCTGGGATCGCTCACGGAGCGAAGACGGCGCATCATCGAGCTTAGATTTGGCCTGATAGGAAGAGAACCGATGACGCTCCAGGAGATTGGGGACATCTTCGGAATAACCAGGGAGCGAGTGCGGCAGATCCTCGCAACCGTGCTGCGACGGCTCAGCCGTCCACCGCATGTCATTCGACTGCTAGAGGCCCTGAGATAGACGTCTTGCGGGACGAGCCTGCGGGCGCCTGCGGCGGTCGTGAGGGAGGTTCCTTGCCCTCTAGCCCGCCTTGAGCGCAGAGATAGCGACAGGCCCCCGATTTCTCGGAGGCCTGCCAGGTTGGCGGTTGGTAGCGCATGCGGGATTCGAACCCGCGATCTCTGCCTTGAGAGGGCAGTGATGGTCTCCGCCCCAGGCGGAGACATGGTCGCCCTTGCTTGCGTTGGCTGGGGATGGAGGACTCGAACCCCCACTTACGGAACCAGAATCCGCTGTCCTACCATTAGACGAATCCCCAAACTCGAAACCCAGGATACCACAGGGCGAAGCTTAACGGCTTCGCCTATGAAGTTGCTGCGCAACTTCTGGGCTCTCCTGAAGCGACGCCACGAAAGCTGCTCGTAAGCTACGTGCGCCGTCTAGCGCGCTTCTTGGCCCGCTTCCGGCCCCAGCCGCCGCCGCCAGGCGTTTCGATGCGCAGGCGGTCGCCCTTCCGTACGCGGAAGGAGCGTTTCGACGGCAGCGATCGACGTGTGCCGTTCGCGTTGCGTAGCGTGTCGCGACCGCGCCCGCCGCTCTTGCCGCCGCGCAGGCCCCATGGCCCGCGCTTGCGACGCTCTCCCACGATCGTCACGTCGACCGGCGACGTGAACTCGTACTCGCGCACGAGGCCGTCGCCGCCGCGGTGCCGCCCCGCGCCGCCGGAACGCCGGCGAATCGAGTACTCTCGCACGCGGAACGGGTAGCTCAGTTCCAGCGCCTCCACAGGCGTGTTCATCGTGTTCGTCATGTGCGTGTGCAGCGCCGAGAGCGCGTCGCCCTCGGGACCCGCGCCCGCCCCGCCCGCGAGCGTCTCATAATAGGCGAAGGGCCTGTCTCGCTCGACGTCGTGCCCGCCGATCGTGACGTTGTTCATCGTGCCCGCACTCGCGGCGGGGATGCGGTCTGGCAGCGCTTTCGCCAGCGCGCCGAGCACGACGTCGACGATGCGCTGCGAGGTCTCTACGTTGCCGGCCGAGACCGCGCGCGGCGGCGTCGCGTTGACGACGCTGGCCTCGGGTAGTGTGAGCGAGACCGGACGCAGGCAGCCGTCGTTCGTGGGAGCATCCTCGTCGAGCAGGCAGCGCACGACATAGTAGACGGCCGAGCGCGTGACGGCAGCGACCGCGTTGACCGAGCTGGGGCGCTCGGGTGCGCTGCCGGTGAAGTCGAAAAGCAGCCTGCCGCCGCGCGATGTCAGGCGCAGGCGGATGCGTACGGGCTCGTCCGTGTCACCATCGTCGTCCAAGAAGTCCTCGAACGTATAGTCGCCGTCGGGAACCTGCCTGATCGCGGCGCGCGTCAGCCGTTCCGCATAGTCCTGCAGCGCCGCCATCTGCCTCGCGACTTCGCGCTGCCCATAGCGGCCAACCAACTCCAACAGCCGCTCCTCGCCCGTGCGATGCGCCGAGAGTTGCGCTTCCAGGTCGCCGAGTCGCTCGTCGGGCGTGCGAACGTTGCGCAGCACGAGCGCCAGCGCCTCCTGATTGCGTTCTCCTCGCCGCATCAGTCGCAGCGGCGGGATGATCAGGCCCTCCTGATACAGCTCCGACGCCAGCGGCATCGAGCCCGGCGCCATCCCGCCGACGTCTGCGTGGTGCGCGCGGCTGACGAGGTAGCCGACGAGCGTGCGCTTCTGGAACACGGGCGAGACCATGGTGATGTCCGGCAGGTGTGTACCGCCGAGATACGGGTCGTTGAGGATCACCACATCGCCCGGCGCGAACGGCGCAAGCGGCATCGCCGCCTCGACCGACATGGGCATCGCGCCAAGGTGCACGGGGATGTGGGCTGCCTGCGCGACGAGCTTGCCGTGCGCGTCGAACACGGCGCACGAGTAGTCCTTGCGCTCCTTGATGTTCGGCGAGTGCGCCGTGCGGCCTAGCGTCACGCCCATCTCTTCCGCCACCGACGCGAAGAGCGCGTCGAAGACGGCGAGCGCGGTGGGGTCGGCAGCTTGCCGGGCGCTCATCGTTCCTGATCCAGTACCAGGTTGCCGATGCGATCGACCTCGCCCCGCCAGCCGGGTGGGATCACGGTCGTCGAATCGAGCTGCAGCACGAGCGCCGGGCCGTGCAGGCGGTCGCCCGCCCGCAATCGTTCGCGTTCGTACACCCAGGTCTGTCGGTCGCGATCGAATCGCACGGGCACGCGCTCGATGCTCGCCTTGTTTGGACCGGCCTTCCCAGAAGGAAGGCCAAGCTCCAGTTTCACTGGAGCCCCTGGCGCTTGAGCACGAACGCGCGCCGAGACGACCTCTATTTCACGCGTCGGGTCGCTGTGTCCATAGCGGCGCCCGTGTGCGGCATGAAACGCTCGCGAGTACGTCGCCGCCTTCGTGCTCGATATCGGTACCGTCAGTTCGTACGACTGGCCTGCGTAGCGCAGGTCCAGCGATCGCGTGATGCGGACCTTCTGCCTGTATCCCTGCGCCGCCAGCTCGCGGCGCGCACGCGACTCGAGCCCGTCGAGCACGCGGCCCAGCCTGCGTTCTAACGCTGCGCTTTCGTCGGCCGTTGCCAGCAGCGCTTGTACGTGGTCCGTCGATACAGGCGCGGCCGCCATGCCGAACGCCGAGAGCACGCCGGGGAAGAGCGGCGCCAACACGCGCGGGACGCCGAGCGAATCGGCGAGCTGGCAGGCGTGCAGCGGCCCGGCGCCGCCGAAGGCGACCAGCGTGAACCGCCTCGGGTCGTGGCCGCGCTCCACCGAGATCACACGCAGCGCCCGCTCCATGCTCGCGTCGGCAACGCGGACGACGCTGGCGGCGGCCCGCCTCAGGTCGCCGCCAAAGGCGCGCGAGATCGGCCGCAGCGCTCGTTCCGCAGCGCGTATCGATAACTCCATGCGCCCGCCGAGAAACCGGTCGGCGCGCAGACGGCCGAGGACAAGATGCGCGTCCGTGACGGTCGGCTCCGTACCCTTGCCGTAGCAGGCCGGCCCGGGGTCCGCGCCCGCGCTCTCCGGCCCAACGCGGAGCGCGCCGCCCGCGTCGATGCGCGCGATCGAACCCCCTCCGGCGCCGACCGTGTGCACGTCGACTGTGGGGATGCGCAGCGGCATGCCGTCGATCGTGGATTCCGACGTGAGCGGCATCGAGCCGTCGCACAAGCAGACGTCGGTCGACGTGCCGCCCATATCGAGCGTGATGATGCGGTCGAAGCCCGCGCCGGCTGCGACCTGGAACGCGCCGGCCACGCCCCCGGCTGGGCCCGAGAGCACGGTGCGTACAGCCAGCGACGCCGCGACCTCCGCCCGCGCGCTGCCACCGTTCGACTGCATGATGCGCAAGGCGCCTGCCTGGCGCCCGCCGGCCTTGCGCGACTTCAGGCCCGCGCTGAGCTTCGATAGGTAGCGCTCGATCACGGGCGCGACGTAGGCGTTCAGCACTGTCGTGCTCGTGCGCTCGTACTCGCGGTGCTCCGGCAGCACTTCAAACGAGGCGGAGCAGGCGATCCCCCGCTTGCGGGCGGCGTCCAGCACCATCCGCTCGTGCGTGGGGTTCAGGAATGAGAAGAGGAAGCAGACCGCCAGCGAACCGACGCCGCCCTTCACGAGCCGATCGAGCAACGCGTCGACGTCGCGCCTCGACAGCTTCTGGAGCGCCTGGCCGTGGTGGTCCAGCCGCTCGTTCGCCTCGAGCCGCAGCGTTGCCGGGATTAGCGGCGGCGGGCGGCGAGGCTCCAGGTCGTAGAGTTGCGGGCGCGTCTGCCGGCCGATCGCGAGCACGTCGCGGAAGCCCTTGGTTGTGATCAACGCCGTCTTTGCGCCCTTGCGCTCGAGCACGGCGTTCGTCGCCACAGTTGAACCGTGGACGACCTCGTCCGGCGAAAAGCCCGCCTCATCGAGTCCGGCCAGCACGCCGCGCGATGGGTCGTCAGGCGTCGAGGGTCGCTTGTAGACGGACAGCTCGCCGTCCTGCCAAAGCAGGAAGTCGGTGAACGTCCCACCGACGTCGACGCCTAGTACAGAAGTCATGACGAGGTGAGTATACGGGCCTGCGACCTTCGAGCGCCCGCGACGGGACGTGGCGGGAAGGCGTTGACAGCAGCGTCATAAGCGCATTAGAGTGCGCCTGAAAGATGCCAATCGGAGGCGTCCGAATCGGGCGCGTCTAAAATAGGAGACACCAACTATGACGACGCAAGAGGTGCTGGACACGTACGGCGCGGCGTGGAATGAGAAGGATGAAGCAAAACGGCGACAGTTGTTGGAGAAATGCTGGGCCGATGATGGCACGTTCACGGACCCGCAGTCCGACATCGCGGGGCGTGAGGCCCTGGTCGCCCACATCGCAGAGTTCCAGGCGCAGTTCGCGGGCGCCCAGATCGTGCCGGCGAGCACCGGGGATGAGCATCACGGCATGGTGCGCTTCACGTGGCGGATAACGGCCGCAGATGGTTCGACGATGTTAGACGGGATCGACTTCTCAACGCTGGCCGAAGATGGACGCATCCAGAAGACGGTCGGCTTCTTTGGCCCGCCGCCGAACGCGAAGTAGCTAGAAGGTCAGGCCTATGCCGGGGAGCGTTCCTTCAGGAAGCGCACGACGGCGTCCTTGAAGCGCTGGTCCGGCACCACAGTTAGGTGTTCTCTGTCCGGGATCGTCAGCAGCTCCGCGCCCGGAATCGAGGCTTGCAGTTCGTCGGCGCTGCCGATCAGCGTGTCCTGCTCGCCGACGACGATCAGCACCGGCAAGTCGACCTTGCTCAGGTCGTCAGCGGTCAGAGGTGTCCAGCTCCCTTGCGTTGACGCCGCGAGGGCCTTCAGGTCGGCGCCCGTTGCCTCCGCGAAGATGCGAAAGCCCTTCGCGATCGGGTCCTCGACCTCCGACTTGTCGTTCGCGAGCATGGCCTCAGCGAGGTGCGGACGCCCGCCCTTGCGCGCGGCGAGGACGTTTCCGATGCCGCCGAGAACAACCGAGTGAAACCTCTCCGGATGCGCCGTCATCAGTCGGGTGCTGATGCGGCCACCCATCGAGTAGCCAAACAGGTCCGCCTTCTGGATTCCTAGGTGGTCCATCAACCTGATCACGTCGTCCGGCAGGTTGTCGCCATAGGCCGCCGCGTCGTAGGGCTTCTCGCTCTCACCATGGCCGCGGCAGTCCAGCGCGACTACCTGCCGCACCGGCTTCAGCGTGTCGATCCAGCCGGGACGCACCCAGTTGCCATCGAGGCTCGCGGCGAAGCCGTGCACCAGCACGATCGGTGGTTTCTCCTCGTCGCCGAAGACCTCGTAGTGGATCGATACACCGTTGGAGTCGAACGACGGCATGCTATCTGCGTCCCACTTCTTCCAAGATCAGCGTCTCGTTCATGCTGCCGGAGCGGAAGCCGGCCAGGTCGACCGTCACGTACGAGTAGCCCAGCTCCGTAAGCCGCTCAACGACGCGTTCACGCGTGCCGTCCTCCATCAGGACGGCCATCCCCTCAGGCTCCAGTTCGATGCGCGCCACGTCGTCGTGGTGGCGCACTCGCAACTGCCTGATCCCGAGCGATCGCAAGAACGCCTCGGCTGCGGCGATGCGCTCCAGCGTCGCCACCGTGACCGGCGTGCCGTATGGGATGCGCGAGGAGAGGCACGCCATCGCGGGCTTGTCCCACGTCGGCAGGCCGCGCTCTCGCGATAGCTCGCGGATCTCGTCCTTCGTCAGTCCGGCCTCAATGAGCGGGCTGCGGACGCCGTGTTCGGCTGCCGCGATGCGGCCCGGGCGGTGATCGCCCGTGTCGTCGACGTTACAGCCGTCGACCACGTATGCGATGGCGCGTTCTCTCGCCAGTGCGGCCAGCAGCCCGTACAGCTCCGTCTTGCAGTGGAAGCAGCGGTCCGGCCCGTTATCCACGTAGCCATCGCGCTCCATCTCGTGCGTCTCAAGCAGTTCGTGCTCGATGCCGGCGCTTGTAGTTAGCGCCTGCGCCTCCTCGACTTCCGACTTGGGGATCGAGGGCGAAACGCCGGTGATCGCCAGGGCTCGTTCGCCCAGCACGTCCGCGGCGACGGAGACGACGAACGTGCTGTCGACGCCACCAGAGAACGCCACGATCACCGACCCCATCTCGCGAATGATAGATTCGAGCTTCGCTAGCTTCACTTGCGCATCTGTCATAGCTGCGGCCATCCTATCACGTGCGCCTATCAGGTGCGATGGGGCGCGCCAACAGGGCCGAAGCTACAGCGAGTCTGCGTTCGCGCCGATACGTAACTGGGAGGATCTGTCTCTCAAGACAGTCTCTCAATAGCCGCGTGCCAGCAAGGGAGCCGGATGGGTAAACAGTCTTCAAGCAGATTCTACTTCACATTCGCAGCTTGGACCTTCCTCGCCGTCGGGTTCGTCGCCGCCGTCGTGACGATCCTCCAGGTCCAGAGCGTTGGTTCCCAGGCTGAGGGCGACGCCACGGCTGCCGTCAACCGCACGGTCCTGCCGGCGCTCGGCCTGGACGCCCAAGACATCAGCGCCGGCGATTACGAGGACTTCACGGCGAACGCTAACGGGCTGCTCGGCCGGCAGGACGTCCAGGCGATCCGCCTCTGGAGCGTGGCCGGCGAGTTGCTGGCCGAGGTTGGTGAGGGCCAGGGCGTGCCGGCGGATCTCCAGGCAGTCATGAGCGCCGCGGAGCAGGGAGCGGCCATGCGGCGGACGGACTCACCGCAAGGAGACGTCTTCGCGAGCTACGTGCGGTTCTCGTCCGAGATCGTGATCGAAGTCCAGCAGGACTACGAACCGATCGCGAGTTCCGTCTCGACTGGCCGCTGGCGCCTCGCGCTCATTGCTCTCGCCGGCACCGTCGTCGCGCTCGTACTCCTCCAGACGATCCTCTGGGCGGCTACGCGCGGTATGCGCAGCGAGTTCAACCGGCTGCTGTATCTCTACCGCAGCGGTCAGGCCATGAGGTCGACGCTGGACTTGACCAGGATTCTGGAGCAGTTGGCACGCGACGCCGCCACGTACACGAACTCCAGGCTCGGCCTGGCGACGCTGCTTGAAGAAGAGACGGACGAACTCATCTTCCGCGCCGGCTATGACGCCAAGGATGGCCAGACCGGTCAGTACGCTCGCAAGGTTGACCTCTGGTACATGCGCCGTTGCGCCGTCACCGGCAGGACGGTGTTCGCGCCTGAGGAGGACTTTCCAAACGATCGCGTTCTTGGGCGTGAGGACACCGGCTTACGGCGGGTCTCAGTCCTTAATATCGCGATCCCTGGCCGCGAAGGCGCGATTGGTGTCCTCAGCCTGGTTCGCCCTTCTGAGGAGGGCGGTTTCAAGACGGCCGCGGTTGAAGTGATTGAGGAGATGGCCGCCCAGGCGGGGATGTCCATCGAACAAGTCGCTCTCTTTACCAAGGCGCGCGACTACGCTGATGAATTGGAGCAGAGCTACGACGGTACGCTGCGCGTGCTGATGGCGGCGCTCGACACGAAAGACTCGGTCACACAGGGTCACTCGGAGCGCGTCGCGCGCCTCACCGTCTCTCTCGCCAAAGAGATGAACGTAGCTACTGACAAGTTGGTGGATATGGAGCGCGGCGCTCTGCTGCACGATGTCGGGAAGATCGGCGTTCCCGACGCTATCCTCCAGAAGCCCAGCGCTCTCGACGACGAGGAGTGGGAGGCGATGGAGAAGCACCCGTTGCACGCGGGCCTGATGATCTCGAAGGTGGCGTTCTTGGAAGGCGCGCTTCCAATCGTGCTCTACCACCACGAGCGCTACGACGGCGCCGGCTACCCATTCAGGCTGGAGGGTAAGGCCATCCCGTTTGATGCGCGGATCTTCGCTGTGATCGACTCCTACGACGCGATGACGTTCGACCGTCCATACAGGAAGGGCATATCCGTCGCGGAAGCGTTAGCTGAAATCGAGCGCAACTCAGGCAGCCAGTTCGACCCGGAAGTCGTCGTAGCGTTCGCGCGCCTCATCCGCCGAACGGAAGGCTTGCAGGCCCAAGCGGCGTAGACGTTCGCGGCTCGTGGCCACCCGGCGCCAACACGGCGCCAACTCCAGCTAGAGCGTTCATTTGACCCGTCCGCGAGCCTCCAGCTATCATTCGTTTGCCGGCGCGCTCGTTGAGCGCGCAACGTGCTCTCTATCTGAGAGCGACTAGCAGAACGGACGAAGATGGCCCCTTCCACGTCGTTTCCAGGTAACATTGGGTTCTACCTGGCGCTCATCACATTCTTCTCGCTCTTCCTCTTCCTAGCCGGGATTCGCTTGGCCGTCATGCTCCGCGCCAAGCCTGAGAACCGTCTCGGCGTTGTCAAGGACATCTACGAGCGCTTCGTGACGCTGCCCAAGTACTTCCTCGGCACGCGACGCCTCAACCGCTCCCGCTACTGGTACGCCGGCCTTCTCCACACGATGATCTTCTGGGGCTTCCTGGTGCTCCAGATCCGCACGTTGAACTTCTTGCTGGACGGCTTCAACGAAGCTGCCAGTTTCGAGAGCCTGCTGGGGCCGATCTACACCGCGCTCCTGCCCGTCATGGAAGTATTCAACGTCATCGTCATCGTTGGCGTGTTACTGGCCGCCTTCCAACGGATCGTGATCAAGCCGGACCGCCTCACGCTCAACTGGGACGCCTGGTTCATCCTCTTCCTGACTTCGTTCCTGATGGTGACGGACATTTTCACCAACAGCTTCGCGATCTTTCTCCATCGAGGCGACCAGGACTACCTATCGTTCGTCGCGTTCGGCCTCGCCAACTACTGGGACTTGATCGGCATGAGCCGGTCCACCGCGGAGGCGCTCCACGCCAGTTGGTGGTACCTCCACTTGTTCGACTTCCTGATCTTCCTGGCCTACTTGCCGATCTCGAAGCACTCGCACATCCTGACGGCGCCGTTCAACGTCTTCTTCCGCCGTCTCACGTCGACGGGCATCCTCCGGCCCATCAAGGACATTGAGGAGCAGGAGGTCTTCGGCGTCGGCAAGGTGCAGGACTTTACCTGGAAGCAGAACATGGACTTCTATACCTGCACGGAGTGCGGGCGCTGCGAGATCAACTGTCCGGCCTTCATGACGGACAAGGACCTCTCGCCGAAGAAGATCATGCACGACATGCGCGGCCTCGCGGAGGCGCAGGTCAAAGGCGCAATGGGGCTGACGAGCAACCAGGACGAGCCGGTCAAGCTCATTGACGCCGTTGGCTTCGACACGATCTGGGACTGCGTGAACTGCGGCGCCTGCCAGTACGAGTGCCCCGTCTTCATCGAGCACATCCCGGCGCTCATGGATATGCGCCGCTTCTTGGTCATGGACGAGGCCAACATGCCGGAGACCGCCGCATCGACGCTCATGCAGTTGGAACAGCGCGGCCATCCATGGCCGGGCGCCGCGTTTACGCGCACCTCCTGGATGGATGAGTTGGACTTCAAGGTGCCCACGTTCAACGGCAAGCAGGAGTACCTCTTCTGGGTCGGCTGCACGGGCGCCCTCGTCGAACGCAACATGAAGGTCACGCAGGCCGTGGCGAGGCTGCTCAAGGAAGCGGGCGTCACGTTCGGCTGCCTGGGCGAAGAAGAGACGTGCTCCGGAGACCCCGCGCGGCGGCTGGGCAACGAGTACCTGTTCCAGATCCAGGCCCAGCAAAACATTGAGACGTGGCAGGGCGTCAACGTGCAGAAGGTCATCACGACCTGCCCGCATTGCTTCAACTCCATGAAGAACGAGTACCCGCAGTTCGACGGCCACTTCGAGGTCAGGCATCACACCGAGGTCTTTGCCGAGCTGATCGCCGAGGGCAAGCTCCAAGTCACCGAAGAGCTTGCGCAAAAGGTAACCTATCACGACTCGTGCTTCCTCGGGCGTCACAATGATATCTACGAAGAGCCTCGCGACATCATCAAGGCGATCCCCGGCGCGGAGCTGGTGGAGATCCCAGGCCACAATCGCGAGCAAGGGTTCTGCTGCGGCGCCGGCGGCGGGCACATGTGGGTCGAGGAGTCGAAGGGCAAGCGCATCAACCAGGTGCGCAGCTCGCAGGCGCAGGCTTGCGGAGAGCTGTGCGGCTCGGACATCGTCGCCGCCAACTGCCCGTTCTGCATCCAGATGTTCGACGACGGCATCCCGTCGGTCGAATCCGACGAGGAGAAGCGCATGAAGACGTACGACGTCGCGGAGCTGCTCGAACAGGCCGTCTTCGGCTCGAAGAACGGCTCAGATCAGGCTGAGGCTGTCGAAGCGGCAGCCGTCGAGAACGACAGCGCGGAGTCCGAAGCATGACCGAAGAGCCAAAAGAAGCCACAGGCCAGCCCCCAGCGATTATCCTCTACGCCGTCTACGCCACCCTGGTGGCCGTCCTCATCGCCGTCCTGATCATCGTCGGCGTCTACGTCTAACCAGCTGCGAAACCAGAGTGCGAAGCTGACTGCCTGAGAGGCACGATGGCATCCCCGGATGTGCTCCCCTATACGATAGCTGGCCCGCAAGAAGGATCGCGGAGCGTCGACCTTTGGTCGGTCCAACGACTTCCCTTTGAACCGACTGGCTGGATGAAGGAACTTCGCAGAGAACTACAGGAAGCCATCCGCTCGCTGCCGATACAGACAGATGACATCCTTCACGCAACGTATACATCCAGTGAGGACACGTTCTTTGACGTCGAGAATGTTCTCTTCTACAACGTGGGGACTGGATGCTTTGCAAAGGCCGGCGGGTTGGGCTTACGCTTTGAGCGTGTTTTCGCGGCGGCGCCGAAGTCGCCAACGACGTTGGGCGGATCAACGTTGCATCATCACCGCTACGAGACCGCGCCAAGAACTGGCGAATTCGATCATTGGGATCGCGGTGAATCGCTCGCATCGTGGGCCGTGCCGTCCATTCACCTGCGGCCCCAACCATCCGCCGCGTTGGTGTGGCTCAGCATGAAGGATGGTGGAACCATAAGAACCTACGGCGAAAGCATCTCCTCCGAAGGCTTCGGCATGACCGTGAATATCCACCCGCCCCCCGGCAAAGCGCTGAACCTGACCGCGGTAATCAAGCCTCTACTTGATGGCATCATTGCTGCTCTGCATGTGCACGATGGCTCGGCGCTTGAAGACATCTCCAACCGTCTAGCCGGCAGGCTGCCAACTAGCCCAGCACTGGTTGCGCAGGCGCTGATGGATTCCCAACGTGCCGTCTTGGAACCAAGGAGGCTGGTCTACCCCTTTCAGCAATTTGTCCAGTGGAACCCGGCAGATGACCTGCTGGTCGCGGCTGACATCAAGGTGGACTCGATCGCGGGCGAGCGACCTTGGAGCATGTCAGGAGAACTCTACTCGGTCCAGCCTAAAGATCCTTCCTGACTCAGCCCACGCGGATGACAGGTCGTGCCATCCGCGTGGGCTGGGTTCGTCCGCTACGGCGGTAGGTCTGCGATCAGGCCGGCGTTGTACTGCAGGATTAAGAGCGCATCGATCGGACCGATGACGCCGCTGCCGTTCACGTCGGCGATGTGCTGGCAGGGCAACGACACGCTCAGGCCGGCCCACATCTGGACGATCAGCGCCGCGTCGATGCTGTCGATGACGCCATCGCAGTTTACGTCGCCGAGCGTGGCAGGCTCTGGTGAGGTGATGTAACCGCCGTTCGGCACGCAATCCTCAAAGCCGCCGGAGTAGACGGCGATCGTGAAGTCGAAGAACTGGTCCCCGCCTATCGCATCGAGCGGCACGACGACTGTAAGCGATCG
The DNA here is from genome assembly GCA_003228685.1 of Chloroflexota bacterium. Classification (GTDB taxonomy): domain Bacteria; phylum Chloroflexota; class Dehalococcoidia; order DSTF01; family RBG-16-68-14; genus SZUA-185. The sequence continues at coordinate 21,813 of QIFC01000100.1, forward strand.
CTCGCCCCTGAGGATCACCGCGAACGGGTCGGGCTCAAACTCGGGTGGCAGTCCTGCGATTGGTATGGGAATGGGGGCGAAGTCATAGCGCCAAATTTGAGATAACAGACTGTCCGTGCGGATCTCGACCTCCGCGTCAATGCCAAGCCTTCCTTCGGTTCCGCACTGGAAACTGAACCAGGGCTTGCCCGTCGTGGCGTCCTGATCGATATCCAGCAAGATGCTGCCATAGACGCGGTCGCTCGTGAAATCTCCCTGGTCGGGGAGCGGTTCGTCGAATTCGATCGTTACGCAGAAGTCGTCGTCCGTGAACGCCCCGCCGACAGATGTGATCTCAGGGCGGAAGATGTCGTCGGGCGGCGGTCCGAAGAAGAAGCCGGTCACGTCATCGTGCGGGTCCTCGACCTTGAACTCGGGCGGTGGGCATGAGGGCACGTCGAGCGCCCGGAGGTTGAAGGTGACTTCGTGGGGATTGATCGGCACGAAGATGCCCGCGGCGTCCGGCTGCTCGGCCGCGCCACCGGCGATGAAGACGTTTTCGAAAGTCAGCGTGCCGGCTTGGAAGTAGTACGTTTGGCCGGCCTCCGCCTCGAAGCCTGCTCGCATCGGGAAGGAGAAGAGGGGGGCGCATGCGGCCTCGGTCAAGTCCGCGAGAGCATCGCCGGTGTAGACGCCGATGGCGATGTCGTACGGGGAACTGCCTTCTGTGTCGGCAACGAGGATCTCGTCGCGAGTTGCCGTGTAGCTGTACCAGAGCGTGTATTCGAGGCCGTAAGGCTGAAGGCAGCTCGGAGTGGGTTCCCCGTCCTCGTCCGTGGCGGTGAGGTTGTTCACCGTCATTGTGAACGGCAGCGACGCCACCGGCTGGGCGTTGGCGAAGTCGTCGTTCGCGGGCGGGACCGCGATGAAGAGATTGAACCGTAGGCTGAAGCCCGGGGGCTCGAACGGTTCAGGCTCCGGCCCCGGGAAAAAGTAGTCTGGGAATCGCGATACCTGGAAGAAGTAGGTCTCGCCGGCTTCCGCCTCGAGGGCGATGGCGCTGTCCGGCACGCCACATTCTTCCCGGATTAGGCCAAACTTGCTCTCCGTCCAGATGCCGATCACCGTCGGATAATCGCTGCCGTTAGAGTCAGCCACGACGTTCGTGTCCTCATCCGGCGAGAAAGAGTACCAGACCGTGGACTGATTGACGTAACAACTCGGCTCACCACGCTGCGTCGTGGCCGCGGTCACGTCGACGGAGTCGTTGAAGGGCAACGTTTCGATCGGCACGGCGTCCAGCAAGCCGTCGTTCACGGGTGGATCGCCGGCCTCAAGCCTGAACGTGACGGCGGGCAGAAATGTGTCGAAGCCAAAGGGGAAGCCGTCGACCTGGAAGAAATACGTCTTGCCCTCTTCCAAGCTGACCACCGCTCTGGCGCCGGTGAGGCCGAAATCTACCGCACAGGCGACTCCTTCAAGGCCCGACGCAGTCTCACGCCAGACGGCGATCACTGTTCCGAGACCACTGGCCTCAATGTCAGCGATGAGCACACTGTCTTCGACGGCGGTGTAGCGATACCAGATGGTGCCGCCGAGGCTGAAGGCGCAGTTAGGACGGGGCTCTTCGGGTTCAAACGTGGCGTTCTTGAGCACCGTGGGTCCGTCGCTGTAGGGAAGCGTGTCGATTACGGTGGCATCCACCCTGTTGTCGTTCGGTGGACTGCCACATCCGGGATCGTCGTCGTCGGTTAGGCCATTCTGGTCGTTGTCGACGCCATCACTACACGAACCGGGATTCACTATCTCATGCTCGGGCGCGTTGTCCGGGTCCGCAGGATCGGCGCCGAAGCGCTTCTCCGCCGCATCATCGATGCCATCGCCGTCGCTGTCAATGGGCTCGCAGCCCGGGTCGTCGGTGTCCGTCAGCCCGTCCCCGTCGTTGTCGCTGAAGTCGGCGCAGAAGAAGATCGGCAACCCGAAGTCCTCCACTACTGCGTCGAATCGGGCGTCTTCGGGGATGCTGTCGAAGTCGTTGGGATCGGAGCCGAGGCGCTCCTCAGCCGGATCGGACACGCTGTCGCCGTCGCTATCGGCGCAACCGGGGTCGTCGACGTCCGTGAGCCCGTCTCCGTCGTTGTCCACGCCATCAGAGCAGAGTGAGAGAGAGGGTCCTAAGAAGCTGGTGAGCACGTCGATGAAGATGCTCTCTGGGAAGCTGTCAGGGTCGTTCGGATCGGAGCCGGTGACCGCCTCGGCGAGGTCGCTCATGCCATCGCCGTCCGAATCGTTGAAGGCGGCCGAGCTGGTAGAGATCATCTGCTGCGATACGGACAGCACGAGCAGGGCGATGGCTGCGAGAACGGTGAACTTCAGGGACCGGGACAGGAGCATAGCGACGATAACTCCATAGCTAGTACGTACGTGCCTCCGCCTGGTTCCGTGTTAGCCTGCGTCGAACACGCCGCGCGGTCGTCGCCATGATGGTAACATGCGAGTCAAGTCACTTCCCCTGCGCTAAGGAGCGCTCTTGCGCCCAAGCCCCGCGTTTGGCAGGATGTAGATCGCTGAAGACAGCGGGCCGGCGACTAGAGTCGCCCTTAATGCGTAAGCGCCCGCCGAGGTAGTTCGAGCGATTGCAGGTGCGCGATGTAGGTCGCGCCGCACATCTCGCCGATGAACGCCCTGTCTTCAGGCAGGGCGTTTTGTTGCGCCCCTAGCAGCCGGCAACAGCTGCCAGGTGAGGAGGACGGATGCCAACCGAGAAGAAAATCGAACTGGTCGAAGAGTTGCGCGACCGCATCGAGCGCTGCGAGATTGCGATCGCCACGGAATATCGCGGTCTCAAAGTGAACGAGATGGTGGAGCTTCATCGCGCGATTCGCGCAGCTGAAGGAGTCGAACTGCGCGTCGTGAAGAACCGCCTCTTCAGGATCGCCGCCGAGGCAGCCAAGCGTCCGGAAATGGCGCAGTTGGTCGAGGGGCCGACAGCCATCATGTTCGGCTTTGAAGACGTCGCCGCGCCCGCTCGGGCCGCGGCCGAGTACATGAAGACGGCCCGCAACGACTTTGCAATGCGCCTCGGTGTGATGGGAACACAAGTGCTCGGCAAGACCGACCTGGAGGAGCTGGCGACGCTGCCGTCGAAACCTGAACTCATCGCGAGGTTGGCGGGCGCTCTGCAGGGACCGGTCGCCAACTTGGCCGGCCTATTCGCCAAGCTGATGCCGCACGGGCCGGTGCGGCTCCTAGACGACAGCGTAACCACCCTGGCCGGGCTGCTTGACGCCCGCGCCGAACAGCTAGAAGGAGCATGATCGTGGCAGATGAAGAGACGAAGGCCGACGAGGTAGCAGAAGCGGACGAGGCTGACGAAAAGGAAGAGAAAACTGAAGAGCAGCCAGAGGCGAAATCCAAGCCTGCGGCAAAAGGAGGGACATCAGTGGCAGCAGAAGGTAAGGTCGGAGAAGCGCTCGAAATTATCAAGGGTATGACCGTCATTGAGCTGCGCGACCTGAACAAGCTTATTGAGGAAGAGTTCGGCGTCACCGCCGCCGCGCCCGTCGCCATGGCCGCGGCCCCTGTAGCCGGCGCTCCAGCCGGAGATGGCGCCGCCGCCGAGGAGAAGACCGAGTTCACGGTCACGCTCAAAGATCACGGCGCCAACAAGATCAACGTCATCAAGGCCGTCCGTGAGGTGACGACGCTGGGCCTGAAGGAAGCCAAGGACCTCGTCGAGTCCGCCCCTGTCGCCGTGAAGGAAGACATCGGCAAAGACGACGCCGAAACGGCCAAGAAGAAGCTGGAAGAGGCCGGCGCCACCGTAGAGCTCTCTTAGAAGAGCTCACGTAGCCTTGGTAGCGTGGCGCTAGCCTGGCGCTTCGCGTACCTGGTATAGTCCCGCCGATGGAATGCTACGCATGTAGCAACGAAGCTTCGCGTCAGTGCAGGCGCTGTTCGCGCTTGTACTGCGAACTCCATGGTGGCGATCTCTGCGCCGAGTGCCTCGACCCGTCCAGCGCTCTACCTTCGTTCAATCTCTATCGCGGCTCACTGCTCGCCCTCCTCATCGGCACGGCGATAGCCATCTGGTTGCTCGTGCGTCCGCCCGGCGCGGGCGACGGTCTCGGCGTCGTTCTCACCGACTTCACGCCTACGGTGATCGTTACCGAAGTCTTCGATACCGCCACGCCGCCGCTCGCCGAAACGCCGGACAGGACGCCCGGCGACGAAGAGGAGACGCCTACGCCGGACGCGACAGAGACGGACGAACCGGAGCCCACGGACACCCCGGGGGTGCGATCGTACGAGGTTGGATCTGGTGACACACTATTTGGCATCGCCGAGCAGTTCGCGCCGCCGGGCATTGCGCCGTTCGATTACGCTGCGGATATTGCCGCGGCTAACAACCTGGGAGACGTCGACAGCGCCATCATCAACCCAGGCGACATCTTGATCCTACCGTAGCGTCATGGCTGGCCGAACCATGGCGAAGAACGCCGTGCTCCGCAGTACGCTTCTCTTCACGCCGTTTCTGGCGATTACGCTCTTCGGCCTCGCGTTCATCGTCCGTGAGATCGCGACAGATGGCGCGACCGGGGGCCGCATCGTCGGGCTCGTCCTCGTCGCCTCCGTCGCTCTCCTGCTCGGCTATCAGGTTGTGCAATCGATACGCGATCTGCTGTCACAGCCCGTCGAGACCGTCGGCGAAGTCGAGCGCAGCTGGACGCGCAACGATATGTTCCTCTTTCGTAACAGCTATGTCTTCCTAGACCGCAACGTCTACCGTGTTCCACCGGAGCAGTACATCGACCTTTCCCCCGGTGACAAGGTGCGCATCGTTCATTTGCCGCACACGGGCGCGGTAGAGACGATCGAGCGCGTCGAATCTGAGGGCGAGACGAGTGCTTGACTTCGCTCATTAGTTCTACTACACTGGCCGCATTGAGACTCCGAGCGGCGCGCTCGACGAATCTGACACCGGGAATGGACGCACCGGACTTGACCCAAGACGACAGCGACGCATCGGTCACCTACCGCGCCCGCATTCGCGATATGCCCACGGGCGACCGCCCGCGCGAGCGGATACGCGATGCCGGCCCGGTCGCGCTCTCCAACCCAGAGCTGCTCGCGATCCTGCTACGCACTGGTGGCCGCGATGAGAGCGCGGTCGCGATGGCGACGAGGCTGCTGAGCAGGTTCGATGGCCTGGCTGGCCTGGCCCGCGGCAGCTTTGCCGAACTCTGCGCCGAAAAGGGACTAGGTGAAGCGAAGGCCGCACAGGTTCAAGCCGCACTGGAGCTGGGCAAGCGCCTTGTCGCGAGTCAGCCGCAGGAGCGTGCCGTCATCCGTGGCCCAGAGGACGTATGCACGCTCCTCCAGGGCGAAATGGGACTGCTGGAGCAGGAGCACATGCGCGTCATCCTCCTAAACACGCGCAACCAAGTGCTTGGCACCAGCGACGTCTATCGTGGCAGCGTCCACACCGCCGTCATCCGTATCGGCGAACTCTTTCGCGACGCGCTGCGTCAGAACGCGCCGGCCATTATCCTGGCCCACAACCACCCTTCCGGCGACCCGGCGCCCTCCGCGGAAGACATCGCTATGACGGAGCAAGCGATCGAGGCCGGCGCCCTGCTGGACGTCGACGTACTCGATCACATCGTGCTCGCCCACGGCGGCTTCGTCAGCCTCAAGTCGCAGAAGTTGGCGTTCTCGTGAAGCTGCTCATCTCGCGTCGCGCGGCCGGGAAGGGGGCTGTGCAACCCTGCCATGGAGTGGCGAGGTTGTTGGAGACGCCCATCGGTCTTGAGCCGTCCGAGCGGCCAGACGTCAGAGGAGAGAGGCCATGGCCTCCTCCTCTGGAACCTTCTCGTTAGTTCTTCGCTACGCTACAGTACTCAGCTCCCCGACTCGCAGTTCGTACTGGTATCAGAGCCCAAACCACCGTGGCATTTGTCGGTGCCATCACCGCCATCCATGTCGTCATCGCCGTCATCTCCGTTTATTGTGTCGTCGCCGGCCTCGCCGTTTATTGTGTCGTCGTCGTCGCCACCGTTGAGGGCGTCGTTGCCGCCACCGCCGTTCAGCGTGTCGTCGCCACCGTTTCCGTTAAGCGTGTTCATGTCAGAGTTGCCCGTAATGGTGTCATTGCCGAAGGTGCCCTCGACGTTTTCAATGCTTATGAGCGTGTCCGGGCCCTCGCCTTGCGGGTACCCCATCTGGTCATAGAGACGGACGATGACGGCAGCTGAGCCCGAGTAATCGATGGTGTCGCTGCCGCCCTTGCCGTCAAAGACGTTAACACCCGAGTCTCCAATGAACATATCGTTGCCGCTCGTCCCATTGGCGTTCTCAATACTGGTGAGCGTGTCCACGTCCTCACCGGACGGGGTCCCCGTGCCAGCATCGAGATCAACCGTGACGGCAGAAGCCGCAGCGTAATCGACGGTGTCGATGCCGTTGTTTCCGTTGAGCACGTTGGCGACCGACGTGGCATGCAAGGTGTCGTCCGCGGAGCCTCCAATGGCGTTCTCCACGTTGCTTATGGAGTCGCGCGTTCCGCCGTTGTCGTCATCGGAGTTCCCCGAGTTCGTTCCGTCGAGCTTGATGACTACGGCCGCCGTCCGGCTGCCGTAGCTGACCGTATCGGTATCTGCGCCGCCATCGATCGTGTCCGAGTCGTAGCCACCGTCGATGTAGTCGTCTCCTGCGCCGCCGTCGATGTCATCGTCACCGTCGTTTCCCCAGATCGAGTTGTTGGCGCTGTCGCCGGTGATGTCATCGTCGTAGTCAGAACCAATGACGTTGTCGATGTTGTAGAGGTAGTCGATGCCTTCACCCAGCGCGAAGGGGGTTACCCCACTAAGAACGATCAGCATGTCATCGCCGGCGTTCGAGTAGTTGATCGTGTTCACGCCACCATTGCCGTTGATGTTCAGATCGTTGCCAGGGCCGCCACTGAGGGTGTCGTTGCCATCGCCGCCAAAGACAGTGGTGTCGTTGCCGCCGTCTCCATTCACGGTGTCGTTGCCCGCTTCGCCATCTAGTCTGTCGGCGTCATTACCGCCGTTCAACGTATCGTCGCCGTCGCCGCCGTCGATTGTGTCGGCGCCATCACCGCCGTTTAACGTGTCGTCTCCGCCGCCCCCATCGATGATGTCAGCGCCGTCATTGCCGGTGAGCACATTGGCGTTCCCGTCTCCGGTGAAGGTGTCCACGCCGGAACCGCCGGTGACGTTTTCAATGCTCGTGAGCGTGTCAGTGCCGTCGCCGGTCGCCTGAATCGGCGCTGTGTCGGTGAGATTGACCGTGATGTCAGCGGTCGAACTCGCGTAGCTGGCGGTGTCAGTGCCAACTCCGCCGTCAATGACATCGTTGTCGCCGCCGGTGCCGCCGCTGAGGGTGTCGTTGCCACCTAAGTCAAGAACCCCCCACAACACCTCGGTGACGGTGTCTGCGCCACCCTTACCGTACAACGAATCGCTGCCGCCGTTACCCCATATGTAGTTGGGACCGCTGTCGCCAGTGAGCGTGTCCGCGTACGGCGAACCGAATAGGTCTTCTACGTTCGTCTCGATTGTGTCGCCCTCCCCCGCGTAGCCGGAGCTGGGATTGCCGTCGATCGCAGCGGTCACACCGAGCGTATGGCCCGCGTAGCTGACGAGGTCGGTCCCATTACCGCCGTCCATCACGTCGGCGCCGGTCCCGCCAACAAGAACGTCGTTGCCGGCGGCGCCGTTGAGCGTATCGTTGCCGGCGTTGCCATACAGCGCGTTACCGGTCGGGTCGCTGGTAAGAATATCATCGTAGGTAGAGCCTTTGATCGCCTCGATCGTATTGTAGACGAACGTGTCGCCGTCCGGCCCCGAGCCGGTGCTGAGATTGACGGTGACAGGGGCTGTACTCGACGAGTAATCAGCGGTGTCAGCGCCGAAATAACCGACTTGGCTGCCGCCGTCAAAGCTGTCGGCCCCGCTGCCGCCTACGAGCGTGTCGTTGCCAGCGTTGCCATTGAGGTCGTCGCTGTCGTTGTCGCCGTTTAGCGTATCATTGCCGGCGCCGCCGTTGAGCGTGTCGTCGTCGTCGCCGCCGTTCAGCGTATCGTTGCCGGTGCCTCCGTTGAGTGTGTCGACGCCAGCATCTCCATTCAGCGTGTCGTTGCCGGCGTCACCGTTGAGGATATCGAGCGTGCCACTACCTCCGTTCAGCGTATCGTTGGCATCGCCGCCGTGAAGGGTGTCGGCGCCGCCGTTGCCGCTGAGTACGTTTACCATCTCATCGCCGGTAATGGTGTCGTCGCCGGAGCCTCCGTTGACGTTCTCGATCGTGTCGTTGACGAACGTGTCATTCCCGTGGGCGCCGGACGCCGAGTTGCCGGCGAGAGTTACGGTCACGGTAGTGGTAGCGTCTGAGTAGTCGACCGTGTCGTTGCCAGACCCACCATTGATGTTGTCGTCGTCACCGTCGCCGCCGTTCAGGATGTCGTTACCCATGCCGCCATTCATATTGTCATCTTCGCCGTCGCCGCCGTTCAGCGTGTCGTCGTCCGCACCGCCATCAAGCGTGTCGTCGCCGTCGCCGCCGTTCAGCGTGTCGTTGCCGCCATTGCCGTTGATGATGTCATTGTTAGCATCGCCGTTCAACGTGTCGTCGCCGACGCCACCGTTGAGGGTGTCTTCGCCACCACCGCCGTTCAATGTGTCCGCGCCGGCGTTGCCGTTGAACTCGTTGGGGTACCCGTCGCCGGTGACGTCATCGACATAGGCGGAACCATCGAAGTTCTCAATGCTAACCAGGATGTCGGTGCCCTCACCCCTGGCCAAAATGTAGGGTGTATCGGTGAAATCGACCGTGATGCCACTGGCCGCGTCTCTGTACCCGACCGTGTCGGTGCCGTTGCCGCCGTCGGCTAAGTCCAAATCTACGCCGGGGCCGCCATTGAGCGTGTCGTCGCCATCACCGCCGTAGATGGCGTCGGTGCCTGCACCACCGCAGATGACGTCGTTTCCGCCTAGACCATAGATAGTGTCGTTTCCACCTAGGCCGTCGATCACGTCTTTAAGGGGCGTGCCGGTGATGGTCTCACCGTTGGATGTGCCATGAATAGTTACGTCCTCCCCAAGGCACTGGTTGGCCGCACTTCCTGTAGTTGGGCCGCCGGCGAGCAGAATTACTACACCCACCAGACCCACGAGCAACGCAGAGAGTGCTAAAGAGATTCGCTTGATCATCGTTCGTCCGCCTCCTGCATGGAATCATGCAATGCTCAGATCCGCCCCGGAGCCCCGGCGGGATTTCAAACTTGTGGGGTTCGCCCCACCACCATAGGCAAAAATATATACACGTTACGCAGCGCGTGTCAAGTGCCGTTTGGATGGCAAACTAGAGCTGCTTCGTCTATCCGGGGCCGCCTTAAATCGCGGAAGTCCGCGTTCGGGTAAGACAGCGCCGAGGAGCCACTTTTCCCACCACCTCTCGCCCGATAGACTGCGCCAGTCATGATCCGACTCATCGCACTCGACCTGGACGGTACGCTGCTCGGCTCCAACATGCGCGTGAGCGAAGAGGACAGCGACGCTGTCATCGCCGCCCGCGACAAGGGCATCCACATCGTGTTGAACACAGCGCGCTGGTACGGCGTCGCGAAGTACACGTCGCTGCGCCTGGGACTGACGACGCCGATCATCTGCATGAGCGGCGCCCACATCCAGGAGCCCAATGACGGGCACGAGTTGCTGCACCTGAAGATCCCGACGGAGATCGCGCGCGAAATCGCCGAGATCTGCGACGAAGGTGGCTTCGAGACCTACACCACGGTCGATGGCGTCACCTACATGCGCACGCCGCGCGCCGATATCGATCCCGCACGGCTGCCCAAGGACATGCGACTCGCCAACGAGCACGCCGAACACATTACCCAGCCCACTACGGGATTCGTCGTCTTCGGTGAAGATGCCGTTAAGACCCTGCTTGGCAGCGTGGGCGAGCGCTACGCGGAGACCCTCGCCTTACCCATGGGAATCGGCGAGCAGATGTACGTCACCATCACAGCCGGGCCCGCCGACAAAGGCACAGCCCTGCGCCTCGTCTGTGAATACCTGGAGGTACCGCTTGAGGAAGCGATGGCCGTAGGCGATGCGGAACCAGACCTCGATATGTTCGAGGTCGCCGCGACGGGCGTCGCTATGGGCAACGCGGTCGACAGCGTGAAAGAGCGCGCCGACGCCGTCGCGCCCTCGAACGCCGAGAACGGCGTCGCGTGGGCGATCAAGAAGTTCGTGTTGGAGGCCTAGCGCACCACACCGGCCACTCGTTCCAGCCGTTCGATCTTCACCTGCGAAACGTCGAATATGTCGGCAAAGCCGCTCTGGAACGCCTTCATCGAATCGCCGCCGCTATGCGCTTTGGCCGCCTCGTCATCCTCATACAACTCGAAGAAGACAACTTCTGATGGATCGTCCATGGACCGGTGAACGATGTACGCCAGGGTTCCCGGCTCGTTCGCTTCGACGCCGTCCGCCATCTTCTTGAGCGCTTCGAGCGCTGCGTCTTCTTTGCCTTCCTTGATCTTGATTCGTGCGATGATCGTGTTCAACGTAGCCTCCTATGACTGTCCAGCGAAATACGTGGAGTCTCCACGCCCGGTGCGGATTCATGCGCCCGGCGCGCACATTGATGCGCTCGGCGCGCAGTATAGCAATAGAAGCGAAGCGGCCCCACTACTTGGCGAAACGGCTTAGGCGAAAAGGCGGTCGAGTTGGGGCCAGATGGCTGTCGCTTTCGTGACGAACGCCTATACACTCGCGCGCCCGCGACCGGATAGAATTGCCAGGGAGAAGCCGATGCGTATCTACAAAGCGCTAGCTCGACTGCGCTGGGCGTTGCTACTGGCGCTCCTGTTATTGGTGCCGGCAATCCCCGCCCGCGCGGTCCCCTGCGACGGCTACGCACTCGAAGCCGCGTCCCTGCCCAGACAGGAAGTCCGGGTCGTGCTGGCGACGGATGAGGCGTGGCGACAGACCTTTGGAGATGGGGCGGAGGCGAGGGCCAATCAACTTTTTGCTGACGTGAACCGCATCATGGAGCCAGCGGGAATCGCCCTGTCGCTAGCAGACTACCGGAGCTGGTCGAGCACAGAGTATGCGGATTCGATGTCCAGCATGTTGCGCCATTTGGATGCTTCCATGCCTGCCGAACCCGGCCAGTTAGTCATCGGTCTCACCGGTCGTCAGATCTCGCGGGTGGATGGCCTGGCCCACATTGGCCATATCCATTTGGTGGCACGTCTGCACCCGAACAGGCAGGAGCTTGATGGCCCGGTTGTCGCTCACGAGATCGGGCACTTGTTGGGCGCCGATCACCACGAGTGCGAGCACGATTATCAGTGCGTCATGGCCCCGAAGGGATTCGCATCTCCCAGCCGCTGGTGCGACCATCACGTGCTGGAGATGCAACTGGGCGCGGCCCGTCTGCTGGCAGAACAAGGGACCTAGGGTACGACCGAGGTCTGCCTACTGGGATAACGAATGCAAGAGGCCTCTTCTCGGTAGCTTGCGAGCTGCCGCGCCCCCGTGGCTACTGGACGATCAGCGTTCCCTCCATGCCAGCCTCGCGGTGGCCCGGAACCGTGCAGTAGAACACGTACTCGCCTGGTTCATTGGCCTTCAGGTGCACCACGCCGCTGCCTGGCTCGCTCAGCGCGAAATGGACATCGGCCTCGTTCTCCGGATCGGCGTGCCCGTGTATACCTGTACCCCCAAGGTAGGAGATGTGCACATCGGCATCGATCTCATCGATCGTGAAGTCGTGGAGGACAGGCTCCGTGTTCTGGATGGCGATTTCGAGGACCTCACCCGAACTCACCTCCAGAACATCGGGCGTGAACGCGAAGCTCGTCATTTCGACCAAGTACAGAGCGTCTTTGGGCGCGGCCTCCAAGTAGCTGTTTCCGTCCGCATCACCGTTGTCCTGGTGCTCGTCTCCCTCGACGTGTGCGGCGTCTTCGTCTATGGTGGCATCGTCGCTCCCGCAGGCGGCCAACGAGAATGCGATTGCTCCCATCAGGAGGAACGTGCCGATGCTTGCTAGCCATCGTCTGGTCGGTTTCATGATCAATCCTCTTTCATGACTCTCCCAGGTGTCGCGCTAAAGACGCAGGTAGCCCGCGCTCATCGTCGATGTGGAAGCGGCCGGCGAGCTGATCGCGAGGACCTCACAGTCAGCTAATCGCAGAGGCGCAGCACCAGCATGCCTGGTACCACGCAACCGCGCCTCGCAAGATCTCAGTAGCCTGGTAACGATTTCTTGTGAGTGGAACTATCGCGAAGTCGCTCGCGCCCCTACGTTGGGGCTCGGCGGCCGTCTCTCTCCGCCAGTTGGCTACCGAAATAGCCAATGAAAGAGGGGCCAGTTCAGACGAGCTGGCCCCCCTTCTCGGTACGTCGCGACATTGGGCGCCGCAGGGTTCCCTGGCTATCGAACGATCAGCGTTCCCTCCATGCCTGCTTCCCGATGGCCGGGAACTGTGCAGTAGAAAGCGTACTCGCCTGGTTCATTGGCTTTCAGGTGCACCACGCCGATGCCCGGCTCGCTCAGCGGGAAGTGGACATCTGCCGCCGCCGCCGCCGTCTCAGGCTCGGCGTGCGCATGCTGTCCGGAGCCTTCCAGATAGGAGATATGGACATCCGCGTCGATCTTGTCGATCGTGAAGTCGTGCAGGAGCGGCTCGACGTTCTGAACGGCGATTTCGAGGACCTCGCCTGAGTTCACTTCCAATACGTTCGGCGTGAACGCGAAGTTGGTCATCTCGACCAAGTACAGCGAATCCTTCGGGGCGGCCTCCAAGTAGGCATTTGGATCCACGTCGCTCATGTCCATGTCGCCCATGTCCGTGGTCTCATCGCCTTCGTCGCCTGCCGCCTCGTCGGCGTCAGTTGCCTCGTCGCCCTCTACGTGCGCCGCCTCGTCCGCAGCCGTGTCGGCCACGGTGGAACCGTCATCGCTTCCATTGCAGGCGGCGAACGCTACACCAACGACGACCAACAGCGCTACCGCGCCGAGGGCTGCCAGCTTTCCCAGTGTGTTGTTCAGCATTTCAACTCTCCTATCGCTTGTTTGGATTGAATCAACTGAGTCACAATATATGCTAGGCATACACGTTGCCCGCAGACATCGGGCGCAGGGCGCATCCGTGAGTGCGCATTGTGGCGCAGAAGCCACAGTACAAATGGCAGGGTAGAGTGGCCTATTGGGAAGCGAAACAGACGCGGACGCCGAACGAAGGACGCTCAGGCTGCTCGTCGCTGAAGACCACGCTCTGGTCCGCGAGGGTACCTGTAACATCCTGAACGGCGAGCTGGATATGGAAGTGGTGGGCGAGGCTGCAGACGGTGAAGAGGCCGTTTCCCTGGCTGAAACTCTGCAGCCGGACATCGCGCTCCTTGATATTGAGATGCCTAAGATGGACGGCATCGAGGCGGCCAAACGCATCAGGGTAATCTCGCCGCGCACCGCGATTCTGGCCGTTTCGGCGTACGACGATGAGGCCTATATTGTTGGCGTGCTGGAGGCGGGAGCAGCCGGGTACGTCCTGAAGAACGCACCTAGCTCGACGCTGCTGGAGGCCGTCCGAGCGGCCGCGGCAGGAGAGTCGGTGCTGAGCCCTGATATTCAGCGGCGCGTGGTCGGCATCCTGGCAAAGCGAGACAAAGGAGAGACGACGCAGGCGCAGCTTTCCGAGCGCGAGCTGGAGGTGCTCAGGTTGGCTGCCGCAGGCCTGGCCAACAAGGAGATCGCGTCTGATCTGGGACTGAGCCCGCGCACGGTACAATCGCATATTCGGAACATTCTCAACAAGCTGGCGGTCGCGTCTAGAGTCGAGGCCGTGGTCCTTGCCATCCGCAGTGGATGGATCCGCCTGGAGGAACTGGAACTGAGCAGTGACGACGAGCGCACCTAGGACCGAACCTGCGCGGACATCGCTTTCGTGGCGGTTCCTGCGTCCGATTCCCACGCGGCTCCGCGACCGCCGCTTCTGGCTGATCCAGCTGATGCTTTCGGCCATTACAGCCTTCCATATCACCGGCGAAGCGAGCGGCCTAGCCGAAAGCTATGGCTCGATGCGGCACTTCCCCGTGATGCTGTACGTCATCCCGGTCGTCTATGCCGCCCTGTGGTTCGGCATTGAGGGAGGACTGCTCACAAGCCTCTGGTCTCTCGTTCTCTCAGCGCCAAACATCACGCTCTGGCATAGGGGCGAGTTGGAAGGCGAGATCGGGCTGTTGGCGCTCGTCTTTGCTATCGGGTTGGTGCTCGCGTGGAGAGTCGAACGCGAAGGAACCCTGCGCCGCGAGGCGGAGGCAGTCAGCCAAGAGTTGCAGTCCTCCAAGGAGCGCCTGCAGTTTTACCTGCGCGAGATTACCGACGCCCAGGAGGCGGAGCGTCAGCGGGTTGCGCGGGAACTGCACGACGACACGATCCAGTCCCTGGTGCTCGTTGGCCGGACGTTAGACGGCCTTCTCCAGCCGTCTGGCGAGCCGACTGGAATCGACGCGTATCGGCAGGCCGAGTCAGCCCGGGCGCAGGTGGATGCCATCATCGACGGTGTGCGTAGGATGGCGCGCGACCTTCGGCCGTCCATTCTCGACCGCCTTGGTTTGGTTCCCAGCATTGAATGGCTGCTCAGCGAGCTTGCCCAGCGAGAGCAGCTTACGAGCGAACTCAAGGGCGCCAGGGACATCCAGCGAATGGCGCCGGAGGTCGAGCTGGTCCTCTTCAGGGTGGTGCAAGAAGCCCTCCGCAACGTCGAGCTGCACGCGGACGCCAGGAATGTTGAGGTCACCCTTACCGCCACCGATGGCTGGCTTCGCGTTCGTATTCACGATGATGGGCGGGGGTTCCGGCCTAGCGAGGTCGGCCGTCACGACCGGCTCGGGGGCCTTGGGCTCCTAGGGATGCAGGAGCGGGCGCAGCTGCTCGGCGGGAGCGTGGAGATCACGTCCGCGCCGGACGCGGGGACCACGATTCTCGCCTCTATCCCGGCAGCCAGCCGCGGCTGATGCCGCGTATCGCGTTCACGCCGGCCGTAGTGGGATCGATGCCACCGTTGCGTTCTTCTGTATCAGGCTGATGACGAACAACGCCGCGAAGAGCAACAGCGCGCCTTCGGCCAGCATGCCCCTAACGGCCGGTGTCCAACCAGTAAGGCGTGGCTACTGCCGCGGCCACTCGCAGCGCGGCCGCCGCGCTGAGCAGCGCGAGGATCGTGAAGGCCGGCCAGCGTTCGTTTGGATGGCGTGTCCGGCGAATGGCGAACTCGGGCAGTATCAGCATCGCCATGCCGGCGATCATCATGCTCGCGACGCCGATGCCCACCGCGTGACGGGTTGCGTCGAGACCGTACGCGGGGATGAATTCGCCTCCCGAGATCGCCCGCACGCCATAGTACGCGCTCAGCCCGCCCGCGATCAACAGCCACGCAAACGTCGCCCTGATGAGCCAGATATGGTGCGTCGATGCACCCGCGAGCCGGTTGGCCGCGGGCCGGAAGATGCCCACGACCCAGACGCCGGCCAGAAAGATCGGTCCGAGCGCCGCGAACGAGATCGCTTCGGTCCGCAAGAGCGCCGCGCTCCATGCGCCGCTGCCGACCCAGAGCGCGGCGATACCAAACACGAGCACCGCCGCGGCCAGCGCCAGGGCCAGCGCCTTGGCCTGGACCTGCGGCCTCGGCAAGCCGGAGATGCTCGGGATCGCGCGCGAGGCGACGCCCAGGATGAACATGGTGATGAATCCATAGAGCTGAACGTGCAGGAGGGCGGCTGATTCTATGGGCCTGATGACGTCGCTGCCGCGTTGGGCTGTGAGGACGACCAACGCGAGATTGATGCCGGCCTGCAGCACGAAGAAGGCGCCGGCCAGCACGAAGAAGTAGCCCGTTGCCTCAGCGCGGCTCTCCCGGTGCAGTAGCGTGCCCACGACCACGAGGGCGAAGGCGATAGCCGCCAGCATGCCTAAGGAGCCCGAACTCACGAGGAGCGTTCGCTGCCACAGCCCTTCGCCCGCCGGCTGCGCGATCAATCGAAGCACCAACGCCAGCGACAGCAACGGCCACGATGCCCACGCCAGCGCTGGGAAACCGAGTGGCCGCCCTGAGAACCGGGGCATCAGCCGGTACGCCATGCCGATGATGAACAGCCCTACGAAGCCCAAGACCTGCGCCTGGCCATGCGCTTGGATGAGAGGCATAAAGCGGCGTCCCCAGCCCCACTCGAGGACGATGCTCAGGGGCGCCAGGATTGCCAGTGTGAAGCCAGCCAGGACAGCGAAGGCCATGCTCGTGAGAAGGAAGAGGTGGTACGGAGGGTCATGCCGCCAGAACGCTTCCGTGGAGGACGGCTCACCCGCCTCCGTCAGCGGTATCTGGGCTGACTGGCTCACCTGCATGCCTGAGTGTGTCATCTCAGGCGTTGTAGCGCACGGGAAGCAAGGCCCGGAGTTGGGGAGTCAGATGGCCCGTCCGCCCGCTAGTAGTCGCTCCAGCGCTTCCGCCTGCACGATGCGATAGACCTCTGCCAGGGGAATGCTGCGTTCGCGGGCGATGCGCGCGCAGGCCTCGTACTCCGGCGCGACGACCGGCTCGCGGCCCGGCAGGCGCTTCACTTTTACGGCGGCCGTTCCCAGGCTCGAATCGAACTCGAACGTCTCACGCTTGGCCTCGTGCCGCGAAACCTCGCTCATGCGCACGCCCAGCGTGGACGTCTCGCTGAGCAGCACGTCGACGACTGCTTGCTCTCGATCGGCGGCGCAGAGGACCGATAGCAGCACGCCAGGGCGGCCCTTCTTCATCTGGACGGGCGTCATCCACACGTCGGCTGCGCCGGCGTCGAACAGCCGCTCCTGCGTATAGCCGAACAATTCGGGGCTCATGTCGTCGATGTTCGTCTCGATGAGCAGCATCGTCGATTGCGGGCGTGTCGTCTCGCCCAGCCAGACGCGCAACACGTTCGGCCTGTCCTCGGGATCGCGGCCGCCCGCGCCGTAGCCAACGCCGCGCAGCGTTATCGCTGGCCGTTCGAAGCGCGCCAGCGTCGCTACGATCGCCGCGCCCGTTGGCGTCACCAGCTCCATCTCAGGATCGGGGCTGGCCTTCATAGGCGCTCCTGCTTTCGTGAGCAGCGCAAGCGTTGCTGGTGCGGGCACCGGTAGCTGGCCGTGCTGGGTTTCGACCCAGCCCGCTCCCGCGGGGAGCGCCGAGCAGCAGAGCTGCTCGACGGCCAGCATGCGCAGCCCTGCGACGGCCCCCATCACGTCGACGATCGCATCGACCGCGCCGACCTCATGGAACTCGACCTGGTCCGGCTGGCTGCCGTGGACGCTCGCCTCCGCCTCGGCCAGCGTCTGGAAGACAGCCGTCCCGCGCTCCTTGTCGCCGGCGGGCAGGCTGCTTTTGTCGATCAGCGCGAGGATGTCCGGCAAGCGCCGGTGGGGCTGCTGCGTCTCCTCCAGCGACACCGTTACCTGCGTAGCCGCGAGACCCGCGCGTTGCGTCTTCGTCGAGTCGAGGCGGTATCCTTCGAGCGGGAGCTTCGCTAAGTCCGAGCGCAGGTCGTCTACCGATAGCCCCACGTCGATCAGCGCGCCCAGCAGCATGTCGCCGCTGATGCCGGAAAGGCAGTCAAGATACAGCACCTTCGTCACGCTGGCACCCGATTTCGATGTGCGTCGCAGCGGATGCACTCCTTGGCTACAAGGCAGAGGAGCGCTTCCGGATCGCTTTCGATCAGCTTTCGTGCAGTCTCAACGTAAGGCTGCAGTGCGTAGCAGCGCAACGTGGCGGCGCCGACCTCGGTGCGGCGCTCAAGGTGCTCCACGTGCGTCTGCAGGTCGTCGAACGGGTTGCCGCAGCCGCCAGACATGGCCATGCGCACACCATCCGGCGTCATCGCGTAGCGCTCGAATTGGCGCCTGCCTGCGAGCTGCTCCGCGAGGTGGATCGCCGTGCTGTTGGTGTGCGTCACCCCGAGCAGAAGCACATCGCCGCCGGCTTGCATCAATCGATTGATCGGCTCGACAGCATCGATGTCGGTGCCTGCCCCGCAGAGTTCGCCCGCAAGCGCGCCGTAGGCGACGAACGACATCATTGGATTGCCCGAGCGCGACACGTCATACTCGCGGCGAAATGTCTCGTTGATCACGCCCATCGTTGAGTTCGCGGGCGTGTTGTGCGTGAACGGCTCGACCTGGCTGATGTCCCAGCCTTCGGGCGGTCTCGTTGGATAGGCATTGTTCTCGAACAAGCCGCGTTCGTCCCAGACCGCGCTCCGGTGCGACGCGAACGCCGGCATCATGAGTGTCGCGGAGGCGTCCACCAGCGCTTGCACCACGGCCGCGGGATCGCCATCGACACCGCCGAACGCCTTGTAGGAGGAGTGCACGAGCACGTGCGATGCGGAACTCAGGCCAAGCTCCCGCAGCCCGCGCTCGATGTCTGCCTGCGTGACGTTCATCGCTGCTCAGTCCGGCCGTTCGTTCAGCGCCAGCCGGTTGATGACGGCCGCCTGGTAGCCGGCGCCGAAGCCGTTGTCGATGTTCACGACGGAGACGCCTGCCGCGCAGGCGTTCAGCATCGCCAGCAGCGCCGCGATGCCGCCGAAGCTCGCTCCGTAACCGACGGACGTCGGCACCGCGATCACGGGCACCGCGACTAGGCCCGCCACGACGCTCGGCAGTGCACCCTCCATGCCGGCAACCACGACAAGCACTCGCGCATCTTGCAGTGCGGGCACGTGGTCGAGCAAGCGATGCAGCCCGGCGACGCCTACGTCGTGGATGCGCTCGACTTCATGGCCCATCAGTTCGGCAGTGACGGCGGCCTCCTCGGCCACGGGCAGGTCGGCCGTGCCGCCGCAGAGGATCGTCACGCCGGGGTCCTTGCGGCGAGGCTCCTCCTCCAGCGTGATTGCGCGCGCCGTCTTGTGGTAGGTGGCGTTGGGCAGCGCTGCGAGCACGCCCTCCGCGCAGGCGGCGTCTGCTCGCGTGATCAGCAGCCGTCCCGTGCGCTCCGCGATCTTGGCTGCGATCTCGGCCGTCTGCGCCGGCGTTTTGCCCTCCGCGAGCACCACTTCCGGCAGCGCGTCGCGAAGCGCGCGATGATGGTCGATCTTGGCGAACCCGACGTCCTCGTAGGGGAGCAGGCGCAGATCGGCGACGGCGGCCTCGATGCTCATCGTGCCGTCGGCGACGCCTGCCAGCAGGTCGCGAAGTCTCTGTTCGTCGATAGCGGTCCTCCCGTGCCAGGAAGTATACCAACGGCGCCTTCTGTGATACCGATCTTGAGGCCGCGTGCTTCTCTCCGCTAGACTAGCCACCACTCAAGTCTGGCAATAGAAGGAGAGACCACATGACGACTCAACAACTAGACCAGGCGAAGCAGCTGGCGTTCACGGTCAAGATGACTGGCATCTTGAATGGCGGGAGCTTGGCTCTGATGTGCAGCATTGGCCACCGGACCGGCCTGTTCGACACCATGGACGAGCTAGAACCGTCGACCAGTCAGCAGATCGCGGACGCAGCCGGCCTCAACGAACGCTACGTGCGGGAGTGGCTCGGCGCCATGGTGACGGGCGGCATCGTGGAGTACGAACGTAATGCGGCCCGCTATTCGCTGCCGCCCGAGCATGCGGCCTCTATCACCCGCGCTGCGGGGCCCGGCAATCTGGCGGTCTGGACGCAGTTCGTGGGCTTTCTGGCTGCCGTGGAAGATCCGATTATCGAAAGCTTCCGAAACGGCGGCGGCGTGCCCTACTCTTCCTATCCAACGTTCCAACAGTGCGCGGCCGAATCGAGCGCCGGCGTGTTTGACGCCACGCTCATCGACGTGACGTTGCCGCTCGTGCCGGGCCTTATCGAACGGATGAAGGAAGGCATCGACGTGGCCGACGTTGGCTGTGGCCAGGGCCACGCAATCAACCTCATGGCGCAGTCCTTCCCGAACAGCCGCTTCACGGGCTACGATTTCTCAGAGGAAGGTGTTGCCGCGGGCAGGGAAGAGGCATCCGCGATGGGCCTCACGAACGCCGCGTTCGAGGCCAAAGACGTCTCCACGCTGGACGGCTCGACGCAGTTCGATCTCATTACGACGTTCGACGCGATCCACGACCAGGCCCAGCCGGCGCAAGTGCCGCAGGGCATCGCGGATTCGCTTCATCCTGATGGCGTCTACCTCTGCGTAGATGTGCGAGCGAATACGAATGTCGCGGACAACATGGACCACCCGATGGGGCCGTTTCTCTACACGATCTCAGCCATGCACTGCATGACTGTGTCGCTTGCGCTCGATGGCGAAGGCTTGGGAACAGTGTGGGGCGAGCAGAAGGCGCTGGAAATGCTCGCTGAGGCGGGCTTCTCCGACGTCTCAGTCGAGAACGTCGAAGGCGACCTGATGAACAACTACTACGTCGCCCGCAAGGGATAACGCTAGAGCCTAATCTCGCCCTCGATCACGGTGACTGCGCGCCCGCCGATCTCGGCGCGACCGTTGTCGTCGAGCACGCGCACGAAGACCCTACCATCGCGGCCCAGTTCTGTTCCCTGCGTCGAGACGTACTCGTCGCCGAGAGCGTCGAGCATGGCAACATGCGCGAGATATGCGGGCAGGGCGGCGTTGGCGCTCCCCGTGACGGGGTCCTCCGGCACGCCGAACGCCGGCGCGAAGCAGCGGATGTGGACACGCGGCTCGCCGTCCAGTAGCGCGAAGGGCGCGAGCCCTGTGAGATCGTGCTCGCGGCTCAGTTTCGCAACGGCGGTGATGTCCGGCTTCAGTCCCGCAACGGCGCTGCTGTTCTCCAAGCCGACGAAGAGCCAGATGGGGCCGTTGTTCATCGCGGCCGGCGCTGGCTCAGCGAGGACCTGTCCGCCTAGTGCCGCGGAGATCGCGTCTGCCAGATCTCCGTACTCCTTCACGAACGCCGCCTCCGGCGCCTCGACCGCGATACGTCGCCCCGCGTCGCCGTCCATGACGCTCATGGGAAGCACGCCGGCGCCGCACTCCTGCCGGAACTTGGGGCCGCTGATGACGCCGGCCTCCAGCGCCGCGTGCGCGGAGCCCACCGTCGGGTGCCCCGCGAACGGCAGTTCGTGTTCGGGCGTGAAGATGCGCAGGCGGTAGTCGGCCTCTGGCGTCGTGGGCGTCAGCAAGAACGTGGTCTCGGACAGGTTCGTCCACGCGGCGATGCGCTGCATTTCCTCGGGTTCGATGCCGTCCGCGTCGAGCACGACCGCAACCGGATTGCCATACAACGGGCGGTCCGTGAACACATCGACCTGCTTGAACTTGTAGGTAGGCATGCAGGCAGTATAGCTACGTACGATGCTTCACTACGTGGGCAGGTTCACGGAGGGCGCGGTTCACTCAGGAGCCACACTGGGTCTCCTACATGCTGATATAACTGGCATTATATTGCATTATGTATTGACATAGCTGTGTGGTTCATGCTTTACTGTTGCTGTATACGGAAAGGATTAAGGCTCATGAGTAGTGATATAAAAAGTGTTCAACTCTTTGATGCGCTTCGAATCGAAGATCAGAAGATGGTGCAGCTTGGTGAGGCGCTGGAGAAGGCCCAAGCTGACTTCGCGGTAGGCAGTGTCAGGTACGCCGCCGTTCGAGACATGGTGTGGAAAACGTCCGGCAATCCCTATCAGAGGCCGGACGCCGCGAAACTGTTGCCCAGCAAGGGCAAGTATCGATACGTGGAAATGCCTATAGGCGATGCCGCCATGCACGTACTCAAGGAAGAAACTGAGCCCATGATTGTTGGCATAATTCTCTTGCGGCTCTACGAAAGTGGGCTAAGGGGCGCAGATGGCGGCTTGGCTGATGGCAGATCGCTTAATGCTGCCCTGATGACGATGGTGCGCACCGGTCAGGTCAAGAAGATAGATCCAGCGAAAGAGGATGGCTTGACTCGTTATGAGCCGGTGATCGACGAGCCGGATGCATCTGATTGGGAAGACGAAGGCTAGGAGACCCGCCCACGATGGTTTTTCTCTTTCTTTCCGTCGTTGCTGTCCTCATTGTGATGGGTCCGTTGGTCTTCCTGGCCACGCGTACCTATCCCAGGCTTGACCTCATGCTTCAAGGCCCGTGGTTCAAATTTGCACTTCGCGGTGAATCCAAAGACACAAATAGCGATACGGACTCAACACAGCAGGACTAGCCCGGCCCTTTTGTAGACACATCTCGCGGGCTATCCGTATAATGGCCTTATCAACGTCCCCGGGCATCCTAGGAATGAGCCTTTGGTAGCTACAGAGACGACACAAGACCTGGTCGCGACGACGCGACGCATTCGCCGCCATATCATCGAGATGACGGCCGAGGCCGGCAGCGGCCACCCCGGCGGATCGCTGTCATCGGTCGAGATCCTGACAGCCCTCTACTTCCGTGTGATGAACCACAAACCGGACGAGCCGGACTGGCCCGACCGCGACCGCTTCATCCTCAGCAAGGGGCACTGCACGCCCGTTTATTACAGCACGCTCGCGGAGGCAGGCTACTTCCCAATCGACGAGCTGATGACGTTCCGCAAGCTCAACAGCCGCCTCCAGGGCCACCCGAAGGTCAACACCGCGCCCGGCATCGAGATGTCGTCCGGCTCGCTGGGGCAGGGCCTTTCCTACTCGATCGGCCAGTGCCTGGCGGCGCGGCTCGACAATCGCGACTATCGCCTCTACTGCCTGATGGGCGACGGCGAATGCCAGGAAGGCCAGACGTGGGAGGCGCTGATGTGCGCACCCTATTACGAACTCGACAACCTGACGGCCATCATCGACCGCAACGGTGTCCAGAACGACTACTTCGTCAAGGACACGATGGAGTTGGAGCCGCTCGATATCAGGTTGAACGCGTTCGGCTGGCACGTCCTCACTGTCGATGGCCACGACCTCGATGAGCTGCTCAGCGCCTTCGATGACTCCAAGCGCATGAAGGGCAAGCCTACCGTCATCGTCGCCAAGACCACGAAGGGCAAGGGCGTCAGCTACATGGAGAACGACCCCAGCTGGCACGGCAAAGCGCCCAACCCCGAGCAGGTCGCGCAGGCGCTGGCGGAGATCGGACGAGAATAGATGGTGAGCGAAGAAGAGGCGGCATCGAAATTAGGACTCGCGCGCGAGCACTTCGACCGTGCAGCAACGGCGTCTTGGGAGCCTGAGGATCGCGAGGCTACAGTCATTTGGACATTCTATGCATATGAGAATGCCGTCGTCGCCGCCGCCGACCAGGTGGGCATCTCTTGGACCAAGAACCATCCTTCTAAACAGGCCGCCGCTCGAGAGCTGCATTCAGCGGGGCATGTGCCGGTTGATGTGAGTGAAACGCTTGAGCAACTTAATGAACTTCGCAAGGATGTTTCATATGGTGAACCTGGGCCTGACCTCGCTGAACTCGATCTGGAAGACCTGCTCTCAGAGCTAGAGAGCTTCATTGAGATGGTGGCGAAGCTGTTTGAGGGAGACTCTGCGTGAGATCTGATAGGAGATGGAAGCGGGCTGCCGATAAGACCATCGCGAGTCTAGACGAGCAAAGCTTGCTAGATCAATCAACCGTGCTCCTTATCGGTTCCATGGCCAGAGACACGGCAGGACCTGATAGCGACATTGATCTCTTAGTGGTAAGCCCAAAGCGCGGTCCGCGACTGTCCACTGCGCCCGACGTTCAGGTGTTCAGTATCACAAGATCTGAATTTGTCGACCGCTTGAAGTGTGGCGACGACTTCCCGCACTGGGCTGTTCGTTTCGGCAGAGCGATCTCAGACAGATCCCACTGGTGGGATGAGTTACAGCAGAACCCAGCGTTGCGGACGTGGCCTGACTGGCGGCGGAAGCGTAGACAAACTAAAAAACGACTACGTTTCGCGACGCCGTTGCTGAAGTCCGGCGACTACGATCACGCGAGAGAGGAATTGTTTCTTGCAGCTCGTCACCTGGGTCGAGCAATTCTGTTGAAGGAACGCGTTTTCCCTTTGTCTCAGCCCGAGCTTCCGGCGCAGCTGCGTGACGTGGATCATATCGAGCTTGCTGGATTGCTTGACTCGCTGGTAGATGAAGCTGCCCAACCTGACAAGCTCAAAGAAGCTGAACTGGTCCTGAGTGCAATCCTGGAGGATCTTGAAGAATGACCACCGTAGAGACGCCTCCCGCTGCCACGCGAGAAGCGCTTGGACCGACGCTGATCGACCTCGCAAAGGAGGGCCTCGACATCGTCGTCGTCGACGCCGACCTCGGCAATTCGACGACCGCGCGCAAGTTCAAGGCTGAGTACCCGGACCGCTTCTTCACCGTGGGCATCGCCGAAGCGAACATGATCGGCGTCTCGTGCGGTCTCGCGGCCGCCGGCAAGATCGCCTTCTGCAGCACCTTCGCCGTCTTCCTGCCCGGACACTGCTTCGATCAGATCCGCGTCAGCGTCGCCCAGACGGGGCTGAACGTGAAGATGGTCGCCAGCCACACCGGCATCACGGTCGGCGCGGACGGCATCTCCGCCCAGGCGATCGAGGACCTCGCGCTGATGTGCTCGTTGCCGGGCATCAACGTCATCTGCCCCGCCGATGTCGTCGAGGCGCGGAAGGCGATCGAGGTCGCGGCTAAGACGGATGGGCCCTTCTACATCCGCACCGGCCGGGCCAAGGTCCCCGTGATCTACGGCGACGGCTACGAGTTCGAGCTGGGCAAGGCGCACCAACTGCGTGACGGCGCCGACGTGACCGTGATCGCCATCGGCGTCATGGTCAGCGCGGCGATCGAGGCCGCCGAAGCGCTCGCGAATGAGGGCATCGACTGCCGCGTCCTCAACATGGCGACCGTCAGTCCGCTCGACGAAGCCGCGATTACGGCCGCCGCGCGCGAGACCGGCGCCATCGTCACGGCTGAGGAGCATCTAGTTAAGACCGGCGTCTCTGCCATGGTGTCACAGGTCGTTGGCAGGACCGTCCCGGTACCGATGGGCGCCGTTGGACTGGACGGCTACGCCGAGTCCGGCAGCCCGGACGAGTTGCTGGAGAAATACGGCCTCACCGCCGATGACATCGTTAGAGAGGTCAAGGCCGCTATCGCACGCAAGCATGGAGACGCGCCTGGCGCGAGCCGGGACGGAACGTCATGACGAAGCCTAAGGTATCGGTGCTATTCACCAAGCCGGAGACGGTCCACGGCGACTACCACCGCCTCTTCGAGCTGGCCGGCGCTGAGGACTACCTAGACAAGTCCGCACACACCATCCTCAAAGACAACATCTCCTGGCACTACCCGTTCCCCTCGGCGAACACCACGCCGTGGCAGCTAGAGGCATCGATCACGGGGCTGCGCGGCCTCGGCTACAACGAGATCACCTGTGTCCAGAACAAGACCGTCGTGACGGACGCGTTCAAGGGCGAAGACCTCAACCATTACGTGCCGATCTTCAAGCACCACGGCGTGCCCGTGCTCTTCAACTTCCGCGACGACGATATGACGTGGGAGGTCTACAAGCCCAAGCGGGAGATGCTGATCCTCGACCAGATCTTCCCGGACGGCATCCAGATCCCGGACTTCTTCCACGGCAAGAACATCGTTCATCTGCCAACGGTGAAGTGCCACATCTACACGACGACCACGGGCGCGATGAAGAACGCCTTCGGCGGGCTGCTGAACACGAACCGCCACTACACCCACAGCCACATCCACGAGACGCTCGTCGACCTGCTCGGCATCCAGCAGGAGATCCACCCCGGCATCTTCGCGCTGATGGACGGTACCACGGCCGGCAACGGTCCCGGCCCGCGCACGATGGATCCCGTGCGAAAGAACGTGATCCTTGGCTCCGGCGACCAGGTCGCCATCGACGCCGTCGCCGCGAGGATGATGGGCATGGATCCGCTCAGCATCCCCTACATCAAGCTGGCGCACGAGCAGGGACTCGGCGTCGGCGACCCGAACGAGATCGAGATCGTCGGCGACGACGTCTCCGGCGAATCGTGGGGCTTCAAGGTCGGCGGGTCGATGCACGCCGTGATGGGCTGGCTGGCCTGGTACGGCCCGACGCGCGTCTTCCAGAAGGCCGTCCTCCACACGCCGCTCGTGCACATCGCCAACTTCTGGTCGGAGGCCTACCACGACTACCTCCACTGGCCGATGAAGGAGCGTAAGATCTACGAGCGCTGGCTGGAGGAGTCGCCTTGGGGCCGCCTCTTCGCCCGCTACGCGGAAGAAGGCGCCCTCTCGCCGTCCACAGCGCCTGTCGCGAGTTCCTAGCGACGAGGCTAGCTTAGTCAGGCGGCACGATGATGAGGCGGAGAAACAAAGGCTTGGCGGAAGAGCTATCTCGGCTGTTCTACAACAGGAGCGGGCCGACCCTCCGTGCCGTCCAGCGCCGGATCAGCCAGCCGGGCGTCTGGTGGAAGGTCGCGCAGGTGCTGGGACTGGTGGTCGGAGGTCTGATCGTCGTCGTTTCCGGCACCTTGCCCTGGTGGGAGCTGGGTTATCTCGAGGCGAACGGCCTCGACCTCCTGCGCGGTCGAGCCGCATTTAGCCTGGGGCTGCTTCTCGTGCTGCTCGGTTTCATGCATGCGGTTCACCGATCGGAGCGCATTCGCATAGGGAGCGTTGTTGCAGGCTGCGCCATCAGCGTAGCGGTCGTTGCGCTGGCACTCCTCGAGTGGAGTCAATACGCAAATTTCTCGTGGGAGCGGCCCCTGAACTCGCTCTCCGGGCCACATTATCTTGGTCAGTCTGCCGTACGAGAGGGTCTCAGGCTCACGCTCTACGGCGGCATCATCGCCTCCTTCGGCTCACTCTGCGGCCTGGTGCGGGATCCAGACCCGGCAGCCGACCCGCCTCCTAGATTCCCCCAGTACGTCAGATAGCCCTCCCTGCGGTATTATGGTGCGCGGTGGTCGCGCTGCACGCTGGCGAGAAGCTGGCATGTTCGCGGGCACGGGAGTAGGCGCAATGGACGACGAAGACACGCTGCGAGACCTCACCGAAGCGCGGGAGGCGTGGGAGCGCAGCCGCGATCCCAACGCCGAGCGCGACGTTCCCTTTAGCACGACCTCAAGCCGCCCGATCCGCGCCGTCTACGATCCCACCGACATCGCCGGCGACGACTACGCGCGCGACGTTGGCCTGCCCGGCGAGTTCCCCTTTACGCGAGGCGTTCACGTCTCCGGCTATCGCGGCCGCCTCTGGACCATGCGCATGTTCGCCGGCTTCGGCAGCGCGGAGGAGACGAACGAACGCTTCAAGTACCTGCTGTCGCAAGGCCAGACCGGCCTCTCTATTGCCTTCGACCTGCCAACGCTCATGGGTTGGGACATGGACGACCCTGCCGCCGCCGGCGAGTTCGGCCGCTGCGGTGTCAACGTCACGTCGCTCGCCGATATGGAGGTGCTGCTCGAAGGGCTGCCAATCGGGGAGATCACGACGTCCATGACCATCAACTCGCCGGCGGCGCCCATCTGGGCGATGTACATCGTCGCGGCGGAGAAGCAGGGAGTCCCGCGCAAGCAGCTCGCCGGGACGCTGCAGAACGACATCCTCAAGGAGTTCATCGCGCAAAAGGAGTACATCTTCCCGCCGGAGCCCTCGATGCGGCTTGTCGTGGACACGATCGAGTTCGGCGCGCGGGAGATGCCGCTCTGGAACACGATCAGCATCTCCGGCTACCACATCCGCGAGGCCGGCTCGACCGCCGCCCAGGAGCTGGCCTTCACGCTCGCCGACGGCTTCGAGTACGTGCGTTGGTGTCTGGACCGCGGCCTCGAGATCGACACGTTTGCCCCGCGCCTCTCGTTCTTCTTCAACTGCCACAACGACTTCTTCGAGGAAGTAGCCAAGTTCCGCGCCGCCCGCCGGATCTGGGCGCGGGCCATGCGCGATCGCTTCGGCGCGAAGAACGAGCGCTCCTGGTGGCTCCGCTCCCACGCGCAGACGGCCGGTTGCTCGCTCACGGCTCAGCAGCCCGAGTTGAACGCCGTACGCACCACGATCCAGGCGCTCGCGGCCACGCTCGGCGGCACACAGTCGCTGCACACGAACTCCATGGACGAAGCGCTCGCACTGCCGAGCGAGAAGGCGGCGCTGCTCGCGCTGCGCACCCAGCAGGTGATCGCCAGCGAGTCCGGTGTCGTGAACACCGTGGATCCGCTGGGCGGCAGCTACTTCGTCGAGACGCTCACGAACGAGATGGAGGCGGAGTGCAACGACTATCTGTCGCGAATCGAGGACATCGGTGGCGTGATCCCGGCGATCGAATCCGGCTTCTTCCAGCACGAGATCGCGGATGCCGCGTATCGCTACCAGCGGGAGATCGATGCCAACGAACGCGTGATCGTCGGCGTGAACGGCTACGTCATGGACGAGCCGCTGGAGATCCCGATCCTCAAGATCGACCCGGCAGGCGAGCAGCGTCACCTGGAGCGTCTGGAGCGCATCCGGCGCGAACGCGACGATGGGGAAGTCGCACGCTGCCTCCAGGCGCTCGAGTCCGCCTGCCGCAGCGATGACAATGTCATGCCGCCGCTGCTGGACGCCGTGCGAGCCTACTGCACGTTGGGCGAACTGTGCAACGTGATGAGAGAGGTCTGGGGCGAGTATCAGGAACTGGCGGTGGTCTAACGCGTTCCTGACCACCCAAGCGCCGACCGAGTTATCATAGGGAAGCGCTTTGAACGTACAGAACCTGCGCGGCAAACTACTGCTATCGGTCCTGCTGGGCGTCGTCGTCTACGCCGGCGTTACCTTCTTCGTCGATTACGACGAAGTTGCCAGCAGCCTGGCCGATTTCAATTGGGCGCTCCTTCCCCTGATCCTCGTTCTCACGACGATGAACTACCTCTTCCGCTTCGTGAAGTGGGAGTACTACCTGCGCATCATCGGCGTGAGGGGCCTCCGCCGCCGCGACAGCTTCCTGATCTTCTTCTCCGGCCTGGGCATGGTGATCACGCCGGGGAAGGTGGGCGAATGGATCAAGAGCTACCTGCTGCGCGAAGTCCATGGCACGCCGATCGCGCGCTCCGCGCCGATCCTGATCGCGGAGCGCCTCACGGACAGCATCGCGCTCCTCATCATCGTCGCCGCCGGTGTCTTCGTGTTCGGCGATTTCTGGCTGGCGTTCGTCGTCGTCGCGGTTGGTGTCGTCCTCTTCGTCGCGGTCTCGCGCCACCGTCCCACCGCGATGCGCATCCTCCATCTGGGCGACCGCATACCGGTCGTCAAGCGCTTCGTCCCTCAGCTCGAGGAGTTCTACGAATCGACGTACGTCCTGATGTCGCCGCGTGCGGTGATCTTGATGGGCGCGCTCAGCACCTTCTCGTGGTTCTTCGAAGTGCTGGGCTTCTACTTCACGTTCGTCGGCCTCGGGCAGCCGCACAGCGCTGAACTGCTGTTGCAGGCCGCTTTCATCCTGCCGATCGCCACGCTCGCCAGCGCGGTCCTGATGACTCCGGGCGGCCTGGGCGTCGCGGAGGGCGCCCTGGTCACGCTTTCAGTCGCGCTGGTGGGCATCATGCGCAGCGAAGCCGCGGTCGCGACGTTCATCATCCGCTTCGGCACGCTCTGGTTTGGCGTGATCGTCGGCCTGATCGCGTTCGCGATTCTCAGCAGGCGGCTTTCGCTGGACGAGGAGCCGGAGACCCCCGCGCCGGTTGCCGCGGAATCGCCTCCGTAGGTTGGCGGCATGCGCGCCCCCACCTTCTTCGCATTCCGATCGGACCTAGCTTCTAGGGCGGCGGCGCTCTCATTCACCTCCAACTTCATGCTGATGATCCTGAAGATCGTCGTCGGGATCACCGCAGGCAGCGTTGCCGTGCTCTCAGACGGCGTCGACAGCGCGCAGGACAGCATCGCGTCGATCTTCGCGTTCATCAGCATCAGGCTCGCCGCCGCTCCCGCCGACGAAGAGCATCCATACGGCCACGGCAAAGCCGAGGCCGTAGCCGCGGCCGGACAGGCGCTCTTGATCGCTGGCGGCGGCGGCTACATCGTCTACCAGGCTGTGCAGCGCCTGATCGATCGCGATGTCGAGATCGACACCACTCCGGGGCTGATCGCGCTTGGCGTTACGGCGGTCGTCAACGTGGCGGTCGTGTGGTATGTTAGCCGCGCCGCCCGCAGCACCGGCTCGGTGGCGCTGAAGGCCGATGCGCGCCACCTCTGGACGAACGTTGCGCAGGCCGGAGGCGTCTTGCTGGCGCTTACCCTCGTTGCCGCGACCGGCTATACGATCTTCGACCCGATCATGGCGCTGCTGTTGGCGGCTTACATCCTCTGGACCGCCAGCCAGGTGTTCACGACCGCACTGGCGGAAATTATGGACATGCGGCTGCCGCCGGACGAAGAGCGGCTGGTGACCGCCTGCATCGACGAATATCGCGAGCATGGTGTCCGCGGCTACCATCATGTTCGCACGCGCAAAGCCGGCCGCCAACGCTACATCGATTTCCATCTGCTGGTCGACCCAGAGGAGACCATCGAGCAGGCACACACGGTCTGCGATGTCTTGGAAAGAGCGATCCAACGAGCACTGCCCGGCGCCGTCGTCCACATCCATCTGGAGCCTGACGACGGCCGCTATCGCGGGCCGGAGCACGCTGGGGATCAGGTGGGCCGGCAATCCAACCGCGACTAGGGAGCTAGCCGCCCGCCGGGTCGAGCACCCAGATTTCGGCGCTCCCCGGCGCGGGCAGGGCGTCGACATCGAACCCAACCGTCGAGTTGCCCAGTTCGCGCGCGTTCTTGCCCTCCAAGAACGCGTCGACTGGTTCCAGCCCGATCGATAGCGCCGTCGTGCCGTAGTGCATGGGGATGACTACGCGCGGGCCAATCTGCTCGACGATCGCGGTAGCCCCGGCAGCGTCGATCGTGAACACGCCGCCCACCGGGATCAGCAGTACGTCGATCGCTCCAAGCTCATCGAGCTGATCGCCGGTCATCTCTGACTCCCCGTAGTCACCCATATGGGCGATGCGGATCCCGCCGGTCTCGATGACGAAGATCGTGCTCAGTCCGCGCTCCTGACCATTGCTGCTATCGTGAAACGACTCGATCGAAAAGATGCGCGTGTCACCGAACGTCTCGTCGAAGTCCGCCCAGTCGCCGTCTACTAACCCGCGCAGCACCGTGGCGTCTCCCGCCAACGCCACGTTGTTGTGGTCGGGGTGTTCGTGGCTCGCGGTCATCACGTCCGCCGCCAGCTCTTCAGCCGTTGGCACCAGATAGCCGATCTCGCTGTACGGATCGAACACGACGCGCGTGCCGTCCGTCGCCACGAGCGTGAACATCGCCTGCCCCCACCAGGTCAGCTCCGCTGTGCCCCGATCCTCAATGATGGGTGCGTCTGAAGCCCCCCGAGAGGCGTCGTCGCTGCAGGCGGCCGCCAGCAGTCCCGCGCTAAGCAGGAACGCAAGCGCTAGGTAGCGGATGTTCATCGATGGCCTCCTTACTCGATAATGGGCTTCTCTTCCGTCACGATCATGAAGCTCTTACTGTGGTCGATGAACTTCACCTCGTCCTCGCGGGCAGTCGCCGTCTCTTCGGTTACGAAGGCCTTCCGCATCGACAGCAGGTCGTCGAACCAGAGTTCGGCGGCGCCGTCGTAGGAGGGGGGCAGATCGCTGCCATACAGTTCGGGCACTGTGTGGCACTGCACGTAGCGGCGGACCCCCGGGATCGCTGCGGCGATTGGTGCGTGGACCTCTCGCCAGTGCGTCTGGAACTCGGTCACCGACATGCCTTCTTTCCGTGTGATGACGTAGATTAGCTTCACCATCTCCGTTCCTCCCAGCCTGCTACTGCCCGTCTCGTTCCGATTTCGCGGCAGCGACCGCCGCCGGCCGTTCGCCCTCTGCTTTCGCGGGATCGACCAGGCTGATCAGCGTCTGGCCGGCCTTCACCGTCGGTGTCGCGTCTGCGGACACGACGTTTAGCTCTCCCGCTTCGGTCACGATGAAGAGGCGCAGCGCATCCTCACCGTACATGGCCACGAAGTCCTCGTAATCGAACTCTTCTGAGAGCGTCGTCGACTTCACGACCGCTCCGTCCGCTACACGTTCGCTCACGTAATCGTGCGTCGCTCGCGCACCGAACAAGATGCGCCCGCGCAGGTGGCGTGGGATCGTCTGGCGGTCGTCCGGGTCTTCATGGACGACTTCGACCTTCGGCGCCATCTGGTACACGTGTTGCCGGTCGAAGATCTCCGCGAAGCGTTGAGCGGCCAGCGCGTTCACCTCATCGTTTAGCGTCACCGCCAGCATCCGGACGATGTCGTCGAGGTCAAGCTCGTGCTCCACGTCTTCGGACAGCACGTTCGCGTAATGCGCGTGGAGCCCCGCCAGCTTCGCGTCGTGGACGTTCGCTCGGTTGCTATCGATCAGGACCGTGGTGATCTCGTTCGCCTGGAGGGCGGCGGCCAGCTCGCGCGCCCATGGATGCGCGCCGACGATCAGCACGCCCTGCGGATTCGGCCGCGCTAGGCTCAACGCCCGCGCGATGTAAGGCCCAGCCACGCCGTAGAACGCGATCGTTCCGATCACAACCAGGAACGTCAGCGGCACGAGGCGTTCTGCGTCCGCGAAGCCCTCATCGGCCAACCGTAGCGCGAGGATCGACGCCAGCGAAACGGCAACGATGCCTCGCGGCGCCATCAGCGCGAGGAACGTCCGCTCCTGCCAGCTCAGCGAAGAGCGCAGCGTAGAGATCGCAACCGCGAGCGGCCGCGCCACGATGATCAGCGTGGCCAGGAACGCGGCGTCCAGCAGGTCGATCGTTTTCAGGTCGTCGACCTCCAGCCGCGCCGCCAGCACGATGAACAGCGTACCGATCAGCAGGACGCGCAGGCTCTCCTTGAACTCCAGAATGTGACGCACGCTCACGGTTCGCTGGTTCGCGAGCGCGATGCCCATCACGGTCGCCGCGAGCAGGCCGGACTCTGCCTGGATCCAGTTCGCGGACGCCGTGGCCGCCAGCACGGCCATGAGCATCACGGGGTTCTGCAACTCGTCTGGGATCCAGTAGCGCTGGAGGAGGATGACCATCGCGCCAGCCGCCAGCAATCCGATCCCTCCTCCGGCCACCAGCGTCATCAACACGGCCTGCGTCGCCTGGAGCGTTGCCTCTTCGACGCCCTCGGCGAAGATCGCCTGGAACAGGAGCACGGCCAGCACGGCCCCGATCGGGTCGATGATGATCGCCTCCCAGCGCAGCAGCGCTTTCGTCTGTCCGGTCGGCCGGATGTGGTCCAGCAGCGGGATCACAACCGTTGGGCCCGTCACGACGAGCACGGCGCCCAGTAGGAGCGAGAGCGACAGGCTGAGGTCGAGCACGAAGTACGCGAACACCGTCGCGACGAGGAGCGTCACCGCCGTGCCGACGATGATCAGATTGCGCACGACCCGGCCTACGCCGCGCACCTCCGCGACGCGCAGGCCCAGGCCGCCCTCGAACAGGATGACCGCGACGGATAGCGAGACGGCCGATATCAGCAGGTCGTCGCCGAACAGCTTCTCGGGCTCGATAAACCCCGTACCCGCGCCCGCAATCAATCCCAGCGCGAGCAGGAGCAGGATCGAGGGCAGGCGGAGCCGGGAAGCGATCCATTGCGCGCCTACGCCCAACAGCACGACGGCTGCCAGGCGGAGGACGATCTCTTCGGCTGTCATGGTCGGTGTTAGACCGCGCGGAGTTCCCGCAGCGTGCGTGGCAGCTCTGGCAGCAGGTCGCTGGCGAGCATGCCGGTGTCCCCGAGTTCGGGCTTGAGGCCTTGCGCCGCTGCCGCGTGTCCGTACGCGCCGCAGCAGGCCGCCTCGAACGGGGCAAGGCCTTGCGCCATCAGCCCGGCGATCGCGCCCGCAAGCACGTCGCCCGTTCCCGCCGACGCGAGCGCCGCGTTCGCGTACGGGTTCACGCCAGCGCGGCCGTCCGGCGCGGCGATGATGCTGTACGCTCCCTTGAGGACAACAACCTGCTTGAACTCGGCCGCCGCTTTCTGCGCGGAGGCCAGCCGGTTCGCCTGGATCTCCCCGATGGGGCGTCGCGTCAGCCTGGAATGCTCGCCGGGGTGCGGCGTGAGTACGCATCGCGCGGCGACTCGCTCCCACCAGTGCGGCAGCTTCGCCAGGTTGTTGAGCCCGTCAGCGTCGACCAGCACAGGGGGGCCTTCCTCGTTGAGGGACGTGAGTAGCTGCCGGACGAACGCCGTCTGCGACGCGCCCTGGCCGAGTCCGGGCCCGAGCAGCAGCGCGTCGTAGCGTTCTAGCGCGCTGACGGCTTCGGTTGCCGCCGAAGCCGTAACGGCTCCGCCGCTATCGCTCAGGGGCAGGAAGGTCGCTTCCGTCACCCCCGGTGCGATTATTGGCAGGGCGCTCTCCGGGCAAGCGACCGTTACCAGGCCGGCCCCTGAGCGCAGCGCGCCCAGAGCGGCCAGCCGCGCCGCGCCAACGTACTGCCGCGAGCCCGCTACGACCAGCAGCCGTCCGAACGCGCCCTTGTTCGCGCTGGCGGGGCGTTCCGGGAGCCGGTCGCGCACCCAGCGCGCGTTCAGCAACTCGACGGGCAGCGCCTCGACGGCCTCGGCCGGCAGGCCGAGATCGATCAGCTCTATCTGGCCGGCGAACTCCGCGCCGGGCAGTGTGTGCAGTCCGAACTTCGAGCAGCCCAACACAATAGTCACGTCCGCGCGCAGGGCGCGCGGGTCGACGGCGCCTGTGTCAGCGTCAACGCCCGATGGGACGTCCACCGCGAAGACCTTCGGGCCCGCAGGCTTCGCGCGGGCCTTCGACACGAGATCGAGCGCGTGCGCGAACGTGCCGTCCAGCGGCCGCGCGCGGCCCGTGCCCAGTATCGCGTCGACGACCGCCTCAGCGCCGGACAGGGCCTCTTCGAGCTGCGTCAGGTCATTGGCAGCCTGGCGCACGACGATCTCGCGCTCGACAAGCTGCTTCAGGTTCGGATCGGCTTCGTCGCGCTCTGCCAGCAGCACCACCTCGACCTGCGCGCCCCAGTCTTGCAGATGGCGTGCCGCCACCAGGCCGTCGCCGCCGTTGTTGCCGGGCCCCACGAGCACGGCGACGCGGCACCCGGGAGCGGCGCCCAGATTCACCCAAACCTCCTGCGCGACGCCCAGGCCCGCTTCCTCCATCAGGACGTCGGGAGGGCGGCCCTCGCCTGCCGCCTGCTCCTCCAGCGCGCGCATCTGGGCGGCGGTGACGAGCTTCACAGCAGGCCGCGCTCCGTCAGGCGCTTCACGAGCCGTTCGCGGCTCACCGCCGGGTCTTCTTCGTCGTCACGGGACGCGACCACAGACGCGATCGCGTACTCGCGTTCATGACTGAGTGAGACGTCGATGCCATAGAGGCCCATCTCTTCGGCGCGCTCCTTAGCGCCGCCGTAGAGGTAGACGAGCGGCTTGCCTCGCCGGTCCGGCAGCACCTCGATCTCGCGCCAGCCGACGCCGCGAACGCCCGTACCGAGCGCCTTCATCACCGCCTCCTTGGCGGCGAACCTGGCCGCCAGCTCCGGCACGCGGCCGCGACAGAACGCCACCTCTGTGGGCGTGTAGACGCGCTTCAGGAAGCGCTCGCCGTGGCGTTCCAGCACACGTCGCACACGCGGGATCTCGATCGTGTCGATGCCGACCGCATAGGGCATAGCAGGGAGAGTGTAGCGGAAGAGCGCGCGATTGCCCCATCCTGATGCTGCCGCAGGCCTCCGTCCTGAGCCTGTCGAAGGATGGCCTACTCGACCGGCTTCAGCACGACCACCGGGATCACGCGCGTCGTGAGCTTCTGGTACTTATCGTAGCCGTCGTACATCTCGGCCATCGGCGCCCAGAGCCGCTCGCGCTCCGCGCCCTCGGCCGTCTCGGCGCGCATGCGCATCGTCTTGCTGCCGACCTGCAGCGTAACGTCCGGGTTGTCGCGCAGATTGTGGTACCAGTGGGGGTTTTCGGGGTGGCCGCCCAGCGACGCGATCACCGTCCAGTTCTGGCCGTCGGCCAGCCCGAAGAGCGGTGTCGTGTGCTGCTTGCCGGACTTGCGCCCCGTCGTCGTCAGCAGCACCACTTCCGAGCCGCGCATGTTCCGCGTCAGCCTCCCGCCGCTCATCTTGTACAGCGACGTGTGGACAATCCCGATCACCTTCATCAGCGTCTTGTTCATCGGCATGGCGGTGGCCTCCTTGATTGAACTAGTTCAGTGAGTCTACCAAGCTCTGTTGGGCAAGTCAGCTATGCGATGCTCCAACGCGATGGCGCGATTCATCGATAGGCCTAACCTGCATCCGCGGGGATTCAATCACGCGGCTGAACTCCCGTATGGTCTGCGCGTGGCGGAGATTCGTGCAGCCCTAGAGGAGATATACGACTTCCTCCACAACGTTAATCGGTTCCTGACGGAGAGAGGATGGGATCGGCTTGAAGAAACGCTGGAGGCAGCTACCTTCAGTGGGGTGATTAGCGAGATGGTAGTGCAGTCTACGTCGAAGCAGAGCGCGGCCCTAATAAAGAATCAGTACCATAACGGGCGTCCAGACCTAGTGCCGCGCGGAATCTATCCAGAAGATGCTGTACATCAGGGAGAAAATGGCGTCGAAGTAAAGGCATCACGGAACGACGGGGGCTGGCAAGGCCACAATGTCGAGGACGGATGGATCTGCATATTTCAGTATCAGATTGATAGCCAGACCGAACCAATTGAAGAACGCGAACCTACGAAGTTCGTGAGGGTGCTTCTTGCACAGCTTGATGAGAGTGACTGGAGCTTCAGTGGCCGCCGTGAGACATCTAGGCGGACGCCTACTGCCTCGATTCTCCGTTCCGGGAAGGAGAAGCTTCTCTCGAATCCCGTGTACCTTGACCCCACATATGAACCGAGACGGCGGAGTGGTCGGCGGCCTGGATAGCCGAAAGCTGTGGTATTGCAGAGGCCGCCAATTCAACGAATCGCTCGTCGGATTCCACGCCAATAGCTCTGTAGCCTAGTGCCTCGCTCGCTGCGAGCGTGGAACCGCTGCCAGCGAATGGATCGAGTATCACGCCTGTCCCCATGGGCAAGGCAGCGCGGACCATCTGCCTTAGGAAACCTTGAGGCTTCAGGCTCGGGTGAGGGGCGATGCGCTTCTCTGCTCGTGGTGTTCTGCCGCTCGGGATCACGTCAACGAACGGCTCGTCATCTGAGGGGCGGCGTAACGCTCCGACTTCCCAAGTTCGAAGGTTGTCGGCCAAGGTACCTTCAAGGCGCTTTCGAAATAGGAGCCATGGTTCCCATCCGGAACGAGGCATTGCGCTTACACCCGGAAACTCAGATTCTGCTCCTTTAGGTCGATCTCCTCCGCGGAGCGTCCTTACGAGACGAACTACTTCGCCGCGCTTCTCAAAACCGGCGCCTACTACTGCTTGCGATACGACATGATTGAAGAGTGGATTGGTTGCGACTATGGCGTAAGCGCCAGGACAGAGCACGCGGATAAGAAGATTTGCCCACTCGCTGAAAAACTCGAAGAGATATGTGAGTTCTGAGTCCGACAAGACAGTGAAGCGAGGCAATGGAGCGCGCTTGCTTCCTCCGATCGCTGGGGGAATGCGCCATACGCCGCCTTTTCCGGCCCGCAGCTTCGCCTGCTCCTTGGGAGAGTATTCGACAAGCCCATATGGAGGGTCTGTAACTACTGCCTGAATCGAGTTCGGCTCTTGCTCTGCCAGCCATACTCGACAATCTGCATGGTAGAGTGCTATTGAGCCACGGCTGAATGAGGCCTTCATGGTTACCGTGATTTTAGCTCATACGTCCGACTATGGATAGATGTAATGTGTCAACAAGACTCAGTTAATTCTGGAACGGATCTTCCCCCTCTCGCGCTCATCCGACATACTGCCATCGAAGACCCATGACTGCACAGATCATCGACGGGAAGGCGATCGCTAAGGACGTGCGCGCGGAACTGATCCCGCGCGTTCAGGCGCTGGCCAAGCGCGGCGTCACGCCCGGCCTCGCGTTCGTCCTCGTCGGCGAGCACCCGGCCTCCGTCACCTACGTCAAGGGCAAGGCGAGGGACTGCGCCCAGGTCGGCATCGAGTCCGAGACGATCCGGCTGCCGGAGGACACGACGCAGCAGCAGGTGATCGACCTCGTCCAACAACTCAATGCCGACGACAAGTGGCACGGCGTGCTCGTCCAGCTCCCGCTACCGGATCACATGGACGAGGAGGCCGTCATCGCCACGGTCGACCCCGCCAAGGATGTCGACGGCATTCACCCGGCGAGCCTGGGCAGGCTCGTCCGAGGTCTGCCGACCTATCTAGGCGCGACGCCCCACGGCGTGCAGCAGCTCCTGATGCGCAGCGGCAACCCGCCGGATGGCAAGCACGTCGTCGTCTGCGGCCGATCGAACCTGGTAGGCAGGCCGCTCGCCGTGCTGCTGGCGCAGAAGCGCGAGGGCGCGAACGCAACGGTCACCGTCTGCCACACCGGCACGCCAGACCTCGGTGAGATGACGCGCCAGGCCGACATCCTCGTCACCGCAATGGGCCGCGCCGGCACTATTACGGCCGACATGGTCCGCGAGGGCGTCGTCGTCATCGACGTCGGCACGAATGCCATCCCGGACGCTACGAAGAAGAGCGGCCACCGCCTCGTTGGCGACGTCGACTTCGACGCTGTAAGCGAGAAGGCATCAGCGATCACACCGGTTCCGGGCGGCGTCGGCCCCATGACGCGCGCCATGCTGCTCGTGAACACGGTCATCGCCGCAGAAGGCGGCCCGGATTCTGCGGCCCAGGCTTCAGCCTGACGAACCGTCCGGCCGAGCGCGAGTAGCACGACTCCTGAGCAGCTCGCTTTGATAGGGGCGCTTCGTGAAGCGCCCCTATCCTCCGTTTGGGGGAACTCTCCCAGCCGCCGCTTCATGCAAATCCACAACCACTAGACAAAACCTGCCTTGATCTAGCTTCAGAAGCGGCCAGAAACAGCTAAGATGTATTGACCCATTAGCTTATATCTGTTAGCATCGCCCAAGGGCAGTGCTCGTCAGCAAAGCGGGAGCATCGCCCTCACAGTGGCGTATCAGGCGTCACGTAGAGCTCAGAAGTAAGGAGGGCTGACGGTCATGGCTATGCAAATGGGTTTCGGGCCGGGCGACTTCGATCTGAAGACCTGGCGCGCGGTCGCCGCCGAATTCATCGCCACGGGGCTCTTCGTGTTTCTTGGTACCGGTACCGTCGTGGTCGTGCAAGCAACGCTGATCGACCCCGGCAGCGCCCTCATCGTCATCGCACTTGCCCACGGTCTCGCGATCGCCATGCTCTTCGCGGCGATCGCGCACATCTCCGGCGGGCATATCAACCCGGCGGTCACCTTCGCCGCCGTCATGACAGGCAAGCTGAAGGTATCGACCGGCGTGCTCTACGTGGCCGCCCAGCTCATCGCGGCCGTTCTGGGCGTGCTGCTGCTCAAGGGCATCATTGCCGGCCCCATGGAGGGCATGCTGGGAGCGCACGGACTCAGCCTCGGCATCCTCGACGACCAGATGGGTGACGGGGCGGGCGCCGGACTGCTCCTCGAAGCCGTGTTTACGTTTGCGCTCGTCTTCGTCATCTTCGCGACCGCGATCGACCCCAAGGGCAACGCTGCTCTCGCACCGATCGCCATCGGGCTCGTCTACCTGGTGAACAGCCTGATCGGCATCCCCCTCACCGGTGCCTCGATGAACCCAGCGCGGTCGTTCGGACCGGCCATCGTTGCCAACGTCTGGACTGACCACTGGGTCTACTGGTTGGGACCGTTGATTGGAGCAGCAATAGCTGGGCTCGTCTATCAGTTCGTCTTCCTCGGAGGCGACGAGGAGGAGAGCGCAGGCGCGGACACGGTCTAGGGCCGCGAGAGGCTAGGCGGCGGCCTGGTCGCACTAGGGAAGCAATATTGGTGCCTAGGCGTCGCAGGTCGACTCGATAGCCTAGATAGGCTCGCGCAACTACGCTAGACTAGTTCTAAACCCAGGATGGTTGGTGGCGTCGAGCCCACAATATAGGAACGTCGGTCTAGATCAAGGACTGATTGCGAACGGCCTTGCGCCATACTCACCAATTAGCAGAAGAGAGAAAACGAAATGCCTTCAAACCAAGACTGGTGGCCAAATCAGCTAGACCTGAAAATTCTCCGCCAGAACTCTCCCCTCTCATATCCGATGGGCGCGGATTTCAGCTACGCGGAGGAGTTCAAGACACTGGACCTCGATGCCTTGAAGAAGGACATCGAACAGGTGATGACGACGTCGCAAGACTGGTGGCCGGCAGACTACGGCCACTATGGGCCGCTCTTCATCCGGATGGCGTGGCATAGTGCGGGTACGTACCGCATCAGCGACGGCCGTGGCGGTGGAGGCGCCGGCTACCAACGCTTTGCACCCCTTAACAGCTGGCCCGACAACGCGAACCTGGACAAGGCGCGCCGGGTGCTCTGGCCGATCAAGCAGAAGTACGGCCGAAAACTATCCTGGGCCGACCTGATGATCTTTGCCGGCAACTGCGCCCTGGAGTCGATGGGATTCGAGACGTTCGGTTTCGCGGGAGGACGCGAGGACGTCTGGGAGCCCGATGCCACTAACTGGGGCCCTGAGGACACGTGGCTTGAAGACGAGCGCTACAGCGGCGAAAGGGAACTCGAGGATCCTCTCGGCGCCGTGCAGATGGGCCTGATCTACGTTAATCCGGAGGGGCCGAACGGTGAGCCGAGCGCGCTGGCCGCAGCCAAGGACATCCGAGAGACCTTCCGTCGCATGGCGATGAACGACGAGGAGACTGTTGCGCTCATTGCCGGTGGGCACTCGTTCGGCAAGACCCACGGTGCTGCCGATCCGGACCCGCACGTCGGTCCCGAACCAGAGGGCGCCAGCATAGAGGAGCAAGGCCTTGGCTGGAAGAGCAGCTACGGCAGCGGCAGTGGCGATGACACGATCACCAGCGGGCTTGAGGGCGCCTGGACACCTACCCCGGTGACCTGGGACAACAGCTTCTTCGAGACCCTGTTCGAATACGACTGGGATCTGACCAAGAGCCCTGCTGGCGCGCAGCAGTGGATTCCGACGGATCCATCTGCGGCCGACGCCGTGCCCGATCCCCACGATCCGTCGAAGACGCACGCCCCGGTGATGCTGACGACGGACCTCGCACTGCGCATGGATCCGATCTACGAGCCGATCTCGCGGCGCTTCTACGAGAACCCGGAGGAGCTTGCAGACGCATTCGCCAGGGCGTGGTTCAAGCTGACCCATCGTGATATGGGGCCCCGCAGCCGGTATCTCGGCTCGTTGGTTCCGGCGGAGCAGCTACTGTGGCAAGACCCCGTTCCGGAAGTCGATCATGACTTGATCGGGGAGCAGGATGCGGCTGGCCTCAAGGCCAAGATCCTAGCATCGGGATTGTCCGTTTCCGAACTGGTCTCGACGGCCTGGGCGTCGGCGTCATCGTTCCGAGGCACCGACAAACGCGGTGGGGCGAACGGAGCGCGCATCCGCCTCGCGCCGCAGAAGGATTGGGAAGTCAACAACCCGGCCGAACTGGGGAAGGTGCTGCAGACGCTGGAGCAAGTCCAGACGGAATTCAACAGCTCGCAGACCGGCGGGAAGCGGGTCTCCCTCGCTGACGTGATCGTCCTGGGTGGGTGCGCAGGCGTGGAGCAGGCTGCGAAAAACGCCGGGCACGACGTGACTGTGCCCTTCTCGCCGGGGCGAACGGATGCATCGCAGGAGGAGACCGACGTGGAGTCGTTTGCCGTACTCGAACCCACAGCAGACGGGTTCCGCAACTACCTCCGAGCCGGACACCGAAAACCGTCGGAGGAACTGCTGGTGGATCGGGCATGCCTGCTGACGCTGACTGGCCCCGAGATGACGGTGCTCGTAGGTGGCATGCGCGTCCTGAATGCAAACGTCAGCCAGTCCGAACACGGCGTCTTCACCGAGCAGCCTGGAACGTTGACCAATGATTTCTTTGTGAACCTACTCGACATGAACACGGAGTGGCAGGCAGCCTCCGCATCCGAGGACGTGTTCGAGGGCCGCGACCGAGGGACCGGCGATGTCAAGTGGACCGGCAGCCGCGTCGACCTCATCTTCGGTTCGAACTCCGAGCTCCGAGCCATCGCGGAGGTCTATGCATCTGACGACTCGCAGCAGGCGTTCGTGCGTGACTTCGTGGCTGCGTGGGACAAGGTGATGAACCTCGATCGCTTCGACCTCGCCTGATCTCAACTAGTACAAAGTGGGGTCGGCAGCTTGAGCTGCCGGCCCCAACGTGATCGATCCAAGCCCGCAGCCACAGTCGAGCAGGGCCATGCCGTTCCGCAGATGGGCAGCAGAAACGCTCCCATACTTGAGGAGGCCTCTGGATGCCAAGAGGTCCTCGAACTCCACGCTGGGGTTCAATGACCGGTCGAGCCGTGACCACCTGACCCACGAACGCTCTCGCTCAGTTCCGCCACTTCTACGATTGCCGCCTCGGCCAAGGGCGCGATCACAAGCTGTGCGATGCGGTCGCCGTGGCCAATCGTGTGTTCCGTCTTCGAGCCGAAGACCCACATCGTCACCAGCAGCTCGCCTCGATAGTCGCTGTCGATCGTGCCGAACGCCACGCCGACGCCCTTGAGCGAGAGCCCGGAGCGAGGCCGGATCTGGGCGTCGTAGCCCACCGGACACTCGATCGCGACGCCCGT
This sequence comes from Chloroflexota bacterium, assembly GCA_003228685.1. GTDB lineage: Bacteria > Chloroflexota > Dehalococcoidia > DSTF01 > RBG-16-68-14 > SZUA-185. Next base: position 64,526 of record QIFC01000100.1, read on the forward strand.
GCTCACGCGCACGGGGTCGAGCCCGAGCGTGACGTCGCCGTCAGGCAGGCAAGCGTGCAGATCTAGGCCGGACGCGCCTTGCGTCGCTCGCAACGGCAGCTTCGCCTCTGGCCGCAATCGCTTGACGCTGAGCGTGATGGTTCCAGTCACGATAGCGAAGATAGCAAAACCCCCGTGGCCATGCACGGGGGTTCATCTCTGAGCGCGGGTTGGGTTTCAGCCTGACGGCTGTTAGCTAGCCCGCCGGGACGGCCGCCGGCTCCTTCACCGCGGCCAGCTCCCAGGCATCCTTCTTCAGCAGTTCTCGTGGCGGGTCGATGTAGATCGCGCTCCAGCCGCAGGCGTCCTCGCAGAGGCGGCAGCCGGTGCACTTCTTCTCGTTGAGCACGGCCACGCCGAAGAAGTCGCCGACCTGCTTGTCGGTCTCGCCCAGCTCCAGAGCATCGAACGGGCAGATCTGAATACACAGCTCGCAGCCGCTGCCGATGCAGTTGTCTTCGATGACGACCGCCTTTGGCCACTCCTTGCGCGCGAATGTGCGGGAGAGGTCGCCGACCTCATCTAGGATCGACTCCGGCGGGCAGACGACGCCACACGCGCCACAGTCGATACAGAGGTTCGCGTCGATCACGTGGAGGACGTTGCGCTCGCCGGAGATCGCCTCCGTCGGGCAGCGCTTGGTGCAGGCCGTGCACCCGATGCACGTCTCGATAATCGTGTAGGCCACGTTCCCTCCGTATCAGTATCGACAGTTCGTACTAAGTATATGGGTCGCTCTAGAATCGGTGCAAGCGAACGCGTCCGCGCCGCCGGTTCGTTGGCCGCCCTCCAAGTCTGAGTTACCATGGTCAGAGCGGCGTGCCCCCGTAGCTCAGCAGGACAGAGCATCGGTTTCCTAAACCGAGGGTCGCAGGTTCGAATCCTGCCGGGGGTACCATTTCAGATACGAATGCGCCATGCTGGATGAGTTGGTGTTACTAGACGCGGCGAATTGACAGCAACGGTGACGGCAGCGCGACTCTTGATTGGGAGCCGACGTGTGATCCGAGTTCGGCGTTACGCTATACTTGCGCAGTAATTTGATGGCAGGTCGCCATGGCTCGGACTGAGGGGCCCACAATAAGACCAGAAAGACGCGACGCCTTAACACCAGAACAACGCGAGACCTTGCTAACGAGTTTCCGAGCGAAAAACCCCAGCCGAGGTCCTAGCTTGACGTGTACTGATGGACAACTCATCAAGCTAACAGCCGCCGATGGGGTCCGCGTGTTGGGTCCAGCTCCGTCTAGTGACCCAGTGCTGGGTAAACCCGCTAAATCGCAGGATGAAGAGGCGCAGAATACTCATCTATGGCTGATTGATAGCGACGGGCTCCCCTACATTCTCGACGCGCCTGTAGCTTCATTGGGTGGTGCGATTCCGAAACACTCGAATCTGGCTAACAGCGCGCACGTAGCCGGAGAGGCTTGGTTCATCAATGACAAGTCGATTATTATCTCAGGGGCTTCTGGGCGATTCCCTCCCCGGAGCCCTGCCGAATTAGAAGGAGCCACGGAAGTGTTTGCAGCGTTCAACTTTACCGCGCAATCTCTCGGCTGGGATTACGAGACTGGTTCGGCATTTCGATTCCAGATAGGCTAACCTTAAGAATGAGCGATCTAGAAGCTGATAATCCGCCCACTGGTCCTGAGTTCGTTCGCGGCAAGTTGCAGCTTGCTCCCTATTCTCCTGAAAAGGAAGTCACGGGGCATCGTCTGACAGCGTTTGAGGCTAGGGACGCGTACGGAGACGCCCTGCTTCAGGAAGCGATCGAGTTTGGGAGCGCGATCCTTGTGAAGCAGCCAGGAGCGGCTGCCAAGGCTTTACGGCGCCAACGAGAGGAACTCGGTGTCCCGTTGGACGAGACATCCAGCTCGTTGCGCCTTCCAGTCGAACAGATCGAAGACGACGACAACTCGATTGGGATTGGGCAACTCGAAACACTGGGCCTAAAGTTAGGGTTGGATGAGCGCCTGCTTTCAATCGATCTTGACGCCGGCGCGGATCGCGAACTGGGCGTTAGGCTCAGAACACTACAGGCCGAATCCCAACAACACCTATCGTCTCGGACGGTCTTGAAATTCGCTGAAGCTGCTTCTCTCGTTCGAATCCAGACCCGTATGAATAGGTGGCTGGGCCTCCCTGTCATCTGGGATGACTTTGACAAGACTTCTGATTATGGCAGCGCGTCACACCCCGCTTTCAAAGTCGGCTACGATCTGGCCGACATAGCTCGCAAGGAGTTGGGCCTCGGGGGAGGCTCGATCAGTTCGATGCGGGAACTCGTGGAAGCCGATCTAGGAATTCCCGTGTTTCAGCAAACCCTACCTGAAACCATCGCAGGCGCGACGATATCGAATGGGAACGAACGAGGTATCATCCTGAACACCGCAGGAAAGAATTCTTCGGTATTCGTCCGGCGCTCTACGTTGGCCCACGAACTCGGTCACCTTTTGTTTGATCCCGCACAAGACATGAGAAACATAAGGGTCGACCTATACGACCAGAATGATCTAGATCCAGAGACGGGTACAGTTGGCGATTACGTAGAGCAGCGTGCGAATGCGTTCGCGATCACCTTCCTGGCGCCGCCGGCTACAGTTCGCGACCTTGTCAAGACGCCGATTACACCCGAAGGCGTCACGTCAGTAATGCAGACTTTTGGGATTAGCGTCACTGCCGCCAGATATCACATCCGCAACAGCTATTATCGACAGTACGACGTTCCAGATGACCCCCCACACATTGAGGCTAATCAGCACTGGTTGGCTGCCGAGGATTACGCGCTCGATTTTTTCAAACCAGCCGAAGTTCCCTACAATCGGCGTGGACGTTTTGCCGGGCTTGTGGCAGCTTGCTTCCAGCGCGGTCTAATTTCTGCCGATACGGCTGCGCTGTACCTTGATTGTACCGTCGACGCGTTCGAGGATAATGTAACGATCATCAGGGAGCTCCATCCTATAGCGAACTAGTTCCGCTGCTGGTCCTGTACGTCACGTTCTCTATAGACGCACCAGCCTGGTGACACGGTCCTTGCGTGCAGATCCTAGGCTGGCCGCGCCTCCAGGAGCGCGTTCATAGTGTCTACAGCCTGGCGCTGCAAGGGTCGGCGTAACGTGGCTGTAGAGATCCAGCGTTGTGCTGATACGAGCATGGCCCAACATGTCGGCCACCACCTTCGGATGGACACCTTCGCCAAGGAGCAAGGTGGCGGCTGTGTGCCGGAGTTGAGCCCGCCGCCATCGCTTCAGTTCGCCGTGGTCGACGTCTCCTGGTCCGCGCTCGCGACTCCTGACTTACTCCTGAAGGCGAACATCTCCGCGACCCGTGCGCGGTAAGAGGCGAGTTGCCTTTCGATCTCTTCGGTGTCCCAAGCAAGCGCGTTACCCATCACTCTGGCCGCGCTCACCGCGGCATCGTCACCGCCACCGAAGAGCATGAGGCCACTGCGCCGCGACATGAAATCCTCAAGCGTGAGCGCCATCTCGTGCTCGACCGCGTAGGCGGCCTCAGCGGCGAGGGCCGCGACGCCGGGCGCCAGCGGTTGCAGCAGTTCGTCCCCTGCGTCAGCGCCGGCCAGGACTGCCTCGTGCTCCGTCCCGTACACGTCTACCAGCCGCTTGGTGACTTCCTCATCAAGGCCGCGATCATGACAGAGACGGCTGCCAGCCGCCTTCGCGTAGCGGTCGAAGTCTTTGATGGCGCCGCCGAAGAGAGGTTCGCGCCGTGTGCGACAGGGGCCCGCACGTCGCGAGAAGCTACTCCCTTCTCGCTCCACAACGTGGTCTACCAAACGCTCCGCCATAGCGCGGTACGTGGTGAGCTTGCCGCCCGCTATGGCCACCAGGCCCGGCGGGCCGTCCATGATGGCGTAGTCGCGGCTGACGCCGCCGGGTGTTCCCTCCTCCCGCAGGAGGGGGCGCACGCCCGCCCATGTCCCCACGACGTCCGCTTCCGTTAGCTCCGCGTCGAAGAGACCGTTGGCAGCCTCAAGCACGTAGGCGACATCCTCCCGATTCGCGCGAGCCGAAGAGGGATCGCAGGAAAAGTCGGTATCCGTGGTGCCGAGGTAGGTGTGCTCTCCATGCGGCACGGCAAACAGCATCCGGTCGCGCGATCCAAAGATGACGACGCTGTTCGTGGCGAGACGGTCGCGCCGGACGACAACGTGGATGCCCTTTGTTGGACGCATCGCGTCGGTCGCCTCCGCGAGCCGCCGTACGTTGTCCGTCCACGGGCCGGCCGCGCTCACGACAACGCGCGCGCGGACGGTGTCCTCCCTGCCGGTCAGCGCGTCGCGGTAGTGGACGCCCGCGATGCGCGAGCCCTTCTTCTCGAAGCCCACAGCTTCCGCGTAGTTGAGTACGCGCGCGCCGTGCTGCTGTGCCGAACGAACGACGGCAAGCGTTAGTCTTGCGTCGTCGGTGGCGGCGTCGAAGTAACTCAGGCCCGACCGCAGGCCGTCCGCGCGCAGTTGCGGCTCCGCGCGGACCAGCTCTTCCTTCGAAAACGCCCGGTGGCCTCCGATCCGCTCTCTGCCCGCGAGCAAGCCGTAGCCGATCATGCCTGCGCGCAGTAGCAGCGCCGAGTCCCGGCTCTCTTCAAGAATTGGCAGGATGAACCGAGCCCGCCGCACTAAATGCGGCGCCAAGCGCAACAAGTAATAGCGTTCCCGCAACGACTCGCGTACGAGGCGGATCTGTCGATGCCGGAGGTAGCGCAACCCGCCATGGACCAGACGCGATGAGTGGCCGCTGGCGCCGGAGGCGAAGTCGCCTTTCTCCAGCAGCGCCACCGACAGCCCCCGTAGCGCTGCGTCGTTCGCGATGCCGGCTCCCGTAAACCCGCCACCGATGATGACCAGATCGAACGTTTCCCGGCCGATACGCTCTTGTGCCGCTTGCCGGTCAGCCACGGGACGCCCCTTGCGAGCGAGGCAGCAGCTTGCCGGGGTTCATCACGCCTGCCGGGTCGAGTGACGCCTTGAGCGAGGCGAGCACGTGCATCCCTTCGCTCCCAATGTACGACTCCATCCACGGCAGATGCTCGCTGCCGATGCCGTGGTGGTGGCTCAGCGCGCCTCCGTGCTGAACGATGGCGTTGGTTGCGGCGACCTTGGCTCGCTCCCATTGCTCCACTTCCCGGCCGCGTTCTTGCGGAGCGAGGAACGTGTAGTAGATCGAACCACCGTCGCTGTATGAGTGAGAGAGATGCGCCATGATGACGGAGCGTTCGCCAAGCGCCCCGTGGAGTGCGTCCCGGACGGCCGCGTGCAGCGCCACGTAGTTGTCCCAGGTGGTCGACGTCTCCAGCGTGTCGACCAGAATGCCGTGGTCGAGCAAGAGATCGCGCAGATAGGGAGCCTCAAAACGAGAGGCTTGCCAAGCGCGTCCAACACCGCTGCCGAGCGAGAACGCGGTGTATCCCTTCAAGACGCGCTTTGCCTCGTTCCATTGGTGGTCGACCGACACCTTCTCACCCTCGAACCCGACGATCATGATCGCGGCCGCTTCCAGCCGGATGCCGCGGCGGGCCATGTACCAACGGCCGGCGCTCTCAACGACGCCGCTGATCCCGGTTGGGGGCGGCCGCATGGCCAGGGTTGACTCCGTCTCGGGTTCGTCGGAGAGGCGGATCATCGCCGGATGGAGTCCGTACTGCATCAACTCGCGGGCCGCGCCGACACCTTCGCCGAAGCTCTCGAACGCGTAGCCCCGATAGTCCCGCACCTTAGGCAGGCGTGCCAGGCGCATCTTGGCCTCGGTGATGATGCCCAGCGATCCTTCCGAGCCGCACACGAACTGTACGAGATCGGGGCCGGCGGCGGCGGCCGGCACGTCCGGCGTGGCCAGATTGCCACCCGGATACGCCAGCCGCAGCGCCTCGACGCGGTCCTCGATCCTGCCATAGAGCGTCGCGTTCTGGCCGGACGACCGCGTCGCCAGCCAGCCGCCCAGCGTTGAGAACTCGAAGGACTGTGGGAAGTGCCCCAGGGTGAAGCCGGCTTCGTTCAACTGCCGCTCCAGGTCCGGCCCCGTGATGCCCGCCTCCACGACAGCCGTAGCGGACACCGGATCGATCTTCACCACGGCTGAAAGCCCCCCCATGTCGACCGTGAGCACGAGGCCGTCGCTCTCGGGCTCGACACCCCCTACCACGGAGGTGCCGCCCCCGAACGGGATGACCGAGACGCGTTCACGGGCGGCAATGTCCAACACCGCTCGCACGTCCTCGCTGGTCCGCGGCTGCACGATAGCGTCGGTGGGATTGGGCACGCGGCCAGCGCGGATGCGCACCAGGTCCCGGTAGCTCTTGCCAAGGCTGTAGCCTGCCCGTTCGGTCTTCGATGTGAGGACGGCGCTGTTTCCGACGATGTTGCTAAGGGCCGCAACCAACGATAGCGGCAGCCGCGAACGCCGCACCTCGCAGCGCTCCAGAGACGCGACGGGTGGATGGAAGACAGTGGGTCCCAGTCGCGCGCGAACATAATCCCAGAAGCGTTCGGGGTCGGGGATGTGATAGCTCTTGCCATCGTCGCCCCAGCCCCACCACTTCGATCGTTGCATCATCCTGCCTACAATCGCATATCGCGGAGGGCCGGGGAACGGCGCAGGTGCGGCTCGGTCCGCTCCTGCACATCTTCGGGTGACACATCGGGGGCCACCTCCCGCAACAGCAGCCCTTCCGGCTCGACTTCGATCACGGCTAGGTCCGTGACGATCAGGTCAACCACACCGGACGCTGTCAGCGGGAATGCGCACTCCTTGCGGATGCGGGGCCTGCCTTCTCTATTCGTGTGACTCATCGCGATGATCAGGCGGCGCGCGCCGCACGCCAGGTCCATCGCGCCTCCGATCGAACCGCCGCCGCGTTCCGGCAGATACCAGTTTGCCAGGTCGCCCTTCTCTGAGACCTCCAGCCCGCCAAGGACCGCGACATCGATGTGCCCGCCCCGGATCATGGCGAACGAGTCCGCGCTGTCGAAGAAGCTCGCTCCCGGCCCCAGCCTGATCGGCTGGCCACCGGCGTTGATCACGTCAGGATCGAAATCCTCCTCGCTGATGCCTGTGTAGCCTAGGACGCCGTTTTCGCCTTGGAAGATCACCTCGCCGCCGGGCGGGACGAAATTTGAGACCAGCGTGGGAAGGCCGATGCCGAGGTTCACGACCATCCCCTCACGCAGCTCTTGAGCGACGCGCAGCGCGATCAGTTCCCGCGTCAGGCCGGCTAGCTTGCCCGAATTAACCATCCCAGCGCACCGCGACTGGTTCGCACTGGACCACGCGGTCGACGTACACACCAGGCGTCCCGATCCGTTCTGGGTCCAGCTCCTCCACGGAAGCGATCTCCTCAACCTCGGCGATCACGACGTCCGCGGCCGTGGCCATAACCGGGTTGAAGTTGCGTCCCGTGCGCCGGTAGACGAGGTTGCCCATCCTGTCCGCCTTCCACGCTTTGATGAAGGCGAAGTCGGCGCGCAGCGGCTTCTCAAGCAGGAATTCGGTCCCGTCAACAGTGAGCGTCTGCTTTCCGTCCTGCGCCATGGTGCCCAGGCCGGTGCGCGTCAGCACGCCACCCAGTCCCGCGCCGCCCGAGCGGATACGCTCCACGAACGTGCCTTGCGGCACCAGTTCCAGTTCGACTTCGTCACGGCGATAGAGCTGCTCGAACAAGCTCTGCCGGCCACCGGACGCGCGAATGGCGAAGGTCGCAATGAACTTGGCGAGCTGGCGCTTCTCGCAGAGGACATCCAGTTTGTCTCCAAGGCCGATGTTGTTCGCGATCCCAGTGATCCGCTTCGTGCCCCGGCGTTGTAGCGCGAGGATCAGGTTCGACGGCGTGCCGGCGGACACGAAGCCGCCGAACATGATCGTCGCTCCGTCCTGCACGTCTCGCAGCGCTTCACCAGGCGTCGCGACGACCTTATCGATCATTCCGCATCCGCTGCGGGCATAATGCCCGCGTCCTTGACGCGGCCGGGCAACTGACGTCCAACGATCTCCTCAGCCCAGCGCGCCACCTCGACGAGTGCAGGCAGGTCCACACCTGTCGCGATACCCATCTCCTCCAGCATATAGACCACGTCTTCGGTCGCGACGTTGCCGGCCGCTCCCGGCGCGTAGGGACAACCGCCCATGCCTCCGACCGACGCGTCGAAGCTGTCGACGCCCTCCTGCAGCGCTGCGAAGACGTTCGCCAGCCCCGTACCGCGCGTATCGTGGGCGTGAAGCCGCAACGGCGTGTCCGGGAGCGCATCCTGAACGGCTCGGACCAAGTTCGCCACTTGTCGCGGATTGCCCGCGCCGATCGTATCGCCGAGGGCCACCGCGGCGGCGCCAAGTCCCCGCAGTCGCGTGCAGAGCTTCACGACCTGCTCCTCAGCGATGTCACCCTCGTACGGGCAGCCAAACGCCGTCGATATGTAGCCTGCCCACGGGATGCCGGCGTCGCTTGCCAGGGCAGCCACGCCCTCGACCTCGCGCAGCGACTCCTCCACGGAGCGGTTAATGTTGCGTTTGTTGTGCGTCTCGCTCGCCGACACCACCGTTGCCAACTCGTCCGCGTGCGCGGCGAGGGCATTCCGCGCCCCGACTACGTTCGGAACGAGCGCGACGTACGTGACGCCCTCGCGTCGCGGCATGGCGGCGAATACGTCCGCAGCGTCCCGCATCTGGGGAATCGCCTTCGGGCTGACGAACGACCCCGCCTCGATACGGCTGAACCCTGCCTTGTTCAGCCGCGCGATCAGCTCGATCTTCTGCGGCGTCTCGACGTAGCAGTCCTCGTTTTGGAGCCCATCTCGCGGGCCGACCTCGGTAATCGTCACGCGTTCGGGAAGCGTCGTCATGCCTACGCCTCCTCGCTCTCGATCTCGATGAGGACGGCGCCCTGCGCCACTTTCGTGCCTTGCTGGCAGGCGATGCTCTTCACGACGCCGGCGATTGGTGTTTCGATGATGTGCTCCATCTTCATCGCCTCAAGCACCACCACGGGCTGGCGTTGTGTAACACGCTCGCCTTCCTCGACGAGCACCCGCGCGATGACGCCCGGCAGGGGCGCGCGCAACGTCCCAGCCGTCTGGCGGACTGGGCCAAATGACGCGGCGGCGCTAAGTCCTGGCGGCGTGGTCAGCACGTACTGTTCGCCGGCGGCCGCGACTGTCGAGTGCCTCCCTTCCCGAACGATGCTCCAGCGCCGTTCGGAGTCGCCCAGCCGGACGAGCACTTCCCTCGGGTCGCCCGGATCCGCCATGATCTCGTAGTGCGTTCCATCAATGTAGGCGCTCCACGCGCCGTTGAGGCCCATAGCCGCCTCCAACTCCGCGGCACACGTCTCGCCCTGGTAGAGGAACTCGAACGGCCGCCGCCCTCCGGAACGCCATGGGCCCAAGCGCTGCCACGGATCAGAGGCAGCGCCCCGCTCCGCGGCCACCAGCTCTGCGGCGGCCGCGGCCAGCACCGCGCCGTCCGGCGGCCGCGAGACGAACTCATCCGGGGTCATCGTCTCCAGCGTCTCCAGGTCCGCGTCGCCACGGGCAAACGCAGGATCGCGAGTCACGGCCTGCAGCAGCCCTAGGTTCGTCCTTACGCCCTCAACCGCGTACGCGGCCAGCGCGCGGCGGGAGAGATCGACGGCCTCCTCTCGCGACGGGGCGTGTACCAGCAGCTTCCCCAGCAAGGGGTCGTACGCCGTCGAAATCTCGGTGCCGTCCTCGACGCCGATGTCGTTCCGGACACCCTCTCCTTCCGGCGGCCTGAACAGTGTCAGGCGTCCGCTCGAGGGCAGGAAGCCGCGGCGGGGATCCTCAGCGTAGACGCGACACTCGATCGCGTGGCCGGTTAGCCCCACGTCATCCTGTGTGATCGGTAGCGCCTCTCCAGCGGCGATGCGAAGCTGCAGCTCGACGATGTCCAGCCCGGTGACAAGCTCCGTGACGCCGTGTTCTACTTGCAGCCGGGCGTTCATCTCCAAAAAATAGAACGATCCGTCGCGGTCGACCAGGAACTCCACCGTGCCGGCGTTTGTGTAGTCGGCCGCTCGGGCCAGCTTGAGCGCGCTCGCGTACAGCCGATCGCGAAGCTCGGACGCAAGTCCGGGCGCCGGGCTCTCTTCGATCACCTTCTGGTGGCGACGTTGGATCGAGCAGTCGCGCTCTCCGAGATGGACGGCGTTCCCGTCCGCGTCGGCCAGTATTTGGACTTCGATGTGCCGGCCCCCGACGACCGCGCGCTCCAGCAGGAGCCGTTCGTCGCCGAAGGCGGCTTTCGCTTCCGCGCGCGCGCCCGTCAACGCCTCCGGCAGCAACTCTTGCGATGGCACGAAACGCATGCCCCGCCCGCCCCCGCCCGCGGCGGCTTTGACCATCACAGGGAAGCCGATCTCGCCGGCCTGCCGTAGGATCGAGGCGTCATCTTGGGCATTGTCCGCGATCCCTCGGAGCACCGGGACGCCCACCTCTTCGGCGATGCGCCGGGCTTCCACCTTGTCGCCCACCAGCCGCATCGCCTCGGCAGTCGGTCCCACGAAGGTCAGCCCGGCAGCCGCGCAGGCTTTCGGCAGCGCCGGGTTCTCCGAGAGGAACCCATAGCCCGGATGAAGCGCGTCAGCACACGAACGGCGCGCCGCTTCGAGGACCGCGCTCAGGCAGAGGTAGCTCTGAGCGGCGGGCGTTGGCCCAATGTGGAGGGCCTCTCCCGCAGACGCCACGTGAGGAGCCTCGCGGTCGGCATCGGAGTAGACGGCCACAGTGTCGATACCCAGCCGGTCGCAGGTGCGCATGATGCGCAGCGCGATCTCGCCCCGATTGGCGATGAGGAGCTTACGAATCATCGTCTACCGCGGCCCAATCCGGCGATCGTTTCTCCAGAAACGCGGCTACGCCTTCGCGACCCTCGGCGCCACCGCGTACGGTCGCGATGAGCGACGCCGTGTATGAGTCCACCTCAGCATCGTTCGCGCGGACGTTGCGTATCAACTCCTTGCAGATGCGTTGAGCATCCGGGCCGCCAGCGAGAATCGCGGCTGCCACGCCGTCAACCGCCGTATCGAGTTCTTCGTCGGGTGCGACGAGATGCACGAGCCCGATCGCGCGTGCCTCGGCCGCGTCGAATCGTTCGCCTGTCTGGAAGAAGCGGCGCGCGTTGCCCGGCCCGATCTTTTCAACGACGTGGGGAGCAATCGTCGCCGGCACGAGCCCAAGCCGCACTTCAGTAAACCCGAATCGGGCCGACTCCGCCGCAACGGCGATATCGGCCGCCGCGACGAGCCCCGCTCCGCCACCGAACGCGCCGCCCTGCACCTTCGCGACGACCGGGACCGGACATTCCGCGATCCCGCGCAGCATCGCGGCGAGCGCCGCGGCGTCGCGCTGGTTCTCCGACTCGCTCAACGATGCCGCCCGCCGCATCCAGTCTAAGTCCGCGCCGGCGCTGAACGAACGTCCTTCGCCGGTGAGGATGATGGCGCGCGGCCGCGGTTCCTTACTGAGCGCTGTGAACGCTTCCGCGAGCTGGGCGATGACGTGTTCGTCGAATGCGTTGTGCACATCAGGGCGGCGGATCGTAACGGTCGCGACCGCGCCGCGCCGTGTCACCTCCACCACCCGCTTGCCGCTCATTGCTACATGCGGAAGACGCCGAATTGCGTCTCAGGGACCGGCGCGTTCAGCGAAGCGCTGATCCCCAGCCCCAGCATGGCACGCGTGTCCAGGGGGTCGATCACGCCGTCGTCCCAGAGGCGTGCCGTGCTGTAGTAGGCGTCGCCCTCATCCTCGTACTTCTCCAAGATCGGACGCTGGAACTCGTCTTGCTCCTGCTCCGTCATCTCCTCGCCGCGCGCCCGCAGATTGTCGCGCCTGACGGTGAGCAACACGCTCGCCGCCTGCGGGCCACCCATCACGGAGACCTTGGCGTTCGGCCACATCCAGAGGAAGCGCGGCTCGTAGGCCCGGCCGCACATCGCATAGTTTCCGGCGCCAAACGAGCCACCGACAACCACAGTGAACTTTGGGACGTTGGCGTTGGCGACAGCCATCACCATCTTCGCGCCGTGCTTGGCGATCCCCTCTGCCTCGTACTGGCGGCCCACCATGAAGCCCGTAATGTTCTGCAGGAAGACGAGTGGTACGCGACGTTGCGCGCATAGTTCGATGAAGTGCGTACCCTTTACGGCGCTCTCTGAGAAGAGGATGCCGTTGTTCGCGATGATACCCACGGGATAGCCCATGAGACGCGCGAAGCCGCAGATGAGCGTCGTCCCGTACGAGGCCTTGAACTCGTGGAAGCGGCTGCCATCGACGATCCGCGCGATCAACTCCCGCATCTCGAAGCTCCGGCGCGGCTCCGTAGGCACCAGCCCGTAGATCTCGGCGGGGTCGGCCTGAGGCGGTTCTACGTCCGCAACCGGCCAGGGCGGCCGCTTCTTCTCCGGGATCGAGGCGATGATGCTCCGCGCGATAGACAACGCGTGCAGGTCGTCCGTGGCGATGTGGTCGGCCACACCGGAGACTTCCGTGTGGACTCGCGCGCCACCTAACTCCTCGGCGGAGACTTCTTCGCCCGTTGCCGCCTTCACAAGCGGCGGCCCGCCCAGAAAGATCGTCCCCGTGCCCTCCACGATGATCGTCTCATCGCTCATGGCCGGGACGTAGGCGCCGCCCGCCGTACAGGAGCCCATCACGACGGCGATCTGCGGGATCTTCCGCGCCGACATCCGCGCTTGGTTGTAGAAAATCCTCCCGAAGTGCTCGCGATCGGGGAAGACGTCCGCCTGCAACGGCAGAAACGCCCCTCCCGAATCGACCAAGTAGATACAGGGCAAGCGGTTCTGCATCGCGATCTCCTGCGCGCGCAGGTGCTTCTTCACGGTGATTGGGTAGTACGTACCGCCTTTCACCGTCGCGTCGTTCGACACGATGACCGTTTCGCGGCCGGCCACGCGGCCGATGCCCGTGACGATGCCGGCGGCAGGCGCGTCATCTTCGTACATCCCCCACGCGGCCAGCGAGCTAAGTTCCAAGAACGGCGTACCCGGATCGAGCAGGCGTTCGATCCGCTCGCGGGCCGTCAGCTTCCCCCGCGAGCGGTGGCGCTCCACCGCGTTCGTCCCGCCGCCTTCGCGCACGACGCGCTCACGGCTTCGAAGCTCCCCAACGGAAGCCACCGTCTGTTCGTGGTTGGCCTTGTACTCGGGAGTGTCGGTATCGAGGGAGGATGGCAGAACGGGTAGCGCTTCGAGCCAGGAGTCGGCTGGGGTCATGGCAGTCCTCCGATTGCAGTCAGACGAATTATAGCCTCTGCGCGTTTGCCTCGGAAGCCGGCACACTCCAGCGATTGCGCGTTCGTCCGGCGCAGCGTATACCGAGGGGGTGACCAACGAGTTGCTGACTGACGAACACCGCCTCCTGCGCGATACGGTCCTCGATTTTGCCCGTACCGAGTTCGGCCCAATCGCGGACGAGATCGACCGGACAGATGCGTTCCCCAGCGACCTGTTCCCCCGCCTGGGCGAACTGGGCATCCTGGGGGTCACCGTGCCGCCCGAATATGGCGGTGCCGGCGCCGACCTCCTCTCCGGCGTCATCGCCGTCGAGCAGCTTGCGCGCGTATCCGGCTCCATCGCGCTCTCCTATGCCTCTCACGCGAACCTGTGCGTGAACAACATCTACGTCAACGGTACGGAGGAGCAGCGCCAGCAGTACCTGCCAGGCCTCTGCACGGGCGAACTCATCGGGGGGCTTGCCATCACCGAACCGGAAGCCGGCTCCGATGCGGTGGGGCTTCAACTCCAGGCCGTTTCCGATGGCGATGACTTCGTCCTCAACGGCACAAAGACCTTCATCACGAACGGCTCTATCGCTGACGTCATGGTCCTCTACGCGAGAACCGACAATATGGAGCGAAAGCGGGGCATCACCGCCTTCATTATCGAAACGGACTCGCCCGGCTTCTCCGTGTCGAAGACGTTCGACAAGTTCGGCCATCGCGGTTCGCCGACGGCCGAACTCAGCCTGAACGACTGCCGCGTGCCGCGAGCGAACGTGCTCGGGGCGGTAAACCAGGGAGCCGACGTGATGATACGAGGCCTGGACATCGAGCGCGTGTTTGTCGCGGGCGAGCCGCTCGGCATCGCGGAGGAGGCGTTAGCGCTATCGGTTGAGTACGCGAAGCAGCGCCGCCAGTTCGGCAAAGCGATCGGCAGCTTTCAACTCATCCAGGCCAAGCTCGCCGACATGTACACAGGGGTCGAGGCTGCGCGTGCGCTCGTCTACCAGACGGCCACCGCCGCCGCGGAACGCAACGTCCACAAAGAGGCGGCCGCCGCGATCCTATTCACCGCTGAGATGGCGACCCGGGTCGCGCTGGACGCGATGCAGATCCACGGTGGCTACGGCTACATGAACGAACTCCCCTTGGGCCGGCTGGTGCGCGACGCGAAGCTGCTGGAAATCGGCGCCGGCACCTCAGAGATACGGCGGATCATCATCGGCAAAGAGTTGCTGAAGTAGTCTCATGTTGTACGGCAACAGGGCCGTGTTCGCCGTCAGCTCAGGCGCGAAGTGGGAGGAGTAGCCGGGGAGTAGGATCATGGCCGGCCAACCTACGGACGAGTTTCGCACGTTGACGGTCGACGTCGAGGGTACGCTTTGCATCGTCACGCTCAACGACCCAGAACACCTCAACACGATCACGCTCGAGATGCATGATGAGCTGACGAAGGTCTGGCCCGTCGTGTCAGAACTCGACGGGATTCGCTGTGTGATCCTCACGGGGGCCGGGCGGGCCTTCACTGCCGGTGGCGACGTCAAGGCCATGTCGGAAGGGGAGTTCGTCGAGCCTCCCGGACATGCCATGTTCACCGCCGACCGCAACCTTATCCAAGGCTTCTTGAGCGTGCCGTGTCCGGTGGTCGCCGCGATCAATGGGGCCTGCATTGGACTTGGCGCGTCGTTGGCTTTGATGTCTGACTTCTCCGTCATGGCCGACGATGCTCGGATCGGTGATCCCCACGTTCGCGTGGGACTCGTTGCTGGGGACGGCGGCGTCCCGATTTGGCCGCTCCTCGTCGGCCTGAACAAGGCCAAGGAAGCGCTGCTACTCGGAAAGCTGTACTCGGCTGGTGAAGCGAAGGAGATGGGTCTGATCGGGAACGTCTGCCCAAGAGATGACGTGCTGTCAGAGGCCAGAACGCTGGCAGAAGAAATCGCCGCTCTTCCTCCGCTGGCCGTCCGCTGGACGAAACTCTCGCTGAACAAGATCCTGAGACTCGCAGTGGAGCAATCGCTGGATGCATCGGCGGCGCTGGAGATGCTCACGTTCATGAGCCAGGATCACATTCGCGCGACCACAGCCTTTGTCAACAAGACAACCTCAGACTTCGAAGGCAGCTAGGTAGCGACAAGCAACTCCGTCCCCTTTCTGCCTGTTCAGAAGGCGAGCCCCCGACACAACACTGGGAGGGTTGCTCTGGTCGAGGCGGGCGAGTGGCAGCCTTAGGAGGTCTGCAGCCAACGCTTCCATCGGCACAGGACGTGGGGTGAAGCCCGACAGCGGGTTAAGGCGCTGCCGGATTGACCGCTTGCCTTACGGGCGTCTTACACTAGCTCTGATCAGTACGCATCGAATGCCAGTAACCGTGCTCTGGAGGCATCATCATGACTTCCGCAAGCAAGAAACCAGCGGCGCCGAAAGACCCCGACCGAGGGACCGAGAACGCCTACCGCGACCGATGGAAGTGGGACGACGTAGTAGGGAGCAGCCACGCGGTGGACTGCTATCCCACCGTCGGCGCCTGCCCGTACCAGGTGTACTTGAAGGACGGCAAGATCCAGTTCCAGGAGCAGGCAGGGAAGTTCCCTATCGTCGAAGAAGGCGTGCCTGACTTCAACCCGATGGGCTGCCAGAAGGGTGCCTGCTGGGATCAGATGCTGACCGCCAAGGAGCGCGTCCTCTATCCGCTCAAGCGAGCCGGCGAGCGCGGCTCTGGCAAGTGGGACCGCATCAGTTGGGACCAGGCGCTCACGGAGATCGCGGACGGCCTGATCGATGCGGTTGAGGAGGCGGGACCCGAGTCCGTGTTCTCGCCGACGGGCGCGAACGCGCTGGCGTGGGGCATGATGGCGCACCGCAGGTTCAGTTCGATCACCGGCTTCCCAATCGGCGACTTCGACGCGGACATCGGCGACTGCGTGCCGGGCATGTACCTCACCTGGGGGAAGTACGTCACCCCTAGCGAGGACGACTACACGCACTCAGAGCTGATCCTCATCTGGCACTGCAACCCCTCCTACACGCGCATTCCCGTGGCCCACTTCCTCACGGAGGCGCGATACAAGGGCGCTGAAGTGGTGATGATCGCGCCCGATTTCAATCCCTCCACCATTAATACGGACTACCACATCCCCGTAAACGTTGGCAGCGACGCCGCCTTCTGTTTGAGCATGTGCAAGGTGATCGTCGATGAGGGGCTGATGGACAGCGCCTTCATGAAGGAGCAGACGGACCTGTCGTTGCTGGTGCGGCTGGACACGCGCCACTTCTTGCGGGCCAACGAGATGGAGGACGAAGGCCGGGACGACCAGTTCTACTTCTACGACCAAGCCGCGAAGCGCGTCGTGGAGGCGGATCGAGGATCGCTGGCACTGGGCGATGTCGATCCGGCGCTGGAGGGGACGTTCAAGGCGGTGCTGGCGAACGGAAAAGAGGTGAAGGTGACGCCCGTCTTCGAGCTGCTCAAGGAGCGGCTGGCGCAGTACGAGCCGGAGCAGGCTGCGAAGCAATGTGGCGTTCATCCAGATGTGATCCGCTCGCTGGCGCGTAAGGTGGCAACTAAGAAGACTCACGTCCACGAGGGACTGGGCACCGGGAAGTTCTACCACGGCGACCTGATGGGACGGTCGATGTACCTCTTGCTCGCAATGACGGGCAACTGGGGCAAGAAGGGGACCGGGCCCGACTACTGGAACACCGGCCCGGCGACCGGCGCGCACCTGATCGAGCCGCGCGGGCGAGTGGGCGTGAACGACCCTGAGCAGCTCGTCGCGGGCCTGAAAGCGATACTTGCCGCGACGCGAGCGCAAGACCCGACAATGACGGACGAGATTGCGTCCGTGGAAATCATGCAGAACCTCAGCGAGACGGGAACGCACGTGCCGCCCGTGTGGTGGTGGTACTACCACGTTGGCTATAGCGAAATCTGGAACAAGCGCGACTGGCACGACCCGAGCATGAAGCGCGAGTTCGATGACTACTTCAAGGAAGCGCTCGAGAAGAACTGGTGGAAGGGAGTCGACCTGCCGCCCAAGGACACGCCACCCAGGGCGATGATAGAGGTGGGAGGCAACCTGCTCCGCCGCACGCGTGGCGGAGAGACGATGTTTCTCAAGAACCTCTGGCCGAAGCTCAACCTGATCGTCAGCGTTGACGTGCGCATGAGCACCACGGGCCTCTTCTCCGACTATGTGCTTCCCGCCGCCCAGCAGTACGAACGGCCGCATGCGCACGGGTTCGCCGTGAACCTGTTCTATACGGTGCTCGACAAAGCCGTTGAGCCGGCCGGCGAATCGAAGCCGGAGTGGCAGATCTTCCGCCTGCTTTCACGCAAGTTAGAGGAGCGAGGGAAAGCCAGAGGCATTTCCGAGTATCAGGATAGCCGCGGCATCACCTACACCTTGGACGGACTGGAGGATGCGTTCACGGCCGACGGCGAGATGGTCGACGAGCAGGCGATGACCGAGGAGGCCGTGGAAACGAGCGCGTTCATGGGCGTTATCCCGGAAGGTTCAACCATGGACTCCGTGCGCGAAGAGGGCCAAGTGCGGTTCACGGACTTCGGCCCGTTCCCGAACGCGCAGAGCTACGCCACGGATATCAAGCAAGACGAAACGATGACTCCTCTTACGCACCATGTGGACAAGAAGTATCCGTACCCAACTCTGGTCAGGCGCGCCCAGTTCTATATCGACCACGACTGGTTCTTGGAGGCCGGCGAAGAGCTGCCGGCGCACAAGCCACCGCCCAAGATGGGAGGCGACTACCCGCTCATGCTCACCAGCGGCCATAATCGCTGGAGCATACACTCCACAAACATCGTCAACAAGATGATGCTGGAGACGCATCGAGGCAGGCCGCACCTGGTCATGAACCCGGTGGAGGCCGCCCAGCGCGGCGTCAGCGACAACGAAGAGGTGCGCGTCCACAATGACATGGGCTCCTTTGTCGTACCGCTGAAGCTGTCGAATTCGGTCCGCCCAGGACAGGTGATCTGCTACAGCGGCTGGGACCCCTACCAGTTCAAGCAGTGGCGCGGCCCCAGCGTCTTGGAAGGGGGCATGGTGAAGTGGCTCGGATTTGCGGGAGGCTATGGTCACCTGCGCTACTGGCCCTTCATGTGGCAGCCAACCCACGTAGACAGGGCAACGCGGGTGGAGGTATCGAAGATCGACTGAGCCACTTCCGTCGCTGTTTCGAACATTTGCGTAGCGTCTGAGGGCGCACAAGTGGGGTAACGCCCTACTCGCCGATCAGGCGCTACCGGATTGACCGCCCACGTCTGCGGCAACCTACACTAGTCTTGCTCGACGAGCGTCCAGACAACGGGTGCATTCCGGGAGGTGTAATGGCGACTTCCGCTAAGAGAAATAAGAAGCCCAAGCGAACGTCAGACCAGGCGTCCGAACAGACCTACCGCGAAAAGTGGAAGTGGGACGACGTCGTCCGCGGCAGCCATGCCGTAGATTGCTACCCCTCCGTCGGCGCCTGTCCCTACTGGGTCTACATGAAGGACGGCGAGATCCAGTTCGAGGAGCAGTCCGGCGCCTTCCCCATCGTGGAAGAAGGCGTGCCGGACTTCAATCCGATGGGTTGTCAGAAGGGCTCGTGCTGGCATCAGATGCTGAAGGCGAAAGAGCGTGTGCTCCATCCGCTCAAGCGTGTCGGCGAGCGAGGTGGCGGCGAGTGGGAACAGGTCAGCTGGGACCAGGCGATGGAGGAGATCTCCGATGGCATCCTCGATGCTATCCAGGAGATTGGCCCGGAGTCCATCTTCTCTCCCAATGGCGCTAATGCCTGCGCGTACGGAGTGATGGCTCAGCGGCGGTTCAGCGCGATCACCGGCACGCTCCTTGCCGACTTCGACACCGACGTCGGCGACTTTTCGCCGGGGATGTACCTCACGTTTGGAAAGCTCACGGCTGCCAGCGAAGACGATTACGCTCACTCGGAGCTGATCCTCATCTGGCACTGCAACCCTTCTTACACCCGCATTCCCTTCTACCACTTCCTGACCGAGGCGCGATACAAGGGCGCCGAAGTCGTGCTAATCGCTCCGGACTACAACGCATCGGCCGTCAATACGGACTACCACGTGCCGGTGAAGGTCGGCAGCGACGCCGCGCTCTGCTTGAGCATGTGCAAGGTGGTCGCGGACGAGGGGCTGATGGACAGCACCTTCATGAAGGAACAATCAGACCTTGCGTTGCTGGTGCGGGTGGACACCCGCCACTTCTTGCGTGGGAACGAGATCGAAGACGAAGGCCGCGACGACCAATTCTACTTCTACGACCAGGCCTCGAAGCGCGTGGTGGAGGCGGACCGAGGATCGCTGGCACTGGGTGACGTCGATCCTGCCCTAGAGGGCACCTACACGGCCGTGCTAGCGAATGGCGAAAAGGTGAAGGTAGCGCCCGTCTTCGAGCTGCTCAAGGAGCGGCTGAAGCAGTACGAGCCAGAGTTGGCGACGGAGATGTGCGGCGTCAATCCCGATGTCATTCGCTCGCTGGCGCGCAAGGTGGCCAGCAAGAAGACGCACGTCTACGAAGGACTGGCCACGGGCAAACACTACCACGGCGACCTGATGGGCCGCTCGATGTACATGCTGCTGGCGATGACGGGCAACTGGGGCAAGAAGGGAACCGGACCCACGTACTGGAACGTGCCCCCGACGACCGCCGGCCAATTGGACGAAATGAGGCGCGCGGGCACGAAGGAAGAGCTTGACATGCTGCTTGCCGGCTACGATGGCATGCTGCAGGCGGTCAAGGCTCAGGACCCCACCCAGAGCGACGAGGTGGCAGCGATCGAGGGGCTGAAACAGGTGACCGCCGCTACCAGCATGCTCGTCCCGCCCGTGTGGTGGTGGTACTACCACGTCGGCTTCCGGGAACTTTGGAACAAGCGCGATTGGCACGACCCGAGCATGAAGCGCGAGTTCGACGACTACTTTAACGAGGCGCTCGAAAAGGATTGGTGGCAGGGCGTCGACGTGCCGAGAGAGGACCAGCCGCCACGCGTGATGATGCACGTCGGCGACAACTTGCTGCGCCGAACGCGGGGCGGCAAGACGATGTTCTTGAAGCATCTCTGGCCCAAGCTCAAGTGCATCTTCACCGTTGACGTTCGCATGAGCACCACCGCGATGTACTCCGATTACGTTCTTCCTGCCGCCCAGCAATACGAGCGTCCGAGCGCCATGGGCCTGGCCCACACGCTGTTCTACACCATGGCGGATAAGGCAGTGGAGCCGGCGGGCGAGGCGAAGCCCGAATGGCAGATCTTTAGGCTGCTCTGCCGCAAGATGTCGGAGCGAGCGAAGGCGCGGGGAATGACGGAGTACCAGGACAGGCGTGGCAACGTCTACAGTCTGGAAGACCTGGAATCGGTATGGACGGCCGGCGGCACGATGGTCGACGAAGAAGAGATGACGGCGCAGGGTATTGCGGGCAGTTCCGACATGGGTACGCTGCCGGAAGGCACCACAATCGAGACGATGCGCGAGAAAGGTGTCGTGCGGTACGAGGACTGGGGATTCGTGCCCTACGCTCAGAGCTACGCGACCGACATCAAGCCGGACGAGACGATGACGCCGTTCCGCCGGCACATCGAACGCAAGGATCCCTATCCCACGCTGGCGCGGCGAGCGCAATTCTACATTGACCATGACTGGTTCCTCGAGGCCGGCGAAGAGCTGCCTGCTCACAAGGATCCGCCCAAGATGGGTGGCGACTTCCCGCTCATGCTCACCAGCGGCCACAGTCGCTGGAGCATCCACGCCAACAACATCGCGAACAAGCTGATGCTGGAGACGCATCGAGGCCGGCCGCACATCGTGATGAACCAGGAGGACGCCGCGAAGCGTGGCATCGCGGATGACGACGAGGTGCGCGTACACAACGACATGGGCTTTTTCCTGGTGCGCGTGAAGCTCGCTTCGTCTGTGAGGCCAGGCCAGGTTATCTGCTACAACGGCTGGGATCACTACCAGTTCAAGGACTGGCACGGTCCCAACGACATCGAAGGTGCGATGGCGAAGTGGCTCGGGTTCGCGGGCGGCTACGGCCATCTGCGTTATTGGCCCTTCATGTGGTCGCCGGTCCAGACAGATAGAGGAACGCGGGTTGAGGTAAGCAAGTCCGGCTGACGCGGAGACGCGAGCCGACGGAGAAGCGTATGGACCAGCCGAAGGACGACGCAGCCGAGTGGGTCGAGAAGCTGATGCGGGACTTTCATGACCGGCTGACCGGCGGCCTCTTCGAGACGATCTACAAGATGGACGATGTCGCCGTCGACACGCTGATGGAGGGCGAGGCGAAGACCTGCGTCTCCGCGTTCGTCGATCTCACGGGCATGGCTGTCCCCATGGACCTGGAGGCCTTCCTCCAGAGGATGCAGACGACGGGTCCCAGCAAGGTGCGCGTGGAGCGCGACGGCGACGTCATTCTCTGGACCGAACTGCACCAGGGGAAGTGCGTCTGCCCGCTTGTCAGGCGCAACGTGATCACGCTCGATCCGAAGCTGTGCATCTGTGGTGCGTATTGGGTCAAGCACCTATTCAAGACGGCCGCGAATACCGAGGTGGACGTGGAGACGCTTGAGACGGCGGCACACGGCGCCGAGAACTGCTGCTTCCGCATCACGATCAAACGCGACGAGCCAACAGCACAGTAGACAGCGAGCTTCGGAGGACGGCGAGATGCCACACGATCGAGACCTTGAGGCGACCCAGACCCGGCTGGGCGAGTGGTTCGCGGCCGAGATGCCCTTGGCTGATGAGGTCACGATCTCATCGTTGATCCTGCCCTCGGCCGGCGTTTCAAACGAGACGTTGATGTGCGACCTTTCGTGGCGGGAGGGTGGGGCTGCGCGCTCAGAGACCTTCGTGATCAGACTCGAACCGGCCGACTTCCGAGTCTTCCCTGAGTACGACCTGACGTTGCAGGCTGAGGTGATGCGGTGCTTGAGCGGCACCAATGTCCCCGTTCCCGAGGTGCCGTGGCTTGAGGAGGACGCCGGCGTGCTCGGCAGTCCGTTCTACGTCATGCGCAAGATTGAAGGCGAGGTGCCGAACGAGGTGCCACCCTACCACAGCTTCGGGTTCTGCCTTGAGGCGACTCCTGAACGCAGAGAGAAGATCTGGTGGAGCGGGATCGAAGCTATGGCTAGCGTTCACGCGCTCGATTGGGAGGAACTCGGCCTTTCGTTCCTCGGCGTTCCGGATGGAGGCACCGGGCCGCTCGACCGCCAGATCGAGTACTACGAGAAGTTCTTGGAATGGACGCGTGGCGACGAACCGCAACCGATCCTGGACCCGGCGCTGGCGTGGCTGAAGGAGAACCGCTACACGCCCGACGCTGTCACGCTGTGCTGGGGCGACGCGCGCCTGCCGAACGTCATCATCCGCGACGACGAAGTCGCGGGCGTGCTCGACTGGGAGATGGCCTACGTTGGCGATCCCGAATCCGATCTGGCTTGGTGGTTGTTCTTGGACTGGCACCACAGCGAGGGCATGGGCATCCCTCGCTTAGAAGGCTTCCCCGGCAAGGAAGAGACGATTGCGCGATACGAGACGCTGACGGGCCGCAAGGTGAAGCACTCGCTCTACAACGAAATCATGGCCGCATTTAGGTTTGGCGTCGTCATGGTGAGCGTAACCCGCAACATGGCCGAGAAGGGCATCTCAACCGCGGCCAACGATATGGCGACCAACAATCCTTGCACGCAACGGCTGGCCACGCTGCTCGAACTTCCGCCGCCGGGTGGCCGCCCGATGACGAACGTCAAGGAGATTACTGTCCGCGTCCAGTTCCATCTGACCGGACCCGGCGGACACGACTGGTACCTCGTCGCGGAAAAGGGCGAGGGAGAGCGGCATGAGGGGACGGTCGATAACCCCGATGTCACTGTGAACGTTGCGGCCGCCGACTGGGCGGGGATCCAGAGCGGCGAGCTGGACCGGACGCAGGCGTACTTGGGCGGCAAGCTCACGATCGAGGGTGACCTGACGCTGATGTTGCAGTTGGAGGACATGATCTCGCGCCTGAGCGCCTCGCCGGCCGGGGGGACCGAAGCGTGAGAGACGAAGGAGGTCCGCATGGCAAGTGAAGTTCATATGGCGACGACCGAGGACGATCGTCGGCACGCGCCTGGGCCGGATTCGCTCCCGATGTGGAACGAGAGCTACTGGTTCGCGTTCTACGACGCCGCGAATGAGGTGGGCGCGACGCTCAGGTTGGGGATGCACCAGAATCAGAACGAGGCCAACCTCTACCTGATGCTCGTGCGCGGCGGCGAAGTAGCGCACACGCTCATCGACACGCACGCGGCCCTTCCGGCCGTGAAAGAAGACCACCTCAGCCTGCATGGCTACACGATCGACATCGAGCGCCCGCTTGAGCGATTCCGCCTCCGCTACAAGAGGGAAGGGTACGACTTTGACCTCGTTTGGGAGGGCATCTCGCCCACGTATCTCTATCCTTTCCCGCCGGATTCGTCGTCCGACCAGATCCCCCGCCACATCGAACACGCGGGCACGGTCACCGGCAAGATGACGATCGGCGGCGTCGAGCACACCGTCGATTGTCTCGGCCATCGCGACCATACGTGGGGCGGCGAGCGGGACTGGTCGAAGATGCACAACTGGGACTACCTCAGCGGAGAGTTCGGCAAGGATTTCTGGTTCAACGCCGTGCAGATCCTGCTCGGAGACCAGCAGATCTATATCGGCGGCCTCTGGGATGGCAAGGAGGTCCTCGCTCTCCAGGAAGTCAAGATGGATCTAAAGACCACTGACGGAGGCACACGGCAGCTCGGTGTCGACGTTCACCTGGTCGACGAACGAGATCACGAGCATCACATCGTCGGCGAAGAGGTGCTGGCGATCGCGACGGCTCAGTTCGGGAAGACGTTGGTGAAGGACGGGTTCACGCGCTATCGCTACGGCGACCGCGTCGCCCACGGCATCTTCGAGCATGGCTACATCGAGAAGGAGTAGGACGATGACGGACAAGACGTTCGATGCGATTGTGATCGGGAGCGGTCCCGGCGGCAGCGCGTGCGCCGTTCTGCTGGCGAAAGCGGGCATTAAAACGCTGCTACTCGAGAAGAACGGCCGCGTGGGCGGCAAGATGCTGACCGGCAAGAAGAACGGCTTCGAGTACGACATCTGGCCTCACGGTCAGGTGCCGATCAACGACGCCGCCTTTGAGATCTTGTTCAAGGAACTGGGCGTGGAGTCAGAGAGGGAGCCGTGCCTGGAGCACAACTCCATGAAGAAGGTCTGCGGTATCAGTTATCGCGCCAAGGAGTGGTCCAAGTACCGGAGCGTAGCATTCGTTCAAGGGCTGCAGGACGCGCTGCCCTTCTTCCAGATGTGGGAGATGGACGAAGGCGATCAAGCGGCTTCCGTGAAGTTCATGGCCGATATGGCCGTGATGCCGCCGGACCAAGTTGACGACCTTGACGCCGTATCGATGCATGACTACTGCCAGCAGAACGACGTACCGTTCCGCCTCTACAGCTATCTCGCGTTTCACGCCAACGCCTCGCTCGCAGAGCCGATCGACTTGGTGTCGGCTTCCGAGCAGATCAAGATCATGCAACAAATCATGATCCAAGGAGGCGGCGGCAACTACAAGGGTGGCTTCGGCCGGCTGACAGACATCATCGCGAGAGAGTTCCAGAAGCTGGGCGGCGAATTGCTGACGAAAGCGAAAGTAGAACGCATCAAGGTGGAGGACGGCAAGGTCACTGGCGTCGTCACGAAAGACGGCACGTTCGATGCGCCGATCGTCGCAAGCAGCGCCGGCATTCAGCCGACCGTTCTCAAGCTGGCGGGTGAAGAGCACTTCGAGGCGTCATATACGAAGTACATCAAGGAGTTGGTCCCCGGTTGGGCGTTCACCGGCGTGCGTTACTTCCTGGACAAGGACGTGCTGGACCTGCCCATGTACGTAGCGTATGGCGACGATAGCTGGTGGAACGTCGAGCGCTTCGAGGCGGCGGCGGACGGCAAGATTCCCGAAGAGGTGATCCTCTTCATGACGGTGGCTGCCAACTACGACCCGGACATGGCCCCGCCGGGCAAGCAGTGCATCGTGGCAGGCACCATCTGTTCTCCTGACCCGGAAGCGAAGGAGATTGGCGCCTTGTGCGACAAGATGGACGAGATGATGCAACGGCTATACCCGGATGCCTGGGCGGCCATCGAGTCCGTAGATCGCGCGGGCCCCGCTGAGATCTCCTCGTCATCGCGAGACTCCGTGCTGCCGGGCCAAGGCGGGGAGTGCGTCGGCCTGGCCCAGATCGTCGGGCAGTGCGGGAAGGACAAGCCGTCTTCTCAGTCGCCGATACCCGGCCTCTACTACGCGGGTGCGGATGCCGGCAGCGCCGGCATGGGCACGCATCAGGCCGCCGACTCAGGCATGAAGGTCGCGGACATGATTATTCAGGAGCGCAAGCGGTCGGGCGGAGCCTGACCTGTGTTTGCTGAGAGGCCCAATCGACAACGCCGCAGTGACGGCGTGGCATACGGGCGTGACGTTGGGTGCAGCTACGTTGAGAGAGTCTGAAGGTGGTCGATATGGTTTCCGCACGACGTAAGCGTTCAGCAAGCAAAAAGCAGGCCGATCGCGCTGGCGAGGACGCGTATCGGCAGCTATGGAAATGGGACCGCGTCGCCTGGGGTAGCCATTGCGTGGACTGCTATCCGGGCAACTGCCCGATGCACGTGTACATCAAAGACGGCAAGATCCGGCACGAAGAGGCGGCCGGCGCGTTCCCCATCATCGAGCAGGGCGTACCCGACATGAACCCGATGGGTTGCCAGAAGGGCGTCGCCTGGCGCGATGTCCTGGACGGCAAAGAGCGCGTGATGTACCCGCTGAAGCGGGTAGGGAAGCGCGGCGAAGGCAAGTGGGAACGCATCTCGTGGGACCAAGCGCTGACCGAAGTCGCGGACGCGGTCCTGGACGGCATAGAGGAGATCGGGCCGGAGTCGATCGTCCACGTCGGCGGCGCGAGCGCGAGCACGTGGGGGCTCTTCGGCAGGGGCCGCTTCGCCGCGCACGTCGGCAGCCTGCAGATGGATATGAACGCCGAGATCACAGACTTCGCTCCGGGTCAATACATGACCTACGGCTTCTTCGACCCCGTGAGTTCCATCGATGACTGGTTTCACGCCGAGCTGATCTTCATCTGGTTCGCCAACCCGGCCAACACACGCATTCCCCACCAGCACTACATTACGGAAGCCCGCTACAAGGGCGCTGAAGTGGTTACCGTCGCGCCCGACTTCAGTCCCTCGGTCGTCCACGCGGATCACTATGTGCCTGTGGAGCCGGGCACGGACGCCGCCTTCGCGCTCGGCATGGCGCACGTCGTCGTCGAAGAAGGGCTGTACAAGAAGCGCTTTGTGCAGGAGCAAACGGACCTGCCGTTGCTCGTGCGTCGCGACACGCGGATGTATCTGCGCCAGAGCGACATGGAGGACGGCGGCAGCGAGGAGCAGTTCTATTTCTTCGACGCAAAGAAGCGGAAGATCGTTGAGGCGCCGCGAGCGAGCCTTAAACTCGGCCGGGTCGATCCCGCTCTGGAAGGTACCTTCCGCGCGCGGCTCAAGGACGGCTCATCCGTCCAACTCACGACCGTCTTCGCGCTGGCAAGGGAGCGCCTGCGGGACTACACACCGGAGAAGGCATCAGAGATCTGCGGCGTCAGCGCGGATGTGATCCGGGAGCTAGGGCGCAAGGTGGCGAACAAGCGGACCAGCATCATCTGCTCGTTGAGCAACGCAGGCAAGTTCTATCATGGGGACCTGATCGAGCGGTCAGAGCTGCTGTTGTTGGCCCTGACCGGCAATTGGGGCCGCAAGGGCGCGGGCGTGCGCGCTTGGACCGGCGGATTCTTCGACGGGAGCGGCCTCGTGCAGGCGAAGGTCGAACCCAACCAGGACGCGCACCAACTCGTGGCGATGAACAACATGATGACCCAGAACCTCATGGACGCCGATCCCAGCCTCACCCGCGAACTGGCAGCCATCGAGTTCAGCAAGCAGATGTCGGAGCTAGGCATCGGGCCCATGCTGTTCTACCCGCCGGCCTTCTTCTGGTACTACCACTGCGGGTTCGACGACATCTGGGCGAAAGCAGGGTGGCACGATCCGTCCATGAAGCGGCCGTTCAAAGAATACTGGCAGGAAGCGGCCGACAAGAACTGGTGGCAGGGCGTAGACAGGCCCACCAAGGACCAGAAGCCCCGCGTCCTCATCGAATGCGGCGGCAACATGCTGCGCCGCACGCGAGGCGGTCAGAACCTGTTCCTCAAGACCCTCTGGCCCAAGCTGAAGATGGTCGTCACCATCGACCCGCGCATGAGCACGACGGCCATGTTTTCGGACATCATCCTGCCTGCCTCCCAGCAGTACGAGAAGATCGCGTTCGGGATTCCCAGCAGCCACACGATGAACCTCACGTTCTCCGACAAGATCCTTGATCCTCCCGGCGAAGCCAAGGACGAGTGGTTCATCTTCCGAGGCATCGCGGAGAAGATGGAGCAGCAGGCCAAGCGCCGCGGCATGACCGAGTACACGGATTCGAAAGGTATGAGCTACCAACTGGAGGGCCTGTACGACCGAATGATCGCCCAGGGTAGCTTGCTCGACGTGGAGAAGATCGCCGACGAAATGGTGACAGACACGACGATCGCCGGCGCGCTTCCAGAGGGTACCAGCCTGGCTACGCTGCGCGAGAAGGGCTACGAACGCTGGACCGGGCTGGGAATAGCGCCCAGGGCCATCGCCCAATCGACCGAGGTGAAGCCGGATGAGACGTTCGTGCCGTTTCGTGACCACGTGGAGAAGAAGCACCCCTACGCGACGCTGACGCGGCGTGCGCAGTTCCTCATCGACCACCCATGGTTCCTGGAGGCCGGCGAAGAGTTGCCATGCCACAAGGACCCACCACCCATGGGCGGCAACTACCCGCTGAAGCTGACCAGCGGCCACAACCGCTGGAGTATCCACGCTCTCAACATCGCCAACCGGACGATGTTGCAGACGCATCGCGGCGTACCGCAGGCGATGCTGAGCCCTAAGGACGCCGCCGCCCGCGGCATCCAGAATGGGCAGCAGGTAAAGGTCTACAACGACCTGGGTGACTCGATCATGGAGGCGCAGGTGACGGAAGCGGTGCGGCCGGGCCAGCTCATCATCTACAACGGCTGGGAGCCCTATCAGTTCGAGAACTGGTCCGATCCTTCGAACATCGAGCCGGGCATGGTGAAATGGCTCCACCTCGCAGGCGGCTACGGCCACCTGCGCTACTGGCTGATGGAGTGGCAGCCGTGCCCCGTGGACCGGGCCACGAACGTCGAGATCGAAGCGTGGGACGGCATTGCGTCCCGGCCGGCAAAGCGGCGCGGACGCAATGGAACAACGCCTAAACGGTAGGCCGCGAGAGCGAAACAAGAGATAACGAGGTGCGATGATGCTGGTCTGCGTAAAGACTGAAAACGGCAAGCTGGAGATGATGGACCTGCCCATACCGGAGCCCGGCCCCGGGCAGATCGTGGTGAAGATGACCTTGTCCACCATCTGCGGGACGGACATGCACTTCCTGGACGAAATACCCAACGAGGCGCTGGCCATCGGGTACCCGGGCATTGTGCAAGCCGAGGGCCTGCCGATGGGCCACGAAGGCGTGGGCGTTGTTCACACGGTCGGTGAAGGCGTGATCGGGTTTGAGCCGGGCGACCGGGTCATCGCATCCTGTCTCACCTCCTGCGGCAGATGCACCGAATGCCTGCACGGTGACTACAGCGTCTGCACGGGCGGCGGAACCATGCTTACCGGGTGCCAGGCAGAATACTACCTTGTGCCGGACGCGAACATCTCCGCCGCCAAGGTGCCAGATGGCATCACGGATGAGCAGGCGATCCTCCCAACCGACATCATGTCGACCGGCTTCGGCGCTATCGACCGAGCAAACGCGGGCTTCGGCGACACGGTCGCCGTGTTCGCCCAAGGGCCGGTGGGCCTGTGCGCGACCGCCGGCGCCGCCGCTCGCGGCTGCGGCCTAATCATCGGCGTGGACACGATCCCAGAGCGGCTGGAGATGGCGAAGCGGTTCGGCGCGGACGTGGTGATCAATGCGGCCGAGAGCAACCCGGTCGCCGAGATCATGGCGCTCACCAACAACGCGGGAGTGGACATCGCGGTCGAGGCTGTCGGGACGCAGGCCACGTTCGAGGCCGCCAACCTCGTCCTCCGCCGCGGTGGCACGCTCTCGTCTGTCGGCGTCTACGGCATGAACCCCACCGTGACGATGCCGACCATGTCCATGTCGTTTCTTCACCGGCGTGTCGTGAGCACGCTCTGCCCATCCGGCCGGGACCGCCTGGAGCATCTGCTCGCCGTCTTGCAACACCGGCAGGTCGATCTCGGCCCGCTCTTTACGCATCACATGAAGCTGGCAGACGCGCCACAAGCATACGACCTGTTTCGCGACAAGACAGAGGGCGTCCTCAAGATCGCGATCACACCGTAGATTCGCCGCAAAGGAGAGGGAAGATGCAGCTCGGAGGATACGCCAATCGAGTAGCGCGCATTGACTTGAGTGCGCGTGAGGTCGGGTACGAGGAGATCGTTGAGGAGGACGCGCGCAAGTACATCGGTGGCCGCGGACTCGGCGTAAAGTACGTGTTCGACAACGGACCGGACGTCGATCCGTTGGGTCCTGACAACCTCCTCTGCTTCCTGGTAGGCCCCATCACGGGTTCCGACGTCAACATGAGCAGCCGTCTCGCCGTCGTCACGAAGTCGCCGCTCACGGGAACCGTCACCGACTCACACCAAGGGGGCTGGTCCGGCGCCCGTTTGCGCTGGGCTGGGTTCGACGGCCTCCTGTTCCGGGGACGGTCTGAGACGCCCCTGTACGCGTTCGTCGAGGACGAGAAGGTTGAACTGCTGGACGCCTCAGACCTGTGGGGCAGCGGCGTCCACGACACAGTCGAGACGCTCTTGAAGCGTCACGGTGACGACGTCAGCGTGATCGCTATCGGCCAAGCTGGCGAGCACCAAGTGCGCTTCGCGGCGTGGCTCAACGAGCACGATCGCGCGGCGGGCCGAGGCGGCACGGGCGCCGTCGGCGGCAGCAAGAACCTGAAGGCGATCGTGATCAAGGCGGCCAAGCGAGTGCCAACACCCGCCGACCCCAAGGCGTTCCGCGAGGCGAGGCGTGCGGTCCTGAAGGCGATCACTGAATCCCCGGCCACGGCGCCTAGGACGGGCGCGCTTTCGACCTTAGGCACAAACAGCGGCATGATCGTTCTGAACATCATCGGCGCGATACCGACCAGGAATGGCCAGTTCACTACGTTCGAAGGCGCGCCCAACATCGCCGGCGACAAGATCAAAGACACCATCCTGGTTGGCAACCCCACCTGTCATGCCTGTCCCGTCGGCTGCAAGAAAGAGGTGGAGACGCCGGACGGCAAATACCACGTGCACATGGAGAGCTTTGAGTATGAGTCGGCGTGGGCCTTTGGCGCCGCCTGCCTCAACGACGACCGGGACGCGATCGCCTACATCACCGACCTCTGCAACGACCTTGGTATGGACACCGTTGACATGGGCAACGCTCTGGCGATGACGATGGAGGCGAGCGAGAAGGAGCTGATCTTCGAACGCCTCGATTGGGGGGATACCGACGCAATGGTGGACCTGGTTCGCAAGACGGCGACGCGCAGCGGCCTGGGCGACACATTAGCAGATGGGGTGGCGCGCGCGGCAGCCGAGTTCGGCGATCCGGAGATGGCGATGGCCGTGAAAGGGCAGGGCATTGCCGCCTACGACCCGCGTGGCCTCAAAGGCATGGGCTTGGGCCTGGCTACCAGCAACCGAGGTGCGTGCCACCTGCGTGGCTACACGTTCGCCAGCGAGGTCGCCGGCATTCCCTATCCCACGGATCCGAAGGCATGGGAAGGGAAGGGTGAGCTGCTCAAGTACATGCAGGACTTACACGCCGTTTCTGATTCGCTAGATATCTGCAAGTTCTCGGTCTTCGCGGAGAGCATCGACGATTACGTGGCGCAGTATTCGTCAGTTGTCGGCGTGCAGATGGACGCTGATGGACTCATGACGATCGGCGAACGCATCTACAACCTGGAGCGTCACTACAACAACCTGGCCGGCATCGGCGAGGGGTCCGACACCTTGCCAGAGAGATTTCTGACCGAACCGTCCACCGGCGGAGGCTCAGAGGGCCAAGTCTGTGAACTGGAGTTGATGCTGGAGGAGTACTACGCGGCGCGTGGTTGGGTGAACGGTGTGGTTCCTAGTGCGAAGCTGGAAGCGTTGGGGATTCCCTAGCTTCAAGCTAACCGTGTCAGGCAAAACCCGACCGGAAAGCGGTGGCCATGCCTGACAGACAAGAAGCCGTGTACCGCATATGCTGGCCATGCGGCCACAGGTGGCTGCGGGCGCAGCGCGCGCCGAGTTCATAGCAGCGCTGGGATGTCGTTACTGAAGGCAACGTGGCTTGCCTAACGGGAGGATTCGACGATGAAGGTCGTGAAACTACGGTTAGCCAATAGCACGCTGCTGGACCCGGCGGCGGCCCAGTGGAAGAAGATCGCCGCTGAGCAGGTCACCCTTGGCGCAACGCCCCTGCACAAGCAGCCTTCTCGCTACGTTCGCACCGCGTGGGCCGGCAAGCCAGTCGGGAGCGTGAGATCGCTCAAGGTGCAGGCTGCTCACAACGGTAAGAACATCGCCATCCGCCTGGAATGGCCGGACGACTCGAAGGATTTGGACCACGGCGATGGCACTATATTCCCAGACGCCGCCGGCGTGTTGTTCCCGCTCAAGGGAGAGGCCGCGCTCGAGAGCATGGGCAGCCCCGAAGCACCCGTGAACGCATGGTTCTGGCGGGCCAATCTCCCCGAAGGAGAAGCTCAGGAACTGATCGCGAAGGGCGCAGGCACCTTGGAGCCGGCGCCGAAAACCCAGACAGAAGCGCGGAGCCGCTGGTATCGCGGCCGCTGGCAGGTGGTCTTTTCGCGGCCGCTGTCCGTTCGAGGCGATGCCGTGCGGTTCTCCGTCAGGAAGGCCGCGAAGGTCGCATTCGCTGTCTGGGAAGGAGCCAACCAGGAACGCGCAGGCCTGAAGTCGTTCTCCAAGGGCTGGCAGGAGCTAAGCATTCAGTAGCGGCTCGGGGTTGCAGGAGGTTACGGATATGGCTAAGACGAAGCAGAAGAAGGGCAGCACCGACCGTCAGGTCGCGATGGTCTTCGACCTGAACAAGTGCATTGGCTGTCAAACGTGTTCGGTCGCCTGCAAGACGCTCTGGACGAACGAAGATAGCACGGACTATCAGTGGTGGTGCACCGTCAACACCCAGCCGGGGCAAGGTCATCCTCGCGATTATGAGACGATGGGCGGAGGCTATCGCGATGGCGTGCCGCAGCCCGGCCGCTTGGCGAAGCGCAGCGAATGGGGTGGCGGTTGGGACTTCAACTACGATGAGGTTTTCTACGGCGGCAAGGGCCGTTCGACGTTCCTCCAGCACGTTGGCGAGGAGCCTGAATGGGGGCCGAACTGGGATGAGGACCAGGGCGCGGGTGAGTATCCGAACGCCTACTACTTCTACCTGCCCCGGCTCTGCAACCACTGCACGAAGCCGGCCTGCGTGGACGCGTGCCCGCGCGATGCGATGTACAAGCGCTCTGAGGACGGCATTGTCTTGCGTGATGAGACGCGCTGTCGCGGCTATCAGTTCTGCGCCGAGGCCTGTCCCTATGAGAAGATCTACTTCAACTTCATGCGAAACGTCAGCCAGCAGTGCATCATGTGCTTCCCGCGCGTCGAGCAGAATGTCGCGCCCGCCTGCGCGCGCCAGTGCCCGGGCCGCGCCGTCTGGTTCGGCATGCTGGACGATCACGAAGGTCCTGTGGCTCAGCTCGTGAACAAGTGGAAGGTCGCGCTGCCCCTCCATCCAGAGTATGGCACCGAGGCCAACATCTTCTACATTCCGCCGGTGGGCCCCGCCCGCCTCAGCGAGGATCTCAGTTTCGACGAAGAGACGCCGCGCATTCCGCGCGAGTATCTGGAGGGCTTGTTCGGTCCCAAGGTCAACGCGGCCCTGGATACACTCACGACTGAGATGGCCAAGACGAAGAACGGCCGCAAGTCCAAGCTGATGGATACGCTTGTCGCGTACTGGTGGAAGGACATGTTCAAGCCATACGATCGCGATCCTGCGGAAATCAAGTGGAAATAGGGCCAATTGGCGCGTCCGGGGCGCGCTCCATGAGTGCTATGATTCGTCTGACAAGAGGAGTGATACCTTATGTCAGACGCGATTCCGGAGCTTGCTGACCTAGAGTCCACGCTACGTGCGCTCGCCAACAAGTACCGCCTTGAGATCCTGAACGCGCTGGGCCACGGCGCGGCGAGTCCGGTCGCCCTCGCCCGGACTCTCGGTCTGCCGCGCCAGCGCGTCGAACGGCATCTGGCTGTCCTCCTGGATCGCCATCTCGTCAGACTGGAGCCCTCGAACAACGGTCGCGTCTACGCTCTCGATCGGGAGCAGGCTGCGTTGCTCAACGCTACGTTCGTGTCCGTTGTCGGCCGCATCGATATGGGTAGCGGAGCGGGATTTGCCGGATCCGTCGCCTCAGACGATGCACTCTCGCTCCCGCCGGCGCCTGAAGCGTGCAGAGAGTGTCAGAACGCATCCTTTGTGCAGAACGTCCTGAACGAGCTGGACGAGTCGCTTGAGAAGGCGCGAGCGTACGATGTGCGGCTGAGGCAGATGTCCTCGCAGGTCTTGACGGCGCAGGAGGTGGAGCGCAAGCGCCTCTCGCGCGAGTTGCACGACGACACCGCACAGGCGCTGACGTCCGTGCTTGTACGGCTGCGCGTGATCGAGCGTTTGGCGGACGACGAAGCGACGCGCGACGGACTGGCGGAATTGAGGACGATCCTGAGTGGCGCCTTGGAGGGCGTGCGCGCGCTGGCGATCGATCTGCGGCCCCGCGTGCTGGATGACCTGGGATTGGAGATGGCGCTGAAGGCCCAGGTGCGCGACTTCACTCAACGTTGGGGCATCGATGCAACACTCTCGTCGGATCGGCTGGGCCGCCTGCCTACCGAAGTCGAGTTGGTGTTCTACCGCGTCGCCCAGGAGGCGCTCTCTAACATCGCGAAGCACGCCCGCGCATCGCGAGTAGAGATCAGTCTTACGAAGCGCGGCACACGGCTGCGGATGCTGATTGAAGACGACGGCCGGGGGTTCGATGCGGACGCGGCGACGGACGCCGTGGACGCGGGACTTGGGCTGTTTGGCATGAAGGAGCGGCTGGCGCTCGTCGACGGAACGCTTGGAGTCGAGTCGTCCGCGGGATCGGGCACGCGGGTGTCGGCGGACGTCATGTTGCCCGCGGAACGGACGAACTAAAGGTGCGCAAGAAGATCTCTGTCCTGCTAGCCGATGACCACGCAATCCTGCGTTCGGGATTGCGCGCATTGCTGGCGCTGGAGCATGACATGGA
This sequence comes from Chloroflexota bacterium, assembly GCA_003228685.1. GTDB lineage: Bacteria > Chloroflexota > Dehalococcoidia > DSTF01 > RBG-16-68-14 > SZUA-185. The sequence goes on from QIFC01000100.1 coordinate 99,382, forward strand.
AGTGGTGGGGGAGGCGTCGAACGGATTGGAGGCGGTGGAGCTGGCTCAGAGCCTCTCTCCGGACGTCGTTGTCATGGACATCTCCATGCCCGAGATGGACGGCCTGTCAGCGGCGAAACGTCTGCAGGACCAGGGGTACGAAGGCCACATCGTGATTCTGACGGTGCACGCAGAGGAGCCGTACCTCTTCCAGACGCTCCGGGTTGGCGCGTCCGGCTACGTGCTCAAGAGTTCCGCGGACGGCGAGTTGATGGACGCGATCCGCGCGGCGCATCGGGACGAAGTGTTCCTCTACCCGTCCGCGGTGCAGAAAGTGCTGAAGGAGTACCGCCGCGGTGTGCGAGGCGAGGGCGGAAGGTCCGAGTACGCGAGACTGACGAACCGCGAGCAGGAGGTGCTCCAGTTCACTGCGGCCGGCTTCACCAACCAGGAGATCGCGGAGAAGCTGATCATCAGTCCGAAGACGGTAGACACGTACCGGCAGCGGATCATGGAGAAGCTGAACCTCCATCATCGGTCGGAGCTGGTGCGCTACGCGCTCAAGACAGGACTGCTCACGGCCGCCGAGTGAGTCATCTCCAGCCGCCAAAGGCGCGACAGGTGCGTAGGCGTACCAGCCTTCCCTCTTCAGGCGAGTAGATTCAGGCTTGACCCCTACGCCTTCTTCCGCCGTTCCTGCAGTTTCTCCAGCAACTCCTCATCCGTGGGTTCGACGCCAAAGCCCTTTGGGAACGGGGGACGCGATGGCTCGCCGATGCCTTCCAGGACCTGTGGGTGTTGGTAATAAGCCGGGAACAAGTACCGCGAGATGCCCATGATAAGCAGCGGGTGGGTGGCAAGCTGGGCTTCGAGCACCTTCGCCCCGGCCTCAGGCGCCATTCCCTGGAGACCCTCCGGATGCTGGGAAGAGGCCGCCTCCCGAACTGCCTGCGCCCCTGCCTCGACCAGCGGGCCGAGGTCTGGATCGGCCTGGAGTGCCTTGGCCACGGAGGATGATAGGCCCAAGGCACCCGCGCCAGGAAGGGCGCCGGCGCTCGGAGGGATCACGAGGTCCAAGAGCGCCTTCATGAAGTCATCGTCGTTCAGGGCTGCGGGCGTTTCCGTCATGCGTCGTCGAAAAGCGTTGCGATGTTCTTCTTGATGCTGTCCGCCACGTAGAGCGCGAGCGCCTGGATCGTCGAGGTGGGGTTCACGCCACCGGCAGTCACGAAGATACTGCCATCCACGATGAAGAGGTTCTTCACATCGTGCGCCTGCCCCCGCTCATTGACGACCGAGGTCTTCGGGTCGCGGCCCATCCGGGCTGTCCCCATCAGGTGCCAGCCCGCGCCGCGCAACAGCGGCTCCGCAACTGTCTCAACCGCGCCCGCGGCCGTCAACGCCTCCGTTGCCCGCTCCACCGCGTGCGCTAGCATCTTCCGGCTGTTCTCGCTCAGCCGATAGGTGACCTTCGGTGCAGGGATCCCGTTGGCATCCTTCAGTTCGGGGTCGAGGGTGACGGTGTTGGTCTCCTCCGGCAGGTCTTCGGTGATCGCGACCATTGATGCTGTGTGATCGTAGAGCCGGGCGTAGGCCCGGTGGTGGTCCTCGCCCCAGGGAAGGAGACCCGCGATCATGCCCCACAGCGCGGTCTGTACCGGGCCAAAGCCTCGCAGTGCCTCGAACGAGTAGCCCCGAACGAACCCCCGCGAACGGTCGGTCTTGTAGAATTCGTGGCTCCAGAGCGAGCAGCCCATCGGTCCGCGGCGGCCATGGAGCGATTCATCGAAGACACCCGTGATTAACGCATACGGATGGAACATCAGGTTCTTGCCCACGAGGCCGCTGCTGTTGGCCAGGCCGTCCGGATGTTGCTTGCTCTTCGAGTTGAGCAGCAACCGTGGCGTGCCGATGCCGTTGCACGCCAGCACCACGATCTCCGCCTTCTGCTCCCGCAGTTGGCCCTCCTCGTCGTAGTAGAGGACCCCATCTGCCATGCCGTCCTCACGCACGGTGATCTCGCGCACGCGGCAGCCGGCGCGCACCTGCACGCCCTTGCGTTGAGCCACCGGCCAGTAGGTGATGTCGGTGCTGGCTTTGGCGCCCTGTGCGCAGCCAGTGATGCAGGGGCCCAGGTTGATGCACGCCTCGCGGCCCTCGTACTCCTGCGACAGGATGGCGCTATCCGACGGCCACCAGTGCCAGCCAAGCTTCTCGAAGCCGGAAGCCAGCGCGTTTCCAGACGCGCCGAGCGGCAGCGGCGGCAACGGCGGCTCGTGATACGGGTACGCCGGGTCACCGGCCAGCCCCGAGACACCCATCATCCGGTCGTTCAGCGCGAAGTAGGGTTCGAGGGTTTCGTAATCGATCGGCCAGTCCGCGCCGATTCCGTCGTCGCTCTTCATCCGGAAGTCGCGGGGCGTGAGCCGGGGGAAATGCGCCGCCCACAGGATGGTGCTCCCGCCCACTGCGTTGAACATCTGGGTCGAAATGTCGGATTCATCCTCGTTGACGGGATAGTCGGCGGGCAACCCGCGTACGTTCGGGCTGGATGAAAACTCCCCCATCCCACGCTCTTCCCAGTCGAGCCCGTTGCTTGGGTAGTCCCGCTGCTTCATCCACGGGCCCTGGTCCAGGCACAGGACGCTCATGCCGGCCTCAGCGATGCTCCAGGCGAACGCCGCCCCGGAAGCGCCCGCTCCGATCACCAGCACACCCACGGGTTCGTCCGGCATGGCGACATCCTACAGTAATCCCCGCGCTGAGCCATGTCCCTGATAGCCCGCCGCCACGGCTGATAGCGTCACTCGAGACGGCAGGTTCGTCTTGCCTCTAACAGAGCGTGTTGCTACGTTCGAAACCGACCGGCCAGTCGGTCGGCTAAAGAGGTGAGTGTGCAACAAGACAGGTCTCGCGCGCGCCAGCAACGGATTCTCGACGCCGCCCTACGCGTCTTCTCTCGCAAGGGGTATCGGGACGCGAGCGTCGATGAGATCGCCGGCGAATCCGGCACATCCAAAGGCGGAGTCTACTTCCACTTCCCCAGCAAGGACGTCATCTATCTCCAGTTGCTAGACCGGACCGTCGCCCGTCTTCAAGACAAGATCGAAGAGGCCATGGCCGAACATGACGACCCGATTGCGAAGGCTGATGCGGCGCTGTTGGCGGTGCTACGCACGTTCGACAAGCATGCCACCCTCGCGCGCTTCTTCATGGTCGAAGCGCTCGGCGCCGGCCGCCAGTTCCAGCGTCGTATGGCCGAAACTCGCGCCGAGTTCGCCGCGATCATTCGTGAGCATCTGGATGCGGCCGTGGACCAGGGCATCATCGATCCGCTAGACACCGAAGTGGCCGCGCAGGCATGGTTCGGCGCGCTGTACGAGGTGATCACGGGCTGGGTCCTCGTGCGGAAGCCGGAGCGGCTCGAGGAAACGTACGCCGCTCTGCGGCCGCTGCTCATGCGGAGCGTTGGCGCGGAGGAAATCCGGCTCAGCACATTGATCAAGTCATGACTACGCTGGCAGGCGACACGACACTCCTGCAAACGTTGGAGCGAGCGCTGACGTTGGCCGTTGGCGCGACATCTCCGACGACCACAGAACGGCTCGTGTGCGTCACGCAGCCAGCGCCTCCCGTTGACCCTGTAGCGATGTTCGAAGCGGCGGAGGGTATTGGAGATCGCGCGCTCTGGGATCAGCCGGCCGAGCAGTTCTCGCTCGTAGCCCTCGGCGTCGCCACGGAGGTAACGGCCCGCGGCGAGGATAGAGTTCAGCAGTTGACGGACGCCTGGCGGCGCTTAACCGCCGGTGCGGCTGCAGACAATGTAGAGGGCTGCCCTCTGGCTGCGCCCGTTGCCCTCTCAGGCCTGGCCTTTCAGCCTGCTGGCGCTCGATCGGGCGTTTGGGAGGGCTATCCGGACGCCCTGCTCACGGTGCCTCGGCTCCTGTTCATCACCTGGAAGGGGTCGTCATGGCTCGTCGCGAGCGTTGCCGTTGGTCCGCACGATGACGGCCAAGCGGCGGTGCGGTCAGCCCTGGACGATCTCTCCGCACTGCTGGCGCGCGCGAGCCACCCGACGCCGGATCAATCGCCGCGAGGTGTCACGGTCGCCGGCGAAGACGATTCGGAATGGTGGAAGCGGTCCATCGCGGCTGTCGAGCAAGAGATCCGTTCGGGTGCCGTGGAGAAGCTCGTTCTCGCCCGAGAAGTGCGTGCTCACGCCGACGATCCGCTGGCCTGGGGAGCAGTGTTGCGGCGGCTGAAGGACCGCTACGCCGCCTGCACCACGTTCGCCTTCGCCCGCGACGACAGCTGCTTCCTTGGCAGCACACCCGAACGTCTGGTCCGCCTTGATGGGAGAGCCGTTCGGGCCAACTGCCTCGCCGGCTCGGCGCCACGGGGAGGAACCGAAGACGAAGATCGGGCGTTGGGGCACGCGCTTCTGCAGGACCAGAAGGAGCAGCACGAGCACGCGTTGGTAGTGAGCGCGCTACGGGACGCGCTAGAGCCCTGCTGCGCCGCTCTCAACATTCCGGATCGGCCGGGTCTGTTGACGATGCCGAATGTGCAGCACCTTCACACGCCGGTTGAGGGCATGCTGCGCGACGACCTGCACGTCCTGGACCTAGTAGCTCGCCTGCATCCGACGCCAGCCGTAGGAGGCGTCCCTCAGCAGGCAGCAAACTCTCTGATCCAAGCGTTGGAGCCATTTGATAGAGGGTGGTACGCCGGCCCGGTGGGCTGGTTCGATAGCCGCGGTGACGGCGAGTTCGTCGTGGCCATTCGCTCCGCGCTCCTGCGAGAGCAGGACGCGCGGCTGTACGCCGGCTGTGGCATCGTCGATGGCTCACACCCGGAACGCGAGTATGCGGAGTCGCGGTTGAAGCTCGAGCCGATGCTCTGGGCCATGAACGGGAGTGACGGCTGATATGAGCGACGCGCTTACGACATTCGTCGGCGGGTTCGTCGATGAGCTAGCGCGCTCCGGCGTCCGTCACGTCTGTCTTGCGCCGGGCTCCCGCTCCACGCCTCTCGCCCTGCTCCTAAAGCAGCATGCCGGCGTGCGCGTTTGGATCCACCTGGACGAGCGCTCGGCCGCATTCTTTGCGCTGGGGATGGCGAAGTCGCTGCGAGAACCCGTGGTCGTGCTCTCCACATCGGGGACGGCGGCGGTCAACTTCGCGCCCGCCGTTGTTGAGGCGTACTTCGCGCGCGTTCCTCTCATTGTGCTAACGGCAGACCGGCCACCGGAGCTGCGCGGTGTTGGGGCGAACCAGACCATCGATCAGGTACGCCTCTTTGGCTCGCACGTCAAGTGGTCGATCGACATGATGCTTCCCGAGACGTCGCTGGAAGCCTTGCGATACGCTCGGGCGGTCGCATGCCGCGCGCCGGCAATCGCTCGTGCTGATGCCGCCGGGCCAGTGCACGTCAACTTTCCTTTCCGGGAGCCGCTGATCCCCGCTGGCGACGGCCTCGCCTCCGATCGAAATGGCGCGGACGCATCAGAACACGCACCCTTGGTTAACATCGAAGACATCCCACGCCGTCCCGAACTCGCCTCACTCGCGCCGTTGGCAAGTGAACTCCTCCGCATGGAGCGCGCGCTGATCGTCTGCGGCCCACAGGACGATCTCGGGTTCCCTGAAGCCGTAGCACGTCTGGCGAACGAACTGAACGTCCCCATTCTCGCCGACCCTCTGTCACAGGTGCGATGCGGCCCGCACTATGGCCCGCTCATCATCGATGCGTATGATGCGTTTCTCCGCGACGAGGACGTGTCGCGTTCGCTCGCGCCGCAGCTCCTGCTGCGCTTTGGCGCGGCGCCCACGTCGAAGCCGCTCCTTCTCTACCTCCAACGACATGCCGCCAGCCGGCAGGTCATGATCGACAGCGGTGATGGCTGGCGCGACCCTGCTCTGACGGCCGACCAGCAGATTCGTTCCGACCCCCGCCTCTTCTGCGAGGCGCTCCGCGAGGCGCTGCAATCATCGGAGGGAACGCGGCCGGAACGCGAGGCCGCGGACTGGACATCGCGGTTTCAGGGCATGAATCGGAACGCCAGGGTCGCTCTGGTTCGTCGTCTCGAAGAAGAAGATCGCTGTTCAGAGCCCGGCGTCTTCGGCGAGCTGGCAGGCCTGCTGCCCGCCGGTGCGACGCTCTTCTCCGGCAACAGCATGCCCGTCCGCGACCTGGACAGCTTCTTCGGCGGCAGCGAGTTGCCGATACGGTTCCTGGCCAACCGTGGCGCAAGCGGCATTGACGGCGTTGTGTCGAGCGCCCTCGGAGCGAGCGCCGTCAGCACTGAGCCGTTGGTGCTCGTGATCGGCGACCTCTCCTTCTACCACGACATGAACGGCCTGCTCGCCGCCAAGCGCCACGATCTCAACGCGACCATCATCCTCTTGAACAACGACGGCGGCGGCATCTTCTCTTTCCTGCCGCAGGCAGAGCAGAGCGAACACTTCGAAGAGCTGTTCGGCACGCCGCACGGCCTGGACTTTCGACACGCGGCGGAGATGTACGGCCTGGCCTACCGCCACGTGGAAGGCCCCGAGCAGTTCCGCGCCGCCGTCGGCGATGCCATGAGCGCGTCCGGCGTGAACTTGATCGAAGTCAGGACCGGCCGCCAAGCGAACGCGCTCCTGCATGAGGAGTTGTGGTCGGCGGCATCGAACGCCGTTGGCGCCCTCGCGACGCCATGACGCTCTTGAGCGTCAACGGCGCGCGTCTCAACGTCGAGGTGCAAGGAGAGGGGCCGGCATTGATCCTGCTCCACGGCTTCACGGGTAGCAGTGCCACGTGGACGCCACACCTGGCGGCGCTTGCAGGTTTCACGACCGTTGCGGTCGACCTACTCGGGCACGGCAACTCAGACGCTCCTTCCACGCCCGACCGCTACCGGATGGAGCGCTGCGTGGACGATCTGACGTCGCTGCTGGACCACCTGGAGATTGAGCGGGCAGCCGTGCTTGGCTACTCCATGGGGGGACGCGTTGCCCTGCAATTGGCGCTCGGAGCGCCAGACCGCCTCTGGGCGCTCGTGCTGGAGAGTGCTTCGCCGGGCATCGACGCTGTCACCGAGCGCGAAGATCGCGTTCGCAGCGACGCCGCCCTTGCCGGCGAGATCGAACGGAACGGGATCGGTGCGTTCGTCGACCGCTGGCAAGCACTGCCACTTTGGGCCAGCCAGGATCGCCTCCCGGCGGCCGTCCGCGACCAGTTGCGCCGCCAACGTTTGCGGAACAGCCCCGTGGGCCTAGCGAACAGCCTGCGCGGCGCGGGCGCGGGCCAGGAGGCGCCCGTCCTCGGCAGGCTGGGCGAGCTGCGGATGCCAACGCTGCTCATCGCCGGAGCGCTGGACCAGAAGTACGTCGCGCTCGCCCGCAAGATGAGCGACGCGCTCCCTTGCGTCCGCACGCAGATCGTGCAGGACGCGGGACACGCGACCCATCTGGAACAGCCGGAGGCGTTTCACCGCGCGGTCGGGGAGTTCTTACGAGAACACATCGACGTAGGAGAAGGAAAGGAGGCAACGCCGTGTCAGTAAGCTGGCAGCGCGTACGCGAGTTCGAGGACATCATCTACGAGTATTCCGAGGGCATGGCGAAGATCACGATCAACCGCCCCGAGGTACGAAACGCCTTTCGTCCCAACACGATCACCGAGCTGAGCGACGCCTTTACTCACGCTCACGAGGACCCGAACACCGGCGTGATCATCTTGACCGGTGCTGGCACGGAAGCGTTCTGCTCCGGCGGCGACCAGCGCGTGCGCGGCGACGGGGGCTACGTCGGCGATGACGGCGTACCGCGCCTGAATGTCCTGCCGCTCCAGCGCCAGATCCGCACGATCCCCAAGCCCGTGATCGCCATGGTGGCCGGGTACGCCATCGGCGGCGGACACGTGCTTCACGTCGTCTGCGATCTCACGATCGCGGCCGACAACGCCGTGTTTGGACAGACCGGGCCCAAGGTAGGCAGCTTCGACGCGGGCTACGGCGCCACGCTCCTGGGCCGCCTCGTGGGCCACAAGAAGGCGCGCGAGATCTGGTTCTTGTGCCGCCAGTACTCCGCGCAGGAGGCGCTGGAGATGGGGCTGGTGAACACGGTCGTACCGCTCGATCAGCTCGAGGATGAGACGGTTACGTGGGCGCGGGAGATGCTCGACAAGAGCCCAACGGCGCTCCGCTTCCTCAAGGCGGCGTTCAACGCCGATACCGACGGCCTCGCAGGACTCCAGCAACTCGCGGGGGACGCGACATTGCTTTTCTATCTGAGCGAGGAGGCGAAGGAGGGCCGCGATGCGTTCTTGGAGAAGCGCAAGCCGGACTTCGCGCGCTTCCCACGCCTGCCGTAGAGGCAAGTGTGACCAGCGGCGCCGTCCCCACGCCGGCCCTTCTGTCGAAGCACTGGATCACGGCCATCAGGCCGCCCACGCTACCCGCGGCCGTCGTACCTGTCCTGGTCGGAACGGCGGCCGCCGTTGGGATCGAAGACGGCTTCCGCTTGGCCGTATTCATCGCAACGCTGGCGGCGGCAGTCCTCATTCAGATCGGCACCAACTTCGCGAATGACGTCTTCGATTTCGAGTATGGAGCCGACACGGTGGACCGCCTGGGACCACCCCGGGTAACGCAGAGCGGCCTCATTTCTCCGGCGCGTGTGCGCCTCGGTACAGTCGTAGCCTTCGGCGGGGCAGCAGCGATCGGTGTGTACCTGATCGTCGTAGGCGGCTGGCCTATTCTCGCCATCGGTGTCCTCTCGATCATCGCCGGAATCGCGTACACCGGCGGCCCCTGGCCCCTGGGCTACCACGGCCTCGGCGATGTCGCCGTGTTCCTGTTCTTCGGGCTAGTGGCGGTAATCGGAACGTACTATCTGCAAGCCGGCACGGTCAGCGCCACGGCGGTTGTCGCCGCCGTGCCTGTGGGCCTGCTGGTTACCGCCATCTTGGTCGTCAACAACCTACGGGATCTAGAGACGGACCGGCGAGCAGGCAAACGAACGCTCGCTGTGCGCATCGGCGAGCGGGCGACTCGCTTGCAGTACGTAGCGTTGATCCTTGGCCCCTATCTAGTGGTGCCCCTACTTTGGGCCATGGACGCCGGGGCCTGGGTCTTCCTCGCCTACCTATCGCTGCCCGTTGCGCTGATGTTGGTTCGGGCCGTGCTAGCCGGCTCCAGCGGCCGCGGCCTGAACGACGTCCTGAAGCGGACAGCGCTGCTCCACTTCGCGTTCGGAGCGTTGCTCGCGCTGGGGCTGCTGCTATGAACGTGACGGCGCTCTCCTGGCTGACGTTTCGCGTGCCGCTGCGTGCGCCATTCCGAACCGCCAACGGCACGATGACCCATCGCGAAGGCCTGCTGCTGCGCCTCATCACCGCATCCGGCGCTGTTGGGCTGGGTGAAGCGTCACCTCATCCGGCGGCGGGACCTGGGGCGGCGCAAGAACTCGGCGACGTGCTCGCTCGCGTTGGCCCGCGGCTCGTCGGCGCAGATGTGGAGTGCCTGCCTCAGGCCGGCCTGCCGTCGCCCCTCGCCTGCGCGGTCGACACCGCCGCTCTCGATCTGCTTGCGAAGGAGCGTGACATCAGCGTCGCCGCTCTGCTGAGCGACCAGCCGCGATCCGGCGTGGGTGTCAACGCCACGGTCGGGGTGGAGCGAGACGAGGCAGCCGACGAGGCGCGAGCGGCACGCCAAGCCGGGTTTACGTGCGTGAAACTGAAGGCAGGCATGCTAGGCAGCATTGAAGAGGAACGCCGCCGGGTCGCAGCCGTGCGCACTGCACTAGGCCCTGACATCCAGCTGCGGATCGACGCGAACGGTACTTGGAGCGTTGAGCAAGCGATCGCAACTATTGAGGCGCTTGAGGAATACCACCTAGAGTTCGTCGAGCAGCCGGTGGCCGCGGGCGATCTCGACGGCATGCGACGTGTTCGACAGGCTGTCCGCACGCCAATAGCGGCCGATGAATCGATCACCAGCCTAGACGCCGCCCGGCGCGTGCTGGAACTTGAAGCTGCCCAAGTCCTCGTCGTGAAGCCCATGGTAGTAGGCGGCCTGCGGCCCGCGAAACAGATCGCGGATGTTGCTCGCGAGGCTGGCGTGGCGACTGTGATCACGACGACAATCGATGCGGGAGTGGGAACTGCGGCCGCCCTCCATCTCGCAGCCGCGCTTCCCGACGACAGCCCGGCCTGCGGGCTCGCGACCGGCCTTCTCTTGGCCGGCGACATTGTGATCGAGCCCATCCCGGTTCGCCAAAGCCTGATGACGCTGCCGGGCGGCCCCGGCCTGGGCGTCGAGCTGGACGCAGCAAGACTCGAGAAATACGGCGGGGTAGAACGAACGCTGCCGTAATGCTTCCGGAGCCGCGTGCTGGAGAATCGATGCCGGACTGGCTCTGGCAGCGGGCGCGCATCTCACCGGGGCAGCCGGCGCTCGCATGCGGGGATGACCGTTGGACCTTCGCCGACCTAGAGCGGTGCGTCGCGTCGGCCGCGGACCGGCTTGCCACGCGCGGCATCAGCTCCGGCGACCACGTTGCGCTCCTCGCGGCAAACGGCAGCGGGTTCGTGCAACTCGCCCACGCGGTCCCGCGCCTGCGCGCCGTCCTCGTTCCGTTGAACGTCCGCCTGACCGTCGACGAGCTGGCATGGCAACTCGCGGATTCGGGTGCGACCTGCCTCATTTTCGACGAAGGGAATTCCTCGCGGGCAGCGGGTCTCCGCGAACGGATGCGGGCGATCACGTACATCCCCCTGGCAGAGTTAGCCAGGCCGCAAGAAAACGCCAGCGCCGGCCAGACGGCGGAGCCCGGCCCAATCGATCTCTCCGCCGTGCACAGTGTGATCTACACGTCTGGCACCAGCGGCCGGCCTAAGGGCGCCATGCTCACGTACGGCAACCACTTCTGGAGCGCGGCCGGCTCCGCCCAGAATCTAGGCGTGCGCAGCGATGATTGCTGGCTGGCATGCATGCCGCTCTTTCACATCGGCGGGCTCGCGATCCTCCTGCGCAGCGCAATCTACGGCAACACCGTCCTCGTCCACGAGACGTTCGATCCCGACGCGGCCAACCGTGCGATAGACAATCAACGCGTCACCATCTTCTCGGCCGTGAGCAACATGCTCAGGCGCATGCTGGAGAGCCGAGGCGAGCGGCAGTATCCGTCCTCGCTGCGCTGTGTGCTGGCCGGCGGAGGGCCTGTCCCCCAGCCGCTGCTGGAGGCGTGCCGTAGTCGCGGCCTGCCGGTTGTCCAGACGTACGGCCTAACAGAAGCGGCATCGCAAGTTGCGACGCAGTCGCCTGACGGCGACCCGGGAGAACCCGGCTCGGCAGGCCGGCCTCTCTTCACAACCGAATTGCGCATTGAAGACGAACTTGGCGAGGCGCTCCCATCTGGGGAGCCGGGCGAAATTGTGGTGCGTGGGCCCACAGTGATGGCGGGCTACTTGGGAAACCCTGAAGCGACCGCCGAGGCGCTGCGTGACGGCTGGCTACACACCGGCGACGTCGGGTATGTCGATGCGCACGGAGACCTTCATGTCCTAGACCGGCGAGACGACTTGATCGTGTCCGGCGGCGAGAACGTCTACCCCGCAGAGGTGGAGGAGGTCTTGCGATCGCACCCGGCCATACTCGACGCGGCGGCGTTCGGCGTGCCGGACGAGCGCTGGGGCCAGCGAGTGATCGCCGCGATCGTCCCGCGCCCTGAAGATGCGCCACGTGAGGAAGAGCTAGCCGCGTTCTGCGGGACCCGGCTGGCGGCCTACAAAGTGCCGGCCATCTTTCGCATCGTCCCTCAACTCCCGCGCAACGCGGCAGGAAAGCTACTCCGGCGTACGCTCCGCGAGGAATGGCAGAAGACTGCGACGGAAGGTTAAGCCGGCTCTATAGCCGGAGGCTTGACCGCCGTGTGGATCGCCACGGTGCCGCCGCCGACCTTGCGCACCTCTACTTCCGCGAGGCCGACCTCAACGAGGAGTTCCGCAAGCTCGGCCGAGTCTGGAAATCCCACGAGTGAGTTGGGTAGATAACGGTAGGCGGCTCGATCTCCGCTGATCACGCCGGCGATCGGCGGCAGCAGACGGTAGAAGTACAGCTTGTAGAGGGTGCCCAGCATGCCCGGAGGCGGCTGCGTCATGTCGAGGCAGACCAGACGTCCGCCCGGTCGAAGCACACGCGCCATCTCAGCAAGGCCCGACCTTAGATCGGCCAGGTTGCGAAGCACGAAGGCGTTAGTCACGCAGTCGAATGTGCCTTCGGGGAACGGAAGATGCAGCGCGTCCGCCAGCGTCCACGACGCGTTCGTGACGCCCTTGGCGGCCAGCTTTGAGCGTGCGGCCGTCAGCATGTCAGGCGAGAAGTCCGCGCCTACGATCTGCCGCGCTCCGCGCTTCTTCAGCTCCAACGCCAGGTCCCCGGTACCAGTACCGATGTCGAGCGCCAGTGAACCATCCGGCTTCGCGGATGCCGCCGCCTGCTGGCGCCAGCGGCCGTCCATGCCGAGGCTCATGATGCGGTTCAGCCGGTCGTATCGCCGCGCGATCCGGCCGAACATGCGGCTGATGCCTTGGGGGTTCTTATCCTGGCTTGCCACCGCTAATCGGAGAGAAACTGCTGCATCAAGCGAGCGATCTCATCCGGCCGCTCCTGAGGGAGGAAGTGCGTCGTGCCGTCCACCAGGACGGTCTCCGCGTTGGGAAGCGCCTCGTCCACCTGGTCCGCGTACCCACCTGTGATCAGATGGCTCTCCGCGCCCCAGAGCACCAGCGTTGGCATTGTGAATTTCCCCAGATTGGGCCACGCGTTGACTTCTGTGACGGCCTCGAAGAACTGCGCTTCGACTTCCGGCGGGCACTTCAGCTCCACCTGGCCGTCGTCGCGGTCCGCCGCCCCTTCGTCGACGTACGCGTGCAGGATGTCTTCCCGCCAGCGTTCGAACATTGGCCGCGTCCGGAACGCCTCGAACATCTCGTCTCGACTGGGCCGGACGGCGCGGCGTTTTCGCGCTCCTTCCGCCAGCGCGTTCGGGTTCGTATGCGGCGCGTCATACCACTCGGGCCGCGGCAGGATCGGCTCAATCAGCACACTGCGCTGGATCACGCCAGGGTACTTGTCCGCGTGTACCACGACCGTTGTGCCGCCCGACGAGTGCCCGGCGACGAGCGGGCTCTCCAGGCCCAGCTTCGTAATCAGGCGCTGCGTGTCGTCCGCGAGCAGCTCGAACGTGTAGCCGTCAGCGGGCTTGTCGCTGTCACCGTGGCCGCGTTGGTCCATCGCCACCACCCGGAAGCTACTCGATAGCTGCTCAGCGATAGGACGCCAAAGCGCCGCCAGAAAGCCTGTGGCGTGGATCAGGATAAGAGACTGGGCGCCATCCTCCGGCCTATCTGCCGGAGGGCCCCAATCTAGGTAGTGGATGCTGACGCCGTTACTGGCGATGGCGCCTTCGCGAACTGTCATCGACTCCAGTAAAGGCTATCCGGTCTAAGCGGTCAACGAAGGGAGAACAGCCGGTCTTTGGCAAGTCTACTCCTGAAGAGCCTGCTTGAGGCCCGGCACCGTCCAAAACTCGCCGTCGGCGTCTGAATGGCTGCCGCTGTCGCACCTCATCGTCTTGACGAGGCCCTTAGGCATGGGCATCTCGACCCAGTAAGGACTGCCATCCGGTCGCTTCATCCAACCCGGCCAGACCTTCAGGTCCAGCTGCTGCGGCTCTCTTGGTGACGCAAGAACGAAATGTGGCTTGATAGAAGGCCATCGCTTGCCGTCTCGCCCGAAGATCTTAGTTAACCTACTGGCCTTGGAACGGGCCTGCTTGTTTGTCCACCCCGTCGCCCCTTTCGCTTCGAGCATGACGACGCGGTGCGTGCGGCCCCTGCGAAAGGCGATCAGCAGATCCACGTCCTCCTGAGTTCCCGTGATGAGCTTCTGCTTGTTGGAGTAGGGTCCTGTGGTGCCAGCCTTGGCAGAAGAGAGAAACACGCTCGCATACAGCCAGGTCAGGTGATAGTCCATAGCGACGAACGCATCGGACGGAATCTCGGTCCCGATCAGGGGAGAGATGGACTTGAGAAACGTTTTGGATGCACGAAATCGAGGGTTGCCGAGAGTCCAACCAATCAGGAGGAAGCGCTCCTTCCGGTTGAACTTCTTCAGCAGCTTAATAAACGTATGGCTTTGCGTCATTGTGCCCACCTTCCTGCGCTTCCGGTTCTTAGCCCGCGTCCGCCCTCGTTGCCTGTCATGTCTTCAAAGCGCCGAACGGCCACAGGGCTCGCAGCGCCCGGGACAGTTTCGATGTTAGGCCCGATGGCCGCGCACGCTCCCCACGCATCGCGTCGATGATCAGGAGCATGGCCTTCGTATCTTTAGCGCAGTAGGCCAGCAGGTCCTGGCGTAGCTTCTTCCGGCTTCGTGCGCTCGTCTCGGGCCTAATCGACTCCAGATAGGCGTTCGAAGCGACCATGCCGCCGCGAATCTCGAGGTCCTCGTACGCCACGCCGGGAGCGAGCGCAGGCAGCACTGATTTCAGCGAAAACGAACCGCGAAAGTCCCGATGGTAGTAGTGGCCGCGAACGATCTGCAGCAAGTCGACCCAGCGGCCGGTGAGTAGCGTCTCCAGCGCGGCCGAATGGTCAGGGAGCACGGCCTGCAGGCCACGCAGACAGGTCTCCTCGTAGCTGCTGTAGACCACGATCGTTGCCGCGCCTGTTAGCTGAGACACGAGGCTGTCGACGAAGGCCGAACGCGGATCTTCCGAGCCGTCCGCGAGGAAGTCGCTGTGTGTCACGCTGCCGTTCTGGTGGAGAACATGGTCGGACCACTGGAACGGCACGGCCTCGTATGGCCTCGTGCCGGGATAGACGGGAAGCGCCGGGCCCAGCGTTTCAAAGTCGATGAAGTGCGCGGGCGTCACGATCTTGTTCAACTCGGCCTCAAGGCGGTCTCCACGTTGGGGGCTTCCGGTGATGACGGATTGGCGAGCCCGCTCCTGGGCCGCATTGAGTTGGGTCTCGTCAGGGATCTCCAGAATCGACAGCGTGCCACCATCCCGAAGCTGTGTGCGCTTCTTGGCCGAAAGGCCCGGCAGCTCCTCGATGGTCCACTCCGGCTCTCTCGCGCGGCAGTGGGCAAAGAACTCGCAGTCGTACGGCTTGCGGCAGTGCGGCCCGATCGCGATATCCGGTGGCTCGTCTTCAGAGAGCGCTCGCCGCATCACGGCGAGCTCGTCGGCGATGGTCCCCACGTAGGCGCGAGCGTCGTCGGTCATGTCGTCGATTGTGAGCAGTTGATCCGCCTGGTATTCGCCGCCCGGGTACGTGTAGTCCCGGCTGAGATGCGCGAGTGAAACGCGTTCGGTCGTCAGGCCGGCCTTTTCGATCACCATGAGTTGCACTGCGACGTCCGGGATGTGTTGCTTTTTCGTTGACATCGTGGACTTCACCTCGATCAGCTCCCATGAGTTCTCCGGCGTGCGTGCCAGGATGTCAGCGCGAACCCGTATGCCTTCCTCGGTGAACGCGGCTTCGTAGAACGCCGGGATGCTGGTGTCCGTCAGCAGCCCGCGGGTCCGCTGCACCGCCTCGTCGTGCAGATAGTAGGCCTCGTCGATCAGCACACCGCCCGGCCGGAGGTCGCGGGCGATCTCGCCGACCAGGGCTCCTGCGTCGAACACGGCCTGCTGGGCCGCGTCGGGCGGCGTGCCGAGGTCTGGCTGGAAGCACGATAGGTGCAGCTTCCGCAGGCACTGGAGCCCCGAGGTAAATCGGCTCTTTGAGAGCAGCGGGATGTCGTCACCGGCCATGAGCTGGCCCAACCGCTAGCTTTCCTGCGAGTGCTCGCGCCACTGTTTCATGGACGCCTCGCAAAGAGCTAGGAGCGTCTCGTCCGCCAGTCGATCGAAGTCACCTGAAACGTAGAAGTACTTCGGCGTTCGATGGTTGACGCCTACGCCGTCCGGGAGCGACACCTTGAACTCATCAGATCCCCAGAACCACAGCTCAGCGCCGTGCTTCGTGGAGAACTCAACACCGAACAGCTTCCAGCCGTCATGCACCACGGCCGTGAAGCCGCTCCTGTAGAGCCGGATTTCCGGGCCTTGGTCGTCGAGCACGGATTTGAAACGCTCGGCAGCCAACTGGGCCTTTTCTATGAACGACTGATCCCAACTCTCCTCCAGCCGTTGCCACGTCCAACGCGACCGTGGCGTCAACGATCGTACTTTTCGCGCGTAGCCCATCAGCTGCGGTACCAAGATCGTTGTACCTTCGTCCTTGTACTCGCTGATCTTGAGGAGGAACAGGTCGAACGTGCTGAATGAGTTCACGAACGTCACGATCTTCTGCGCCTCTTCGCCAACCTCGTCGACAGCGACGATGAGCCGGAGTTGGCCCGCTCGTAGATTCTGCTCGACGAGCGCGAGAAAGTCTCGAGCGCCTTCGGACCCGCTTGCGTTCTTGAGGAGGACACCGATCGCCTCGTCCACGCTCTTGCCGCGCAGCGTCTTTGGGCACTTATCGCTGCCCAGGAATGTCTCCATCTCATCCTGTAACTCGCCGGCTGTCCACTCAGACACGTACGCCCCGTACTCCATCACCTGCGCGATCACAGCGCGTCTCGCCTCAGGATTGCGCTTCAGCTTGGTTTCCACAACCGTGAGGATCCCGTCGGAGCCCAGCAGGACGATGTCCGCTCGGCCTGGCCCCATGTGCCACTCTTCTCCCACCGTGATGTGCTTCACCTGGTCGTCGGTGACTGAGTCCAGTTGCAGCAGCGATGGGTGCTCGATGATGTAGCGCTTTAGCTCATCTTCGTAGCCGAAGGCGATACTATCGAGCAGTTTGCCTGTCTTATCGGCATCCTGAATGACGATCTTGGCCACGGCGCCTCCTCCAATTCGCTGGTCACGGAGTCAGTGCGATTCTAGCATGGCCCGAGCGCGGTGTGGGGCTCGTGTTAAACGGGCGCCGACTCCGCCAGGTTGGTTTTGGCGATGAGGGCGGAGCGCGGCCTAGGCGAACCCTCCGGAAGTTCGGATTGTTGAAGGTAGGGGGTACGAGTTGCTTGACCTCACAAGAGAGGCGCGGCTCCCAGAGACCCCCACCACGAGGTCGTCGATGCCAGCCGGCTGCTGTAGTACCCTGCGAACGAAGTGAACAACATGGCTGACGACCGCGGGCCTCCGGCTATCGTGCTGCACATTCCGCACGCCGGCACAGAGATCCCGGAAGATGTCAGGGAGTCGTTCGTCATCGACGACGCACAGCTCGAGTTGGAGCTGTTGCGCATGACCGATCATTTCACCGACGAACTCTTCCTCGTTTCGCTCGATGTAGCCACCGCGGTCGTCTACCCTGTGAGCCGCCTGGTGTGCGATCCGGAACGCTTTCCCGGCGACGCGGAAGAAGCGATGGCCGCACGCGGGATGGGGGTGATCTACACCCGGCGTCACGACCTCGGTCTGTTGCGCAAACGGCCAACGCCCAGCGAGCGCGAGGCGTTGCTCGATCGCTACTACCGCCCGCACCACAAGTCCCTGGAGGAAGCGGTCGGCGCGTCGCTGGCCGCCCACGGTCGATGTCTTGTGATCGATTGCCACAGCTTCCCCGGAACGCCGCTGGCCTACGAGACGGACCCAGCCCGCCCCGATATCTGCATAGGCCTGGACGAGTTCCACACGCCTCGCGAGCTTCGAGATGCAGCGGTGGGGACCTTTAAGGCGGCAGGACTGGAAGTAGCCGAGAACCGGCCGTTCGCCGGTGCATTAGTACCAGCCAGCCGCTACAAGAAGGACCGTAGCGTCGCGGCGGTGATGATTGAGGTCAATCGAAGCCTCTACATGGACGAGGAGACGGGCGAACGCGGGCCTCGCTTTCTCGACATAAGAACGCTACTGGAGCGCACTATCACGTCCGAGTTAGCTAGCGCAGTGGCGACCGACATTCGCTTCTAGTACGGGGGCCACCCCCATAATCGAGACTGTGCTGTCAGGCGGAGGCATGATATGTGTATATTCGTATGTTTCGGCGCTTTGCACCGCTCCTGGCCGTCTGCACGGCGCTCGTTGCCCTGGTCTTCGTCGCTGACGCGACGCTGCAACACAGTACGACATCAGCAGGTCCCGCGACGCCGTTCCGCTGTCCGGGCGCCGAGTTCAACTTTCCGGTCGACGGGTCGATGGGCTGGATCTACCGCGAGCCGGCAAGCATTGAGGTCAGTGGAACCGTCCATGCCGGCCTCGATTTCTGGGCCAGCGGAGGTGATGGTTCGCCCGTCTACGCGCTGGCCGACGGCGAGGTCTCCAGGACGCAAAACTCGTGGAGCTTCGACATTGTCTACACCGATTCCGGTGTAGAGAGCTACATGACCCACCTCCGCCACAACCTGTCTGTTGGCGATCCTGTCGCCGCCGGCCAAGTGATCGCCGAGACGGACGGGGAGTGGGTCCACATGTCGGTTGGCGCGCAGGTTGGCTACGATGACCGCGTGGTCGAGCAAACCCAGGATCCCTCGCCGTTCTTCGCCGCGAGCCTCAATTACGACGACGGCGCCAGGAACCCGCTGCCCTACGGGCGGCCCCTGTCGGTCTGGTGCGCGGACGCAGGAGACGAAGAGATCCAGACGGGCGAGTCGCTCTGCGACGGAGTGGTGGACAGCATCGATGCCTTAGTCGTGCTCCAGTACTCCGCGGGCCTGATCGTCACCAAGCCGTGTTCCGCGAGCGCCGACGTCAATCGCGATGGCTTCATAGACGCGCTGGATGCTTCCCTCATCCTCCAGCACGTGGCTGGCCTGCTGCCTGAGCTGCCCTTCTAGGAGGCAGTTCACTGACGGCGCGCCACCTCCCTGCCGCTTGACGCGCAGTCCCTTAAACGTCATGCTTATGGCTCCCCGCAGCACACGCTAAGAAACACCGGAGGAAGCGACATGAGCAACATCAAATTCGGCGCGTTCTTGGCGCCCCACCACCCACTTGGCGAGCATCCCATGCTGCAGTTCCAGCGCGACATCGACTTCGTCGCGCACCTCGACCGGCTTGGCTATGACGAGTTCTGGTGCGGCGAGCATCACTCCTCCGGCTGGGAGATGATCGCGTCGCCGGAGATGTTCCTGGCTGCCGCCGGCCAGCGGACGGAGCGCATCATGCTGGGCACCGGCGTCGTCTCGCTGCCGTACCACCACCCGTTCAACGTCGCCCAGCGCATGGTCCAGCTCGACCACATGACAAAGGGCCGCGCCATGTTCGGCTCCGGCCCTGGGGCGTTGCCGTCCGACGCGCATACCCTCGCGCTCGACCCGCTCAGGCAGCGCGATCAGCAGGACGAAGCGCTGGGCGTGATCATCCGCCTCCTCCGAGGCGAAGAGCGCTTCAGCTACGAGAGCGATTGGTTCACGCTGCGCGACGCGCAGCTCCAGATCCTGCCGCTGCAGGAAGAGATGCCGATGACGACCGCGTCCTCGATCAGTCCATCCGGCATGAAGATCGCGGGCAAGTACGGCATCGGCGTGCTGTCGATCGCCTCCACGTCGACCGAAGGGCTACAGGCGCTGCCCATGCAGTGGTCGTTTGCGGAGGAGGCGGCGAAGGAGCACAATACGACGGTCGATCGCAAGAACTGGCGTGTGCTCATGAGCTGGCACCTCGCAGAGTCGAGGAAGGATGCGGAGAAGGAGGCGAGGGACGGTCTGCACCGCTGGCACAACGAGTACACCGTGCGCGTGCTCGGGCGTCCCGGGGCAATCCATGTGGACGACCCAGACAAGCTCCTGGCCCAGGTCGGCGGGCGTGGGGCCGCCGGCGCCGGCGCCTCTGTCATCGGCACCCCGGATGAGTTGGTGGCGTCCATTAGGGCCTTGCAGGAGGTCACGGGTGGATTCGGCGTCGTGCTCGGCTTCGCTCACGACTGGGCGAGCCGGGAAGCCATGCTGCGATCGTGGGACCTGTTCGCTCGCTACGTCGTGCCGGAGATCAATGGCTATAGTCGCAACCTACAAGGCTCAGCGGACTTCGTCGAAGATAACCAGAAGGAATTGATGAAGGGCGCAACAGCGGCGGTTGTGGCCAAGATCCAGGACGACCCCCGCGCCGCGGCGGCCATGGCTGTCACCATGGAGCAGGCGCGCAAGCAGGCCCAGGCCGGCGAAGTGCGCCCCAACGTGCCCGCGCCCGCGGACGAAGAAGTCGCGGAGAGCGCCGACTCATGACCGGCGTCTGAATGGCGGCTGGCGCCTAACAGTATCTACGTTCGGTCGCGTACCGAACGAGAACCCCCACAGCTGATGCCGCGGGGGTTCTCTTATTGGTTCGCGACGTATTGCAGAGAGGGCCTATTCGCCGTCGCTATTCTGCGCCGTCGCTATTCTGCGCCGTCGCTATTCTGCGCCGTCGCTATTCTGCGCCGTCGCTATTCTGCGCCGTCGCTA
>QIFC01000118.1 GCA_003228685.1 Chloroflexota bacterium
TGGGCGTGATCCTGCAGTTCAACCCCGGCGGCTGCCCGCCGCCGTAGCGAGGATCCTGGGCTGGCCCGCGACACTACTCCTGCCGCCAGGCGTAGTGTCCGCCTGCGGGCGGCGGGAGGGTCTCAAGACCCTCCCCTACGAGTTCTGTTGTCTTCGCGAGCCTCCGCCGCCAACGCCTGACGTTGACTGGCGAATGGTAGCGGGAATACAATGCCTTGGCAGTATGCGAACAGCTCTGCAGTTCTCGAACAGGGGCGGTTCCCGAACCGCCTGGCAGTTCCCGAGTAACCTAGGAGGAAGCGATGCGCAAAGATCTGATGGACATCTTGGCCTGTCCCATGTGCAAGAGCGAGCTTGAATTGAAGGTCGACGAGGAAGAGGGCGACGAGGTGGTCAAGGGATCGCTGACCTGCTCCAAGTGCAACGAGGTGTACCCGATCGACGACGGGATCCCGAACCTGTTGCCCCCCGACCTGCGCAAGGCCGCGGAGGCGCAGAGTTCCTAGCTCCCAGCCATGGAACGCTCAAATAGTATCGGCACGCTGCTGATGGTCGCTTCGGGACTGCAGATGTTGATCTTCACGCTGGGCGTCATGCGCAGGAGCTACCTCGCGATCGCGCTGCCCGTGCTGGCCGCCACGGCAGGCGTCTCGGCGCTGCTGTTTTGGATCGGCTACACGATGGCGAACATGGAGCCGGAAGTCTCCGAACTCGACCTGGAAGAGGAAGAGCTAGACCAGGGCTAGCCCAGCGGGCTAGGCACAGGTGCCTTAAGGCAGTGCCTCAAGGCCTCGCAACTGCTGGCCTCAGGACTGCTCCCAGCCCACATCAGCCAGCAATCGCACGCCGGACGCGTCGACGCCCGCCAGCAGTTCCCCTACTGTTTTGCCTGCGTTGGGGTGCGTGACGTCCGCCGCCAGCTCCGCGAGCGGCACGAGCACGAACGCGCGGTTCGCCATCTCCGCGTGAGGTATGCGCAGGTCCGGCTGGTCGACTGTCTCGTCGCCGTAGAGCAGGATGTCGATATCGATGATACGCGGACCCCAGCGCGGCGCCGGCACCCTCCCCACGTCTCGTTCGACCTGTTTGACGTGAGCGAGCAACTCCCGCGGCTCCAGGCCGGTAGTCGCGCGGCAGACCGCGTTGTAGAAGTCCTGCTGGTCCTGCGGGCCCACGGGATCGGTCTCGTAAAGGGAGGAGACGGCCTCCACTCGGGCCTCCACGCGCGCATCTGGCACTAGCCTGTCAAGCGCGGCGATCAGATTCTTCTTGCGATCGCCGAGGTTCGAGCCGAGACCGAGGTAGATTGTTGTTTCGCCGGCCACAGGACGCTACGGCCAACCGCGCACGATGGCATCGGCGACACGCGCGACGTCACGCATCTCCGCCATGTCGTGCACGCGGATCATGTCGGCGCCGTTCGCGATCGCCACGGCCATCGAGGCCGACGTGCCGTGGAGCCGCTCCTCCGGCGGCGCGTCGTCCAGCACCATGCCGATCGTCGACTTGCGCGACGTCGCGACGAGCACTGGGAGACCTAAGTCACGCAGCTCTGCCAGGCGGCGCAGCATCTCTAAGTTCTGCTCGGGTTTCCAGCCGAACCCAAAGCCCGGGTCGATGATCAGCCGCTTTGGAGCGAGGCCAGCCTTAGCAGCGATGGCGATGCTCGCCTCCAGCCCCGCGCGAATGTCGCCGATCACGTCGTGGTGCTCGCGACCGCGCTGGTTGTGCATGATGACCGCCGGCACACGGTACTTAGCGGCGAGCGCGGCCATCTCAGGGTCCTGGCGAAGGCCCGAAATGTCGTTGAGCAGGTGCGCGCCAGCCTCCAGCGCCGCCTTCGCGACCGATGGCTTGTAGGTGTCGACGCTGATTGGTACGTCCAGCTCCGAGACGAGCCGCTCGATCACGGGCGCGACGCGCTCCGCCTCTTCCTGCGGCGGGACTTCGTCGTAGCCCGGCCGCGTCGACTGGCCACCGATGTCCAGGACGTCGGCCCCCTCTTCGACGAGCTTTACGCCGCGCTCCAGCGCGGCGTCTTCGTCACCATACTTGCCGTTCCAGAACGACTCCGGCGAGACGTTGATCACTCCCATCAGATAGGTGCGCTCGCCCCAAGCGAACTCTCGCGGGCCGATCTTGAGGAGTGTGAGCTTAGGCGTAGCGTTCAGTCTACCAGTCATCTTCCAACTCGAAACCAGTAGGGAAGAAACGGGCCAAGGCAGGCGGCTGGCGTGGGTCAAGAACCAGATCCTGCCTCGCAGCAACGGAGGATTCAAGTATGTCAGATAAGTCTTTCTTCGATACCTTTCGGGAGTCCATATTCACAGCGGTGCCAAGCCACTTCACATCGGGTAGATCCTCGAATCGCTTCTGGTAAAGCAGGTTCAATAGACGGCCCAAGAACATGTTGCCCAGGAAGCTGGCAACAACAAAGCGTCTCAATGAACCTGGTTGAACACTCACGCCAATGTCGCGGCTGCTGTCTACCGGATCTAGCCTGATCGTCACCGATCCACTTCCGTTGTGATCGTACGCATGAACCACCTGTAGGCCATGCTTCGCCTTGTTCCATGCCTTCCAGAATGTCAGCTGCGCACCGTTTCGAAGATCGAGCGCATTCCCGAAGAAACGATAGAGGAGACCGGCCAACTCGTCGGTTTCTTCTCGAATCCATTCTCTAGCTTCTGGGAGAGTCCAAGACCAATCGTCGTCATCGTCGTAGGGTAGGCCGAATCTCTTCGCTAAACCACGCCCGGAACCAACCCGCAGCTTAGCTACAAGTACCCCATGTTGTTCATCGAAGCCCTGTTTGCCCGCCCAGAACTTCGCCTTGTGCAGGGCCTCCTGAACACGCACCGTCGGATCACGTGCCCATTCGTCCAACGCCTGGAGCCACAGAGCAAGATCTTCGTGGGCGTTCAAGTAGGTCTGCACAATTTCCAGCGCTATCGAGGCTCTCTCGCTCCCGTCCTCGTCGCCGAGTTGGTCAAAACGCTTTAGCAGACTCCAGGAGACCTTCGCCCGATGAAGGGCACCAAACTGAATGAAGTTTTCCATGAACATCATGTCGTAGTGCATGTCTCTGTCCATGTGCATGAACCTATCCTGATCTGGCCGGCGCGCTCAAGAGGGCCTATGGCCGGCCATCAGGCGATCTCCATCTCTTCTTCTGTCACTTCGCCGTCCTGGATGCGGAAGGCGCGCACCACGGGGTTGCCGTCATCCTGGAGCGAGACGATCACATAGTAGGCGTCTTCCCAAGCAGCCAGGCGGATATCCGTCGGCGAAGGGTGGGCCTCAGTTTGGGTATGCGAGTGGTAGATCACGAGCACGTCCCAGTCGTTCGAGTCGAGGTCGCGATAGATGCGCAGCAGGTCTTTCGGTTCGACGCTGTAGCGATAAGGACTCGCCTCCGCGTTGATGGCACGATAGAGCTTCGTCGCTTTGCGGTTCTCGCCCGCGATAATGCCGCAGCACTCGTTCGGCACGTCTTCTTTGGCGTGCGCGATCATCTCATCGACGTGGTCCTTGGGAAGCGTCAGCAAAGAGTAACTCCTGCGGGGCTTTGCTGCATCAGATGTGGATCTGCCATCGACCCACAGAATAGCAACTATCGGCGGTCCGTCGGAGGAACCGCCGATAGTCATGGTCGCGTTCGGCGACGCTGTTGGGCGGGCTAGTTCATCTGCGACACGGTATCGGCGGTGTTAGCGACCGCACCAGCCAGGAACCCCATGTTCGTCATGGCGGCCGCGTAACCGTCGCCCAGCTCCGGATGGATCGCCGCGGCAGTCGCGTCTGACACGACCGCGACCTCAAAGCCCAGCTCCAGCAGCTCACGTAGATGAGCCTCAACGCAGAGGTTGGCGGACATGCCGGCCAGGATCACCTTGGACTTGCCGCGCTTGCGCAGTTGGAGACCCAGGTCGTTCGACTCGGGGCCATAGACCTTGTGCGGGCTGGCGACGATGGTGTTGCCATTGTTGATGTACTGCTTGTACTGCTCCAGCCAGTCAGCGCCGGAGCCGTCGAAGCCGTCCGTGGTTAGCGCTCCCTTGCGGTCGAACATGTTGATGTCGTGCATCATCTTCTCGACCGTGCCGCCGAACTGCCAGCCCCTGTCGGTCGGGAAGTAGTAGTGAGGCGAGATGAAGACATCGTACCCCTTGTCTTGCGCCGCCTGGAAGAGCTGGCCGATGTGCTCTACGGTGTTGTTCTCCTCGACGCTGGCGCCGACCAGCCCCCACGTTACGCCGTCCGGGCTGAGGAAGTCGTTCTGCGGATCGGTGATGACCAATGCCGTGTCGTTCTTGCTAAAGTCCATGCATTGCCCCCTTTAAACAGTGCTATTCGGAACCCTCCGGAACTAGTGCGCGGCCCCGCTCGCCCGGGTTGTGCGGATGGCACAGGCCTTGGTGCTCGCGGGACGCGATCGCTATGCTACGCGGCGAACACACAACGTGTTGTGATCGAAGTTACCTAGAGATAGGGGACTTTGGCAGGCTAATTGGAGGAGCTGTTGGCAGGTGCGCGCTAGGCGAACGTCCAGCGCGTCGCGGTCGACTCGAACTGATCCGAGTGCTCGATGAAGGCGAACGCAACATTAGGCCGCACCACGAAGACGCCTCCCTTGTCGATCTCAATCTCCCAGTTGTACTTCGGGTCGTAGGCAGCCTTGAACTGTTCCAGCAGCGCCTGGTCAGCCACCAGTTCCGCGACGCCCTCGACAATCACGGCCTCATCGGCGCGCTCGGTGCTGATGGCGCAGCGCGCGTCTTCTGCGAGGTTGCGCGCCTTGCGGGAATTCGCGGCGCAACTAAAGTAGAACGCGCCGGCCAGCCAGACGCCCCACACCGCGGTGAGCTGTGGCGCCGCGCCGCTCCCGCCGGTCGCGACCCAGTAATTGTGAGCTTGCGTGAGACGCTCGACGGCCCAGCTCCAGGGCAACACGCCTTCGCTGTCGCCGGACGGAGTGATACCGTAGCCGGGCATGTATGGCCGGCCGGCGGCTGGGTCAGGCAAGAAAGCTGCTTCCTACCACCAGACCTTGCCCTCGACGTCCTGGATCAGGTCGTCGTAGCTCTTGGTCCAGAGCGAGGTCGAGAGGTACTTCCAGCCACCGTCGGCGAAGAGGACGACGATGTTGCCGCTGTCGAGCCGGTCGGCCACCTTCTGGGCGGTGCGCAGCGCGGCGCCCGCGGAGATGCCGGCCAGGATGCCCTCCTGCTGCGCCAGCTCTTTCGTCGCGGCGAAGGAGGTGCGCGAGTCGACGACGATCCTGCCATCGAGCACGCTTTCGTCCAACACGGGCGGGATGAAGCCCTCATCCAGGCTGCGCAGGCCCTGCACCAGGTCACCCGGGTGGGGTACACAGGCGACGACCTTTACGTCGGGCCGCTTCTCCTTGAGGAAGTGGCCGACGCCCGTCAGCGTGCCGCCGGTACCCAGCCCCGCGACGAAGACGTCGACGTCCGGCAGGTCGGCCAGGATCTCGGGGCCCGTGGTCTCGTAATGAGCGCGCGGGTTCGCCTCGTTGCCGTACTGGTAGAGCATGAGATAGTCGGGGTTGGCCGCGACCATCTCCTGCGCGACGGCGATCGAACCGTTCGTGCCTTTGAGGCCGTCCGAGTAGACGATCTCCGCGCCGAAGGCCTCCAGCAGTTGCGTCCGCTCCTCGCTGACGCTCTCCGGCATGACCACCTTGAGGGAGTAGCCCTTGATGCGGCAGATCATCGCCAGCGAGATGCCCGTGTTGCCGCTCGTCGGCTCCAGGATGGTCCGCCCGGGCGTGATCTCGCCGGCCTCCTCGGCAGCCTCGATCATGTACTTCGCGATGCGGTCCTTCACCGAGCCGGTGGGGTTCTGGCCCTCCAGCTTGGCGAACAAGCGCACGCCGGGCTTGGGGCTACAGCGAGGCAGCTCCACGAGCGGGGTGTTGCCGATCGCGTCGATCAGGTTGCCGTAGAGCACAGGCGGCCTAGCGGGACCCGCCGGCCAGGGCGGGCAGGATCGACACGACGTCGTCGGCGCTCAGCGGCGTATCGAGCGCCTCCAAGAAACGGATGTCCTCATCGTTCACGTAAACGTTCACGAAGCGATGCAGCTCGCCGTCGTCCCCGCTAATTTGGTCCTTGAAGCCCGGGAACTTTGCCTCAAGGTCCGCGAGCAGCGCGCCGACCGTGGCGCCATCGCCTTGGACGGACTTGGCGCCGACGAGCGTCCGGAGCGTGGACGTGACGTTGACTTCAATCGCCATGCTTAGGCCTCCGCCGCTACCGGAGCGGCGCCACAGAACTGATCGTAATCGATCAACTCTGTGACCGTCGGGTTGTCGCCGCAGACGACGCACTCAGAATTGCGCCGGATCTTGAACATGCGCGTCTCCATGCTCAACGCATCGATGATCATGAGGCGACCGTTCAGGGACTCGCCGACGCCTAAGATCAGCTTGAGCGTCTCGGTCGCCTGGATCGAGCCAACGAGGCCGCAAAGTGCGCCGAGGACGCCCGCCTCCGCACAGCTCGGGACCATGCCCGGAGGCGGCGGCTCCGGGTAGAGGCATCGATAGCAGCCCTTGCCCGGCAGGTAGACGGTCGACTGGCCCTCGAACAGCAGGATACTGCCATCCACGAGGGGCATCTTGAGAAAGACGGCGGCGTCGTTGACAAGGTAGCGGGCCGCGAAGTTGTCGGCCCCGTTCACGACGATGTCGTACTGGGACATGATCTCTATCGCGTTATCGGACGTGAGCGGCATCTCGTGTGTCACGACGTTGACGTCCGGGTTGTAGCTCTCCAGCGTCTCTCGCGCCGAATCAACCTTCGGACGTCCGATATCCTTGTTCTGGTGGAGGATCTGGCGCTGGAGGTTCGACAGGTCGACGATGTCGAAGTCGACGAGCCCGAGCGTGCCCACGCCCGCCAGGGCGAGATAGAGCGCTACCGGCGACCCGAGGCCGCCCGCGCCCACGATCAGCACCTTCGAGCCCAGGATCTTGCGCTGTCCCGCGCTACCAACCTGGGGCATGATGATGTGCCGCGAGTAGCGCGTCACCTGCTCGGCCGTGAGCGCGCCACCCTGTGCCGCTTCCTCGTTGGAGCCGCCCGCGATAGCGGGAATGATGGCTATCTTGTCGCCTTCCGAAAGCGAAGTCCTGTCTCCATCCAAATTCGTTATCTCCTGGTTGTTCACGTAGATGTTGATGTGCGCGGGAATCTCATGCTCCCGGCTGTAGATCAGATCGTGGACGCCCGGGAACTGGTGATCGAGGTTGTCCAGGACCTCAGCGATCGTCGAGCCCTCCACAGGCACGTTGGCCTGGTTCCCCGTCATGCCCCTAAAGGGAGTTGGTATGTAGACTGTCACTGTCATCTCTTCCCCCAACGTCTAGAGATTCACACTCAGGTATCGTTCGCCTGTATCACACAACGTCGTGACGATGCGTTTGCCAGCGCCCAGCCGCTCGGCCACCTGCAGCGATGCATGGACGTTCGCGCCAGCCGAGATACCGACGAGCAGGCCTTCTTCCTTCGTGAGGCGAAGCGTCATCTCGTACGCCTCTTCGTCGGTTACGGCGATCAATTCGTCGTAAATATCGCGATTCAGCACCGACGGCACGAAGCTGGCGCCGATGCCCTGGATGCCCGTTAGCCCTGCCTTGCCTCCAGCCAGCACGGGCGAGGCCGCGGGCTCGACGGCGACGACGAGGATGTTCGGGTCGTGCTTCTTGAGCACCTCGCCGACCCCCGTGATCGTCCCGCCGGTACCGACGCCCGTCACCAGCGCATCCAGCCGGCCCCCTGTGGCCTTGAGGATCTCCTGGGCGGTCGTGCGCCTGTGGACCTCCGGGTTGGCCGGATTGTCGAACTGCTGCGCCATGAAGTAGCCGTGCTTCTCGACCAGCTCCTGCGCCGCGAACACGGCGCCCGACATCCCTTCGATCGCCGGGGTGAGGACGAGCTCCGCGCCAAACCGCGAGAGGAGCTTGCGTCGCTCCACGCTCATATCCTCCGGCATCGTCAGGATGATGCGGTAGCCCTTCACGGCCGCGACCATGGCGAGGCCGATACCCGTGTTGCCGCTCGTCGGCTCCACGATCGTGTCGCCGGGCTTCAGCCTGCCGGTCGCCTCCGCGTCCTCGATCATGCTGAGCGCAATCCGGTCCTTGACGCTGCCGCCGGGATTGTTCGACTCGAGCTTGCCCAACACCTCCGCCGAGCCCTCAGGCACAACGCGGTGCAGCCGCACCAGCGGCGTGTTGCCGATGGTGTCTAGGACGGTATCGGCGATCTCCTCGCCAGCACTCACCGAGGCCTCCAGTTTCCGTAGCTCATATGTAGTAGCGTCCACCATTTCGATTATACTCGCGCTCCTGTTCTGCAAGGTCTCCTATTGTAACGCTGTCCAGAATTTCTTGTGTGGCATCGCGGACACGTTCCCAGACACCGCGCTGGACACAGCCACCCGTCCTCGTACAGCTCTCCGGGTCATCCACGCAACTCGACGGCGAAAGCGAACCTTCCAGCGCGACCATCACCGAACTCAGGCGCACCTCAGTCGGGTCCTGAACCAGCGCGTGTCCGCCATGGGGCCCTCGCACACTGCGAATGAAGCCGGCCCGCCGAAGCGTAGTCAGGAGTTGATCCAGATACGGCTCGGGTACCTCCTGCGCGGAGGCGATATGCGCGCTCTGAATCGGGCCCTCACCGTAGTGGTGGGCCAGCTCAACGAGTGCGCGCACCCCATAGTCGCCCTTTTTTGATACCTTCATACTAGTTCCCTGTTAAGTGTACCGAATTGCTCAACAATCTCAGTCTATCACATTCATCTGCGTCTTCGCTAGATACGACATCTCATACGGCAAGCAGCACCCCTGGCACGATGAAGATCGCGATGAGAAACGCGGCGAAGCTGCGGCGGCTAGCCGTCAGCCGCCGCGCCAGCCCAAGGATGGCCTGCTGGTACGGCTGGTAGAGCAGCACCAGCACGACCAGCGATACCGCAGCGGTCAGCACCATCTGGACAACCACCACGGTGACGGCCCGGGGCGCGTCCAGGATGACGGCCGCGAACAGCGTGTCGATGAAGGTGGTAATGTTCGCGCCCATCACATATGGCACAATGCCATGACGCCGGACGATGCCTTTCATGGACAACGGCACGAGCAGCGTCAGCGAGATCGAGACGGAGAGCGTGAGCAACGTCACCAGCCCGCCCATGACGAACATGGTCAGCGGGCGATGGAAGAAGGCCAGCACTCGCTCTAGCCGCGGTCCCGGCGGCTCCAGGTTGGGCAGCACCCGGTCGAAGAGCTGGAACGCGACGAGCAGCGCGCCAGCGCCCAGCGCGAACACCAACAGCTCCGGCATGACGTCCAGCGCGCCGTCAGCAACACGTCCTACTGTGTCCTGGCTTAGGGTCGCGAGGCCTGGCGGCGCTCCAACGTTGATGCCATCGAACCAGCCTTGGTCCAGCGCTAGCAAGCCCAGCAGGAGTGACGGCGTGTAGATCGTGAAGGTGGTGAGCAGGGCCACGACGCCGATATAGAGGCCGTCAGGGTTGCGCTGGTTGCGGACGTAGTACAGAAACCCCACGAGCAGGACCATGAACGACGCGCCGAAGCGCGAGCCCGTGATCATCGCGAAGCTCTCAAGATCGGAGATCGCCCCTCCGCTGAACAGCCCAAGCGACGTCGCGGCCACCGGCGAACCGCTCAGCATGACATAGGCGCCAAGCCAACCGAAGCCGAAGAGGTTCGTTGGGCCGTCCGCGGCGAGCTTCGAGAGCAGGGACCCCGCACCGGACGCGCCAGCCGTGAGCAGTTCCAGCGCGAGCACGAAGATGACGAGCGCCAGCGCTACGTACAGAACGCGCACCGCCACGGCGCCCGCGAGGGCTTTGTTGGGGGTGGTCAGCGTGGCATCGCGGCCCTCCACCGAGGGCCGCTCGATCGCGCTCACGAGCGCGGGTCCGGAGGCGCTAGACGCCGCCACCGCTCCCTCCGGCGGGCGCCATCGATTCGATCAGGACCCTTGTGACTTCCGGCCGGCTGAACTCCGGCGGCGGCGCTTCCCCGGCGGCGAGCATGTCCCGCACCTTCGTGCCGGAGAGGAACACGCGCTGGTCGGCGTCGTGAGGGCAGGTCTTGGCGCTCGCCATCCCGTCGCACTGGCGGCAGAAGAACGAGTGCTCGAAGAAGAGCGGCGTCATGCCCAGCTCATCCTGCGTAAACTCTAGGAAGATCTGCTGCGCGTCGTACGTGCCGTAATAGTCGCCAACGCCGGCGTGATCGCGGCCAACGATGAAGTGCGAGCAGCCGTAGTTTTTCCGCACCATCGCGTGAAAGATCGCTTCTCGCGGGCCGGCATAGCGCATCGCCGCGGGCAGGACGGACAGCAGCACGCGATCGCTTGGGTAATAGCCCTCCAGCAGCACCTCGTAGCAGCGCATGCGCACGTCCGCCGGGATATCGCCGGCCTTGGTTTCGCCGACCAGCGGGTGCAGGAGGAGGCCATCGACCATCTCCATCGCGCATTTCTGCAGGTACTCGTGCGCCCGATGCACGGGGTTGCGCGTCTGGAAGCCCACGACGGTGCGCCAGCCTCGTTCGGCGAACGCGGCGCGCGTCTCCGCCGGCGTCAGGCGATGTTCTTGAAAGTCAGCAGGCGGGCGCTTGAAGATCGTCACCGGCCCGCCCAGCAGCACGTCGCCCTGCGCGTACATGGCGGCGACGCCGGGATGGGCGTCATCCGCGGTCTTGTAGACCTGTTCCGCCTCGGCCTTCTTGTCGTAGCTGAACTTCTCCCGCAGGTCCAAGACCGCCAGGAGCGCGCCCGCCTCGTCGGCGAGGGCGACTCCATCGCCTTCGCCGAAGGCCTGGGCCTCCTTCGTCGTCGCCGACAAGGTGACGGGAAGCGACCACGCCAGCCCGGCGGATAGGCGCATGTTCTCGACGACGCCCTTGTAGACGTCCGACGTCATGAAGCCCTCGAGCGGGCTCAGGCCGCCGATGCCGATCAGCTCCAGGTCGGAGAGTGCGCGCGAGGAGAGCCGGAGCGCGGGAAGCGAGCCGGCCTGCTGTTCTAGTTTCTTGGCCTCGTCGCCCGAGACTTCTCGGTTGATGAGGCTGCCGCCGTGCGGCGAGACTAAGTCATCTGTCATTCGTTGCCTTCCCCCTTATAGAACGCCCGGCGGGCGCTATAGATAACCGCGATCTTCCAGCGCGGCGACGAGTATGTCCAGACTTTCTTCTTCCGTCTGCGTTTCCGAGTTGAGCGTAACCTCCGGGTGCAGCGGTTCCTCGTACGGGTCGGAGATGCCCGTGAAGTTCTTGATCTCGCCCTTCAGCGCCTTCTCGTAGAGCCCCTTCACGTCGCGACGGGTCAACTCTTCGATCGAGCACTCAACGTAGACCTCCAGGAAGTTCTCGGTGTTGGCGCGGTTCTCATCCCGGATCTCGCGGTACGGTGAGATGGCGGCTGCGAGGGCGACGACGCCGTTGCGGGCGAGCAGGTCGCACACGAAGCCGATGCGGCGAATGTTGATGTCGCGGTCTTCTTTGCTAAAGCCGAGGCCCTTGCTGAGGTTCGTCCGGACGACATCGCCGTCCATGATCTCGACGTTGCGACCGCGCTCCTTCAGGACCTTCTCTAGCGCCTCGGCAATCGTCGACTTGCCGGACCCGGAGAGGCCCGTGAACCAGACCGTGACACCTTTCTTCTCTCCCAATGTTCCCCCTTACTTCGCGTCCGCTGTCTCTATCTGGATGACGTCGCCGCCAGTGTGGATCCCACACTCCGTCTTGTCGATGCCCTCCCAGCGGCCAGATCGAGGGTCGTCGCCGGGCTTGACCGCCTTCGTGCAGTACGTGCAGCCGATGCTCGGATAGCTCTGGTCGTGCAGCGGGTTGTAAGGCACGTCGTTCTTCACGATGTATGCCCAGACGTCCGCCTCCAGCCAGCTCACGAGCGGCAGCACCTTCACGAGGCCAAACTTCTCGTCCCATTGGACGATTGGCGCATCTCCGCGCGACTCGCCCTGATCGCGGCGAATGCCAGATATCCAGGCCTGCTTTCCTTCCAGGGCGCGGCCGTTCGGCTCCACCTTGCGAATGCTGCAGCAGAGGTCCGGGTCCTTCAACCACAGCTGGTCGCCGTGCTCCTTCGCCTGCTCTTCCGGCGTGAGCTTGGACTTGTATCCGATGGGCATCATGCCGTAGCGCTCGATCACCTTGTCGCGGGTGGCGTACGTCTCAGGGAAGAGGAAGTCCGTATCCAGGTAGAAGACCTCCACGCTGGTGTCGATCCGCGAGATCATATCGAGCAAGACCATGCCGGAAGGCCCGCCAAAGCTACACGCCATGGTCAGGCCTGGTTGAAACTCCTCGACCGCCCACTTAAGGATCTCCTGTGGCGTCTTCCCTTCGAGCGCTTCGTTCCACTCGGTGAACTGCTCTTCCGTATATGTCTGTACTGTTCCCATGCCGGTTCCTATTCGTCATGCAGAACCGGGCTTTCGCCCGGCTCCACGCTGTTCTTCAGCAAAAAGCGTTGCTAGACCGTGTTAGACGGCACACTCCCCTTCGCCCATCTCATCGAGGTTGAAGAGCGATGTCGCACCGTGGTCCACGAACGCCATTGGGTCTTCTTCATAGCGCGGCATGTTCTTGTACTCCACGAGCACTTCCCTGATGTGGTCGTTGCCGACGCGGATCGCCCAATCGCCGAACACTTCGTCGTTGCCTCTGTCCTGCTGATAGTGTTCTAGCAGCGTTTTCAACGCGTCCGGGATCTTCTTCGCGGCGACCTTCATGAGGTGCTTCCCAATGCGCGCGTCCGCGCCGTCCGCCTTGCCGGCAATGAGCATCGAGAAGGCCGGGACCATCCGCTCGCCGGAGCGGACGGCGTTGCCGTAGAAGCCGATGTCCGCGACGTGGTGGTGGCCGCAGGAGTTCGGGCAGCCGCTGATCTTGATCCTGATCTGTTCCACCAGCGGGTCGCTCTTGAAGTGACCGTTCTCGGCGAAGAGCGTCTCGCGGATCGCGGTGCCCATCCCCTTCGAGGACGTGACACCCAGGCTGCACGTATCCGTGCCAGGGCAGGTCATCACGTCGCTGATGGTGAGCACGCCGTCTTCCGCCAGGCCGCACACGGCCAGGTCGGCGTGGACGGACACCAGGTCTTCTTCGTGGATCCAGCGCAGCACCATGTTCTGGTTGACGGCCGTCCTGATCTTGCCGCCGGCGTACTTACGCGAGATGCCGGCCAGCGCGTGCATCTGTGGAACCGTCATGTCACCAATGGGGCACAGGGCGTAGACCAGGTAGTAGCCGGACTGCGCCTGGGGAATCGCGTTCGTGCGCTTCCAGGCATCGAATCCTGGCTCCTGTTTGTGGCCGTTCTGACCAAGCGACTTCGCGGACGGGTGTGACGCCTCTTCCTCCAGGAAGTCCCAGTCAGGGTCCAAGTAGCCCGATTCCTCGATTGGCGGCAGCGCGTTCAGTTCTTCCTTCACGACACGGCGGAACTCTTCGATGCCAAGGTTCTTCACGACGAACTTGATGCGCGCCTTATTGCGGTTCTTGCGGTTGCCCATGCGGTCGAAGATGCGAATGGCCGCCTCCGCGTATCGCAGCAGCTCCTTCTCTGGAACGAACTCCTCGAGCATCTCCGCGATGAACGGCGACGCGCCCAGCCCGCCGCCGACCGTCATGCGAAAGCCGCGCTGGCCATCCTTGATCGCCGCGACGGCGCCCAGGTCGTGGATCGGCACCAGGCCGTGGTCGTGCTCGCAGGCAGAGAACGCGATCTTGAACTTCCTCGGCAGCTTCTGGCAGATGGGGTTGCGCAGGAAGAAGCGGGCGGTCGCTTCTGCGTAGGGTGTGATGTCGAAGACGGTGTCCGCGCAGAGACCGGACATCTCATCCGCGGTTACGTTACGGACGGTGTTGCCGCAGGCCTCGCGCGTCGTCAGGCCGACTTCGTCCAGTTTGCGGAGCACGGTAGGCGTGTCCTCCAATTGCACGTAATGCAGCTGGATCGCCTGTCGCGTCGTCACGTGACCGACCTTGCGCGGCGAATACTGGTCGGCGATATCGCTCACCATGTCCAGTTGCTCGGCCGTCATTGTGCCGTGGGGGATCTTGATGCGGATCATTTGGGCGTCGTCCTGGCGCTGGCCATAGACGCCCTGCTGGAGACGGAACGGGCGGAAGTCGTCGCCGAGCCCCCCCCCAGCGAGGAAGGCCTTCGCCTCTCTTTCGTAGTTGTCGATTTCCCGAACCTCGATTGGTTCAAACTCGGTCCGATGTTCCTCGCGAGTCAGTTCTTTGACCATGAGACTACCCTTCTAGCATCTAGGCAACAAAGATGACTTTCTTTGTCAACTATTGTAGGTACTCATTGTAAGCAGTCAAGCGAAAAAAGTCAACAATGAGTGTGGAAATCCTTCGCATTTGCCCGCATGGGCATGCCTCGACTGCTCCAGGCTCGCAGTCTACCATGCACTCGTGACGAAACGAGCGCTGGTGATCGTCAATCCGGCCGCCAGGGGCGTTCCTGGGATAGAGCGCCTGCGCGAGGCGGTCTCACCCCTCGCAGGCTGGGAAGGGACGCTCGAAGCGACGACGGACGCCGGGCACGCCACCGAACTCGCCCGCGCCGCTGCCCAGCGTGGCATCGATGCTGTTGTCGCGGGTGCCCGAATCAGTGAAGCGGCCGCCGAAAACCGGGGACCTCTTGTGCGATCAGTTAAGGAGATGCGTCACGCGCAGCTATGTCCGAGCTGTTGGATTACACCGAGGAGCTCGTTCGGCAGGTCGATGACACCGTCCGGCGCGGTCATGTCCCACTGCTGCTCGATGGACATCACCAGTTCCACGGCATCGAGCGAATCTAGCACTAGGTTCCCTGACCCCTCCTCGCCCACGTCGAAGAGCAAGATGCCGTCTGCGATGTCTTCCGGGGCAACGGCGTTCTCCATGAGCCGGCTGAGCTCCTCCTTGAGAATCGTCCGGATTTCCATCTCTTGCGCGACCGCCGCGTCGTTCTCGGTCACCGCGGCTGCATCCAGAGAATGAGCCAAACCAGGGCGATCCCCGACGCAGTGGATACGACCGCGGCGAACAGTGGCGCTCCGAACCGGCGCGCGAGGATAATGGAGAGCGCGAGCGTGGCGAGCGTGAAACCCGCGGCCACTGCCTGGAAAGCCCTCTCGGTGGAATCGCTCCATCCTCCCGTTGGCTCGATCTCTATCCCGTAGAAGATTTGGATGAGGGCAAACATCCCAATGACGTATAGGGAAAGCGAGGCTACGACTGCTTGGACCAAGCGAGTGCCCTTGCGTCGAACCATCCAACCCTTCCCCGAAGCGCTTCACACGCGGATTATGGCTCTAGTGTGAAGTCGCTACAGTCGCTATCGAGGGGCGGGAACTGCTGGTCAGCCGTCGCCGGCCCCGTGCCGTAAGTTGCCACCAACGCCTCCGCAGCCTCCAGCATGCGCTCCTCCGGGTGCGCGTAGAGCTTCACAGCGACGCTTCCCATCCACAACTGGAGGCCGCCTCCGATGTACTGCGCGCTGGCGCCTCTTACCTTGAAGATGGCGCCGTCCTTCGCTTCAGGCACGTATCCGGCGGGCTGAGCGTAGCAGTACGGCTCCAGCCTAACCTGCAAAGGCGGGCTGCATCCCCCCTCTCGCGGCGGCGTGCAGGTACCGTACTTGAGGATGACGTGGTCCTCTGGGGGAGTGACATGTTGTCGGTAGGAACGGGTAATTCCCGTCAGTGGGAGCCCCTGGAACTCTAGCCCCAACCAATAGAGGGGAAAGTCCTGGAACTCGGTCGCTGCCTCTTGGAAGACCGCACTATCGGTGACGGCAACTTTCTTGTCATCGTCCACGATGTTCTTCTGCCAGTTCTCCTCTCCGAAGATTGGTCGCCATGCGTCTCCTACCAGGGAGATGTACATGGGCGTCCCATCCGCGGGCCTGCCTATGGAGCGCGTCAACTCCTCACCCGGAGTTGACACCAGCCCGGACTGGTCATCTGGCCTCGTTTGGCTCCCGCCATCATCGCCAACACTGAGGCTGATAGTCACGCCGGCCACGATGAGCACTGCAAGAATTGCTATGGGAAGCGCACGTTTCATGCTGTCACCACTTCATGCGCCTAAAGTTACACCTCGGTCGGGCGTTTGTCTAGAACCATTTGACCTGAAGACAGGGCTGGACGTAGACCGCGCGCCAGCATAGACGCCCGTGGTGGCGGTCGCGGCGACAAACGGCCAACCTGCGGTTCAGTTCAGCCAACCTTACACCTTAAGCTGGGTGTGCGGCTGACGCGTAGTCAACTATGACGGCCAACGCTTCGTCGCTCAGGCGGAGGACTGTACGGGCTCCAGCAACTCTCATGCAGACAGTGTGGAAATACACTGCCGCCGACCGCAACCGCACGCCTCGACTGCTCCAGGCTCGCAGTCTACCATGCCTTCGTGACGAAACGAGCGCTGGTGATCGTCAATCCGGCCGCCAGAGGCGTTCCTGAGATAGAGCGCCTACGGGAGGCAGTCTCGTCCCTCGCGGGCTGGGAAGGGACACTCGAAGCGACCACGGCCGCCGGGCACGCCACCGAACTCGCCCGCGCCGCCGCCCAGCGTGGCATCGATGCCGTCGTCGCGTGCGGCGGCGACGGCACGATGAACGAGGTCGCGAACGGCCTCGCGGGTTCGGACACGGCGATGGCTACGGTGCGAGGGGGGACGGCCAACGTCTGGGCCAAGGAGATCGGCGCGCCGAAGGATGCCGGCGAGGCCGTGCGCGTGTTGGCAGACGGCGAACTGCGCAGCATGGACCTGGGGCTGGCTGGCGAGCGCCACTTCCTGCTGATGGCGGGCATCGGCTTCGACGCGAGCATCGTGCGGCGCGTCTCGCCGCGGCTGAAGCGCTGGAGCGGCGCCGTCGCGTACGCGGTGCCGGCCGTCCTGCGGGCGTTCGGGCACAGGTCGGTAGCCGCAGACCTGATCGTGGATGAGGAGGCGCTATCGACGCCCCTCTACTGGCTGCTGTTGGGGAACACGCGTAACTACGGGGGCGTCCTCAACTTGACTCATCAGGCGAAAGCCGATGATGGCCTGCTCGATATCTGTCTGCTACAGCACGGCGGCTTGCCGCGTCTGGCCTGGCTGGCCCTCTGGGCGCTACTTCGCCGCCACCAGAACCGCGCCGAGGTAGTCTATCGCACGGCCGGCTCGGTCGACGTCCGCACGCCGGGCCTTCCGGTGCAACTTGACGGCGACTACTTCGGAGAGACGCCCATGACGTTTAGCGTGGCGCCCGGCGCGCTGCGCGTGCTGGTACCGCCCGGGCAGGCGAGCGCGCTATTCTCGCCAAAATAGGCTAGCCTCTTGCAACTGCCAGAGCGACAGGCGTGGCGGGCTGCCATCGGTAGTGGTTCAGTTTGCTCAGCGCCAGAGCAGGTAGCCAACCAATGCAAGACTCCCGGAAATGATAAGCGCGGCTATTCCAAAGACGCCATCGTCATAGATATAGCCTTCCACGACTTGCCGGTCGATTTCAATGAACGTCCCATAGGCAATGACGGCGAGAGCCAGCACGAATAGACCGACCGAGAGAAACTTCCTTATCATACGTTCAAGCTTAACCCTTGGCGTTCTTCGAGCAATTCCACCATCTCCTCGATGCCATCCATGAACTTGACAACGCACATGTGTGGCGCCCGGCGCGCTGCGGGTCCTTGTGTCGCGCGGGCAGGCGAGCGCGCTCTTTAGCTGACTGGGGCGATCACGCCCGCCGATACGCGAAACACAGCCTGCGGCGTGATGTCCTCGGTGAAGCGATCGGCGTCCGCGGACGTGATCAGCAGCTGGTCCCACTCGCCTAAGGACGTGAGTACGGCTCGACGCCGCTCCTCGTCTAGCTCCGAGAGCACGTCATCCAGCAGCAACACAGGAACGTCGCCCCTGGTATCCGCCATGAAACGCGCTTCCGCCAGCCGCAGCGCGAGCGCGGCAGTGCGCTGCTGGCCGCGTGACGCGAACGCCGCCGCCGAGACCCCATCCAGCTCGATTGACACGTCGTCGCGGTGCGGGCCCGTCAGCGTCATGCCAGCGCCGATATCACGCGGCCGGTTGCGCGCGAGCGCGCTCTGCATGGCCGGCTTCAGGCCGGCGGCCTCTTGGCGGCAACGCGAGGCGTCCCAGCCTTCCAGCCGTGGCAGATACTCGCAGGCCAGCTCCTCAAGGCCACCGCTAAGGTTGCGATGGGCAGACGCGGCGTGCGATGCCAACGCCTGCATCGCAGTTGCGCGCATGTCGATCAGCGTCGCACCGTGGCCACTCAACTCCAAGTCCCAGAAGTCGAGTTCGTTCGCGCCGGCCTCGCCAGATTGGATCCGCTTAAGCAGCGCGTTCCGCTGTGTAACGACCTTCCCATAGCGTTGGAGCGCCTGTGTGTAGGCAGAATCGATCTGGCTGAGCATGACGTCCAGGTAGCGCCGGCGCGTCGAAGGCGAACCGCTGATCAACTCCATGTCATCGGTGGTGAAGAGCACGGCCATCAGTTGGCCAACGACGTCCGCCTGGCGCTTGGCGACGCCGTTCACGCGCAACCGTTTGGAGGCGGGCACGCGCGCCCTCTCTCCGGGACGCGGCCTGCCCACCAGAACGATCTCCAGCTCCAGCGGGCCGTCGTTGCGCTCCACGTCCGCGGTCACGCGCGCGACGGGCTGCGCCTCGTCGAGCGCGTCCCAGTGGATCAGGCCGCCGTCGGTCGGTACGCGGTCGGAGCGGGTCGTGGCGAGAAGAAAGGCCGCCTCCAATAGATTGCTCTTGCCCTGGGCGTTATCGCCCAAGATGAGCGTGCATCCCCGCGGCAGCTCCAGTTCGAGCGATCGATAGTTGCGGAAGTGAGAGAGCGTTAACCGCCGAATCCACATCCCGGGCGGCCATCCTTGCCGTTTCGTGCGGCGTTCACGCGGTAGCGCCGC
Source organism: Chloroflexota bacterium (assembly GCA_003228685.1). Taxonomy (GTDB): domain Bacteria; phylum Chloroflexota; class Dehalococcoidia; order DSTF01; family RBG-16-68-14; genus SZUA-185. The sequence goes on from QIFC01000118.1 coordinate 19,003, forward strand.
TATCGGGTTCGACGAAGCGCAGGCGAAGCTTGTCCGCCTCCGGACGTGATTCCTCGATCAATAGCTGCTCGCCGGTCGCATCGCGAAGACCGTCGACGATCTGGCGAGCGGCCAAGGGCGCGTTCAGCACGACCTCCAGAGAGGCCTCGCCGTTCTTGTACGCGACAACCGAAGCGCCCTCAGTCTGGGGCAGCCCGCTCAGGGCCCGTTGGACGTCCATGAGGCCCTGGAAGCCCGGCACCGCGGCGAGGACAACGCCCATCGGCGACGCGCCAGGCCGGAACTGTGGCTCAACCGGGGTGGCCGGCGCTGGAGCAGGCGCAGCGTGCGCCGCAGCGGGCGCTGGCTGGACCGGCTGCGTACTCGCCTCGCGGAGCGCGCGAGTGATCTCGTTCATGCGGCCTTCGACGCGGCCCGCCGTTTCGGCGAGATCGGACGCGCCGTCAGAGAGCCGCTCTGCCTGCGTCGTGAGACGGTCCAGGGTACCCTCGAGGCGCTCGAACATCTCGTTGATCGTGCGCTTGAGATCGGCCACCTCCAGGGAGGCGTCGGCCCCGGACGCCACGTCCGCCTTGGCCGATTCCTGTACCTGGTTCTCAAGCGCCTCGAGCATTGACTCGAAGTGTTCCAGGGTCTGCTCAAGGTTCTCGGCCGCTTCGGCCGCGGAGTGGTCGGGCGCGGGCATCATCGATGTCGATGCCTGTCCTTCGTTCTTGGTCGTAGGCTTGGTAGTCACAACACTACCTCCGAATAACTGGCTGGCGACGCGCAGGAGTAGGCTACCGATCGAGCCACGCCGCCCGCGTGAACTCGAACGCGCCTCTACGTCCGAACCCGTCTTCTCCACCATCGTGCATCAATCGTGGTCATGGGTGCGGAATCTCGTACGTCTAATGGAGTATCGGCAGCCACGCCACACCCCTATAACGAGACTGACTCGCCATTATAACAGAGCCCCGGCAACGGTAGCGCAGCTTGACACGCCCGACGCCCTTATCTACCATAGGCAACTCCAGTTCGTGTACAGAGAGGATCCACCGCCCATGGACGAGCTAGCTAAGAAGACCGCGCTCCGAATGATCCCGTACGGGCTCTACGTTCTCGGCTCGAACGATGGCGACGGACTGAGTGCCGCGGCGATCAACTGGGTTACTCAGGCATCGTTCCAGCCGCCTCTGCTCGCCATGGGCGTCAAGGCCGATAGCACGATCTTCGAGCACCTGCGACCAAGGAGCGAATTCGCGCTGAGCGTCCTCGGCACCGGGCAGAAGGACATTGCGTTTGCGTTTTTCAAGCCCACGGAACAGCACGGCAAGACCATCAACGGCTACGCGTACGAGACTCAAGAGAGCGGTGCGCCCATTCTCGCCGACGCGCCGGCCTGGGTAGAGGGGCGCGTGACCGACATCGTCGAGCGCGGCGATCACGCCGTGGTCGTCGCGGAGGTGTTCAACGCGGGAGTGCGGCGCGAATCCGCGGTCCTGACCTTGGCCGAGTGCGGGGTTAACTACGGCGGCTAGCGAGCCAGCAGTGCTAAGCCCAGACTAACAACCCTGCATGCCAAAGCCGGCTCGATCCTCTATAATGCGTCGGGTTCACGAATCCAAAGAACGACGCTGTTAGCATTACCGAACCGAGGTCTGCCTTATGCATCATCCACTCCACACGCCCATCTGCGACTACTTCGGCATTGAGTATCCGATCTTCCTGGCCGGCATGGGCGGCGTCTCCGCGTCCGCGCTGACGGCGGCAGTTTCGAATGCGGGCGGCCTCGGCATCCTGGGCGGCGCCACCATGGACGACGCGCTCCTCCGGGAAGAGATCAAGAAGACCAAGGAGCTGACGGACAAGCCGTTCGCCGTCGATCTGCTGGCGCCGATCCCTGACATGATCCGGTCCCAGATCGAGATCATCTTTGAAGAGGACATCCGCATCTTCGTCGCCGGGCTCGCCGTACCGGCCGAGTTCATCGAAGAGATGCACGCACGCGACATGAAGGTCGTCGTGATGTGCGGCAAGGTGCGCCACGCTGAGAAGTCGGAGGCAATGGGCGCGGACGTCGTCGCCGCGCAGGGCACGGAGGCGGGCGGCCACACCGGCGAGATTGGCGGGATGGCGCTGATCCCGCAGACGGTGGAGGCGGTCAACATCCCGGTGCTTGCGGCGGGCGGCTTGGTGAACGGCCGCGGGCTGATCGCCGCGCTCGCGCTGGGCGCGCAGGGCGCCATCTTCGGGACGCGTTTCATCGCGACTCCGGAGGCGCAGGCCGCGCCGGGCTACCAGGAAGCGCTCGTCGCCGCGAAGGACGACTCGACGGTACGTTCGCGCTCCTACACCGGCAAGCCGGCGCGCGCCCTCCGCACAGAGCGGACGGATGAGTGGGAGGCGAAGGCCGACGAAATCCAAGCGTTCCCGATGCAGGCAGGCATCTCAGCCCGCGAAGGCGTGATGGACTACATGGGGCGCGGCGATCACTTCGATCCGAACCGCATGTTCATGCCGTCCGGGCAAGGGGTAGGCCTGATCCACGAAATGAAGCCCGCCGCTGAGATCTTCGCCGACATCGTCAGTGAAGCAGAAGAGACGCTACTCAAGCTGACCAAGCTGGCCGCACCCGCGAAGGTGTAGCGAAGCGCAGTCTGACGAGAAGGACCGCGTCAGTGAAGTTTATGATCTCCTTCACGCATACCACCGGCGAGTGGGCGGACCGCGTGCCGCGCTGGGCAGAGCTTTCCGACGAAGAAAAGCAGGGCGTTGCCGGCCACCTCAAGGAAGCCATGGACGCGCTGGAGACCGAGCAGGGAACCACGATGGTCTTCTTCGATGCGCCCGAGAACGCGCGCACGGTGCGCATGCACAAGGACGGTTCGCTCGATGTCGAGGAGAACGCGCTCATGAACGGTGCTGAGTTCGTGGGAGGCTACTTCATCATCGAGGTCGACTCCATGGACGAAGCGTTGGACTGGGCGAAGCGGACCCGCTGGCTCGTGGGCTCAAACGAAGTCCGCGAGATCAAGGAGCTGCAGCTTTAGAACCCGCGCTCGGGAGGCATAGATGGACTTTTCTTTCAGCCCAGAGGACGAGGCGTTCCGCGAGGAGGTGCGCGCGTTCATCCGCGAGGAGCTGGGCGACCGCGACATCATCCGGGGCGGCAACCTCGATGCCTGGAAAGCGTACCGGCAATTCATCCAGAAGCTTGCCGGCCGCGGCTGGCTAACGCTCGCGTGGCCGGAGGAGTGGGGCGGCCAGGGCGCCAGCCACATCAAGCAACTCGTATACAACGAAGAGATGGCGCTGGCCGAAGCGCCCGCGACCGACTTGGGCAGCGACCGCGTGGGGCCGACGATCATGCTCTACGGGACCGACGATCAGAAGGAGAAGTTCCTACCGCCCATCGTGAAGGGCGAAGTGGTCTGGTGCCAGGGCTTCTCAGAGCCGGGCTCCGGCTCCGACCTCGCGTCGCTCCAGACCAAGGCGGCGCTGGACGGCGACGAGTTCGTGATCAACGGCAGCAAGATCTGGACCAGCCTGGCCCACTTCGCGGAGTGGATCATCCTGCTCGTGCGCACGGACCAGGACGCGCCGAAGCACAGGGGCATCTCCTACCTTCTCGTCGACATGAAGACGCCGGGCGTGGAAGTGCGGCCGCTGGTCGACATGCTGGGGCGCCATCAGTTCAACGAAGTCTTCTTCGACAACGTCCGTGTACCGCGCGACGCCCTCGTGGGCGAGATGAACCGCGGTTGGTACGTCGCCACCGCCACGCTCGATTTCGAGCGCTCGGGCATCGGGCGCGTGATCGGCAGCCGCAAGACATACGAACAGCTCGTCACGTACACGCGTGAGACGACGCGAGGCGGCACGGCGCTGATCGAGCACCCCCTGGTGCGAGCCAAACTGGCCGACTTGCGGATCGAGTTCGAGGTCGGCAAGAACCTCTCGTACCGCGTCGCGTGGATGCAGAACCAGAACCTGATACCGAACTACGAGGCCTCCGTTTCGAAGATGTTCGGGTCGGAGCTATCGCAACGGCTCGCGAACGCCGGCATCGAGATCATGGGCCTGGGCGGCCAACTCGCTCCGGGCTCCCCTTGGGCGCCGCTGGCCGGCAAGTTCGAGACGCTCTACCTCAACTCCGCCGCGCTTACCGTCGCGGCCGGCACGAGCGAGATCCAGCGCAACATCATCGCAGGCCGCGGGCTAGGCCTGCCGCGAGACTAGGCCTACCAACGAACGCCGACGCAGTCCGATACCGACTCGCGATCGCCTCTGACGCCCCAGCCATCGCGCACCTCCACGCCGAAAGCTGGCGCGTGGCGTACCGCGGGATGTTCCCTGACGACTTCTTCGACAACGACGCCGACGACGACCGCGCCAGGGTATGGCAGGAGCGATTCGCGGATCCGGACCGCGAGACGACAACGATCACCGTCCTCGCCGAGGGCGGTGGCGAGCTGGCCGGCTTCGCGCACTCGATCATCGACGAGGACGCGACGCATGGGACGCTGCTCGATAACCTGCACGTGCGGCTAGACGCGCATCGGCTCGGCATTGGAAGGCGCCTGATGGCCGAGACGGCGGAGCGCCTGGCCACACTCGGAAGGTCCACGCTGTACCTATGGGTGCTCGAAGACAACGCCACAGCGCGCGCATTCTACAAAGCCCTCCGCGGCGAGGAGTGCGGACGCGGGTCGGTCGCCGACGGACCTTCCAATCCATCGCTTCCAGCAGTTCCCAGCCTGCGGATCTGCTGGCCCTCGCTCGACCGCCTGGCTCTCTAGCGCCGGCCTACTGGAGAAGTTGGTGCTATAGCAGGTATGCTCTTCGAATATGAGCCTTCCCGCCACCTCCCGGGCGATCGTCCAGACCGGCAAGCGAGCGCTGGAGCTGCGAGAGCTGCCGATCCCGAAGTCGATCGCGCCTGACGCGGGGTTGCTCCGGCTGGACGCCTGCGGCATCTGCGGCTCCGACTACGAGCAGTACCAGGGTGTCATGGGCGGCCTGCCGTTCCCGCTGATCCCCGGCCACGAGCCGGTCGGCACGATCATGGAGGCCGGCGACATCGCCGCCCAGCGCTGGGGCGTCCAGGCAGGCGACCGAGTCGCTGTCGAAACGCTGCTGCCGTGCGGCTTCTGCCGCCAGTGCAGGGGCGGCCAGTACCGGCTCTGCAGCGGCCGCCGCGGCCTCAACGGCTACGGTTATTTGGGCATCGATACGCCGCCCGGGCTATGGGGCGGGTTCGCCGAGTACATGCACCTGGACCCGCACACGATCCTCCACAAGTTGCCAGACCACGTGACACCGGAAATCGCGACGCTCTTCAACCCGCTGGGCGCGGGCATCCGCTGGGCCGTCCAGATCCCGGGCACGAAGATCGGCGATACGGTGGTGATCCTCGGGCCCGGGCAGCGGGGCCTCGCGAGCGTGATCGCGACAACCGAGGCGGGAGCGGGATGCATCATCGTTACGGGCCTGAGCGCCGACGAGGGCAAGCTAAAGCTTGCTGAGGAGTTCGGCGCGCACCACACGATCGACGTCGAGCGCGAGGATGTCGTGCAGCGCGTCCGCGAGATCACGGACGGCAGCATGGCAGACATCGCGATCGATGTCTCCGCGTACGCCACGGAGCCCGTGACGCAGGCGATCGACGTGGTGCGGCGAGGAGGCACCGTGGTGCTGGCCGGCATGAAGGGCCCGCGCCCCGTGGAGAACTTCTACAACGACAAGGTGATGGGCAAGGAGCTGACGATCCACGGGGCGTTCGGCGTCGATTTCCACGCGTATGAGCCGGCGATCCAGCTCATCGCGTCAGGCAAGTACCCGCTGGAGAAGATGCACACGCACACGCTGCCGCTGGATGAGGCGGAGCGAGCGATCCAGATCCTGGCCAGAGAAGTGCCCGGAGAAGAAGCGATCCACATCGCCCTCGTGCCGCATGCCTGAGCATGATGCCTCGACAGGTTCGACCGGCGCATGCTTCGACAAGCTCAGCATGGAGAGCAGGCCATCCTGAGCCTGTCGAAGGATGGGTCTACCAGCCACGTGACGGGAGGAGCCAATGACGCTAACCGACGAGAACAAGGAGCGCATGACGAAGGTCATCGCGATGACGCCGTACATGGTGCACCTGGGGATGGAACTGGTCGACGCCAGCGACAGCTACGCGAAGCTGAAGCTGCGCTACCAAGATGAGAACTCGACGGCCGCGAAGGCGCTCCACGGCGGCGCGATCGCGTCGCTGATCGACACCACGGGCGCGATGGCTGCGTGGACAACGGCTGAGATCGCTACGCCGAAGTACTTCGGTTCCACGGTGGGCGTCACCGTAAACTACCTCTCCGCCGTCATCGGTCAGGACTGCTTCGCCGAGGGCACCGTGCTCAAGCGTGGCAAAGAGGTGATCTACGCCGAGGTGAAGGTCACCAACGCGGACGGAAAGCTCTGCGCGCAGGGGACCGTCATCTATCGGATAATCGAACGGGAGCCGCGCTGATGGCCGCCGTCACGCCTATCGAAACGCCGGACTCTCCAGAACTGCGCGAGTTCTACGATCGCATCGAGGGCACAAGCCAAGGCATGGGCGTCCTGAATGTGTTCAAGACCATGGCTCACACGCCAGACCTGATGCGATCGTGGTGCGGCATGATGGCCGTGCTCCTCGGCAGCCTCAAGCTGGAGCCCACGTTGCGCGAGCTGGCCATCCTGCGGCTCTTTCAGGTGAAACGCAGCGACTACGGCTTCGCCCACCATGTGCGCATCGCCAAGCTGATCGGGGTCAGCGACGAGCAGATCGCCGCGCTGAGCAGCCACGCGGACAGCGACCTGTTCTCCGATCTTCAGAAGGAGGTGCTGACGTACACGGACGCGGTGACGCGGCTGGAGGACGGCTCGAAGGCGCTCGCCACTCGGCCTCAGGGAGCATCTCTCCGAGCAGGAGCTGGTGGAGCTAACGTTCGTCATCGCGAACTGGAACCTGATGGCGCACTTGCTGCTGCCGCTCGAAATCGAACTAGAGGAGCCGGCGAAGGAGTTCCTGCCGGCGGACTGGTAGGGCATATGGTCACTCTGAGTTCGCCGAAGGCGGACGAAGAGTCTCTCTTGAGGCGATTACATGCGCGAGTTCTATGTGTACATCATGGCCAATCGCAGCAAGACGCTATACGTCGGCATGACGAACAACCTGGAACGACGCGTGTCTGAGCACAGAGCAGGGCTATCGGCGTTCACCGCGAAGTATGCGATGAAGAAGCTTGTGTACCATGAGGCAACCAATGATCCCCGGTCGGCGATTGCTCGCGAGAAGGAATTCAAAGGATGGCTTCGGAGCAAGAAGATCGCGTTGATCGAATCGGCCAATCCCGAGTGGGACGATCTGAGCGAGGCATGGGGACTTCGGCGATGAAGACTCTTCGCGGAGTTTATCCTAAGCGAAGACGAAGGGCTCAGAGTGCTAGCCAGACGCGGAGAAGACTCTTCGCTTCGCTCAGAGTGACGAGGCGGGAGTGAGGCGATCAGCACCGACATGCGTGAGTTCTATGTGTACGTCATGGCGAATCGCAGCAAGACGCTATACGTCGGCATGACGAACAGCCTGGAACGACGCGTGGCTGAGCACAGAGCAGGGCTATCGGCGTTCACCGCGAAGTATGCGATGAAGAAGCTTGTGTACCATCAGGCAACCAATAATCCCCGGTCGGCGATTGCTCGCGAGAAGGAATTCAAAGGATGGCTTCGGAGCAAGAAGATCGCGTTGATCGAATCGGCCAATCCCGAGTGAGACGATCTGAGCGAGACATGGCTGCTTGAGCAAACAGACTCTTCGCTGCGCTCAGAGTGACAGTTCGATCGTCACTCTCAGTTCGCCAACGGTGAACGAAGAGTCTTCGTCCGCAAGAGCACCGGCCAGAGTGGCGAGGTGAGGCGAGGGTTATCTGAAGGAGACTCTTCGCTGCGCTCAGAGTGACAGATCGTACTGATCGGAGCTAGCTAGAAGGGAACACCGCATGGAATTCGGACTGCTGTACGAAATCGAGAAGACCCAACCGTGGGACGAGAACAGCCAGCGCAATGTGTTCATGGAGTCGCTGGAGCAGATCAAGCTGGCTGAAGAAGTCGGCTTCGATTACGTCTGGGAGGTCGAGCACCACTTTCTGGGCGAGTTCTCGATCTCGTCGGCGCCCGAGGTCTTCCTGTCAGCCGTCAGCCAGCACACCAAGACGATCCGCATCGGGCATGGCGTCGTCCTGCTGCCGTTCGGCTACAACCACCCGATCCGCGTCGCGGAGCGGGCGGCGACGCTCGATATTGTGAGCAACGGGCGGCTGGAGTTCGGCACGGGCCGCTCGGCGACAAACTTCGAGATGGAGCCGTTCGGCGTCGACCCGGAGTCGAACCGCGACGAGTGGGACGAGGCCGTGCGCATGATCCCGAAGATGTGGACGGAGGACGAGTTCTCGTGGGACAGCGAGAAGATGAAGATCCCGCCCCGCAACGTCTTCCCCAAGCCGCTGCAGAAGCCGCACCCGCCGATGTGGATGGCGGGCACGCAGCCGTCATCGGCGTTCCTCGCGGCCGAGCGCGGGCTGGGCTTTCTGCACTTCAGCTACACGGACCCCGAAGCGCTAGACGAGAAGATCACGAAGTACCGCGAGGGCATCGAGAAGAGCGAGCCCGTCGGCAGCTTCATCAACAACAAGTTCGCCGCCTTCACGCTGATGCACTGCGGACGCGACGACAAGGAGGCGCTGGCCACCGGCGGCCCCGGCGCGGAGTGGTACGTGCGCGCGACGAACATGCTCTACTCGTTCTGGGCGCAGTCAGACACGCCGTCCTACAAGTGGTACGCGGAGCAGTTCGAGAAGGGCAAGGCAGGCGCGGACGTCAATGTGGAGCAGATGGTGGACGACTCGGTCCTCTGCATCGGCGGGCCGGAGCGCTGCGCTCAGATCGCGGGCCACTTCCGCGACCAGGGCGTCGACCAACTGATCTTCCTGGTGCAGCACGGCCCGACCAAGCACGAGGCGATCCTGGATTCGCTGCGCCGCTTCGGCGAAGAGGTGATCCCACAGTTCAAGAACGGCGCGTAGCGTTAGGCTCGCTGGGCCGTCAGCAGCGAGCGCCGCAGCAGGCCAGCCTTAATCGACGCGAGAATCACTTCGCCCTCTACGATCTTTCCCTTCAGTGTGTCCTCGCCCATCGCCTGCGCCAGCTCGTCGAAGCGGCGGCGCCTGCCTTCCAGCCAGCCTTGCGCGGTCATTCGATACTGCTTCGTCACGTCGGTCTCATGAACATCGGTGAAGCCTGCCGACTCCAGCATCTCCGACGGCGAGCGCCTGCGCGTTGTGGCGGACGGCCAGAACTTCAGAATGCGACGATAATCGGCGTCGCTCAGGTCATGCGGCGCGTAGATCGTGTAGCAGGCGATGCGGCCTTCTGGCTTGAGAACTCGGTGACAGGCTCTCAGCACGGAGAGCTTCGCGGGCACTCAGCAGAGGACGTCGCTGTGCACCAGCGCATCGAACGAGCGCGGGCGGAACGGCAGGGTCGAGCCGCCCGCGGCGATACCTTCGCTCCTCTTGTGCACACGGTCCTTGCGCGAACGCCGCCCGGCCTCATCTAGCGCGACGAGCGGCAAGTCTGCGAGCACTACCTGGCAGCCGCTGCGCTTGGAGAGATAGAGGCCGGGCCAACCTCGGCCGGCGCCGAGGTCGAGGAGCCGCTTACTCCGCGTCAGGTCCAGATGATCTACGAGCGCGTCCGCTTGTTCTCGCGTCGTATAGCTGTTGGCGCCATAGTCGCCGCCAATCACTTCGCGTTCTAGGGCGACTGTCGCTCGGTTCTGACCAGTCCCGTAGCGTTCTTCGAAGCGCTGCTTGGCGTCAGCCGTTGAGCGAATATTGCTCTTGCGCGGCGACGCCATCCCGTCAGCCCTTCGTGGCGGCCAGTGTTACGCCGCGGGTGTCGAACTCCTTGGCGTCGGATTCATGCTTAGAGCCGGAAAACACGTCCACCTGCTTGCCCCAGCGAAGGCCTGTGAAGTTTGCGTGGCTCACAATCCACTCCCACTCTGCTTCCAGCAGAGCACCGGCTATTCAGCCGGACCAGAGATCGATGTCGTCTTTCGCGTCTTGGTCGACGGGCTTCTGAACGACGATGTCCGCGATCTGGAAGCGACCGCCCGGCTTGATGATGCGATAGACCTCTTGCATGACGGTCATCTTGTCCGGGGTGAGATTGATGACGCCGTTGCTGATCACGACGTCGATCGAACCATCATCCGCGGGCAGTTCCTCCGCGTAGCCGAGCTTGGCGTCGATGTTGGTGAGGCCGAGCGTCTCAGCGCCCAGACGCGTCTTCTCCAGCATCGCCTCCGTCATGTCGAGAGCGATCACGTGGCCCGTGGGACCGACCTGCTTCGCGGCTTGCAGCGTGTCGAAGCCTGCCCCGCAGCCGATGTCGAGCACTGCCTCGCCCTCATGTAGCTTGCCCAAGAGGAACGGGTTGCCCGTGCCGGCGAACGATTCTATAGTCGACTCCGGCAGCGCATTCACGTCCGCCTCTGGATACTCCAGCATCGCTGCCAGCGGGCGGCCTGTGTGGAAATGAAAGCCTTGTTCGGGCTTCTTCGCCACGTCGCAGTATTTCGCCTCGATCTGGTCGCGCAGTTGTTCGCGGTCTACCTTCGATGCGACGACTTCTAACACCATTCCTGTCTCCTTTCCTACTGTCAGACGGCCGGCGCGGACTCTTGCAGGTAGCCTGCTTCTTCCCAGACTCCGAACCCACCGTCCAGATTCACAAGCGTCTTGAACCCGGCACGCTCAAGGATCGAGACCCCGCTGGACGACCGCTCTCCATGTCCGCAGTATGCAACGATGGGCCGGTCTCTCGGCAGCTCTTCGACTCGCGCCTCCAGTTGCCCGAGCGGAATGCTGATAGCCTCCGCGACGTGACCGGCCGCGAACTCATCAGGCTCGCGGACGTCGAGGGCAAGCGCGCCATCGAGCAGGGCCTTCCGCGCCTCCGTGGCACCGGCGAGCGGAATCGTCGCGAGAGGCTTGTCAGCCTTCGCCCACGCTTCAATCCCACCCTCCAGCCAGCCCGCAAACGTTTCATAGCCCACCAGCAGCGACTCTTCCTCGATACGCTCGAGCGGTTCGTCATCACGGACGAACAGGAGCGGCGCCCCCTCGGGTGCAAGCCATCCCAGCCAGATGGCATAGCTATCGCGAAACTCGTTGCTCAGTGAGCCAGGAATGTGCCCGGCCGCGTACGCCTCGGTGGCCCGCACGTCGACAACAAACGCCGCTTGCCTGGCGTAATCGAACGCGACGGGCATGAGCGCCGGCGCCGGCGGAATCTCCTCGCGCAGTCGCGGACCAGCCTGGTTGATCGGGCGCATCCGAGAGAAGTAGGCCGGTATGGCTGGGAACGTGGTCGGGAACCAGCGCACAAACTCATGCTCGTCTTCAGTCTGCAGCGCGGCGTTGTGCTGGCGCTCGAGGCCCAGCGTGGAGGTGCGCTCGGCACCCGGCACCGCGGAACAGAACGAGCCGCCGCCGTGGGTCGGATAGAGCAGCGTCTCGTCCGGCAGCGACGAAAACGCCGTCTTCAGCGTGCGGAACAGCCAGTGTGTCTGGCGTTCGGTCATCTCGGGCGCTATCAGGTCGGTCCTTGCCGCGCCGCCGACGATGAGCGAGCCGCCGCTAAATAGTGCGGGAGGCTCCTGACCCGCGCGGAGAGCGTAGCTCATATGCTCAGGCGTATGACCGGGAGACGCAACGGCTTCGACTTCGACGCCGCCCAGTCCGAACAGCTCACCGGCCACGACTGGCCTGTGCGGAAAGCGAACCGCTGCCTCCTTTGGAGAGTAGATCTCCGCGCCCGAGACTTGCGCAACGTCGCGCGCGCCAGAGACGAAGTCGGCGTGCAGGTGCGTCTCCAGCACCGTCCCGATATGCCAGCCGCGATCTTCCGCGGCGCGCACATACTGGTCAACGCTCCGCAAAGGGTCGATGAGCACAGCTTCATTGGTCCCTACCACCATCAGGTAAGCGCTGTTGCCTAACCCTTCGTGGACAAAAGGAATCACATTCATGCCAATACCTCCTTCTGCATCGGCGCTGCTGCCGGGCGTGCCCGGCCCAGTGTCACCGTTGCTATGATAGCCGACGCGGCAGTCAGCGCCGCAACCGCATAGATCGCTTGCTCAAAGCCCAGCAGGTCGGCCACGGCTCCCGCGCCGAGCGCCCCGGCGACGAACCCACCATCACGCCAAAAGCGATAGACGCCGACGGACGCGGCGCGCTCTTCAGGGTGCACTTCATCGCCGATAGCGGCGATCAGCGTTGGGTAGACGAGCGCGGTCCCCACGCCGAGCAACACGACCGCCACCAGCCAGCTACCGAACGAGCCGGCGATCGCGACCATCGCGATGGCGACGGCCTGCAGCAGCAGGCCACCAACAATAGCAGGCTTTCGTCCCACAATGTCGCTCGCCCAGCCGGTACCGAGCTGCAGGACGCCCCAGACGAAGGGATACGCGGCTGCCAGGATGCCGATCTGACCGAGGTCCAGTCCGCGACTGAAGAAGAACAGCGGAAGGATCCCCCAAGCCAGCCCGTCGTTGAGGTTATTCACGAAGCCCCCTTGCGACGCGCCGAACAAGCGCGGGTTGCGCCATGTGACGTCGGCAAAGCTTCGCGCAAGCGAACGCGGAGGCGGCCCGGCCGCGTGTCCATCCGCCTCCAGTGCGACGAAGGGCCGCGTGTCGTGTGCCAGAGCCGTGAGCGCCAGCCCGCCCGCGACGAGAGCGATCCCCAGGTAGAACGGCTCTGGCCGCAGTCCGTACTGCTCCGCGATCACGCCGGTGAGATAGGCAGCGGCAGCAACAGCGACATAGCCGGCCGCTTCGTTCAGCCCAACCACGAATCCACGCTGCCTGGGGCCGGCCAGGTCCATTTTCATATTGACGGTCATGGACCAGGCGAGGCCTTGGTTTACGCCAAGCAGCAAATTCGCGCCGATCACCCAGCCCCAATTCGGCGCCCAGATGAGCATCAGGGGAACAGGGGCGCCCACGAGCCATCCGGCAATCAGGACCTTGCGCCTGGTCAACTTATCGGAGAGGGTGCCGGCGAAGAGGTTGGTGATTGCCTTGGCGAGCCCGAACGTCGCGATGAACGAGACGACGGCCGTCGTCGACGAGATGCCGAACTCGGCCTTGCCCAAGAGCGGAACGACAGAGCGCTCCATGCCGATCATGCCGCCGACGAAGGCGTTGACCGCCACCAGCAGCGCGATCTGCCGCCAGTTTTCGCGCACGCCGAGGGCGATCGATTTGCCTGTCTGTCGCACGGCCATCAGCCCCGCCCTCTGTTAGGCGGCCTGCTCTTCGGCGGAACCGAACACCGTCCGGAGCGCCAGTTCGCGGTCACCGAAACAGTACTGGTAGATGAATGACGGGATGCAGAAGTGGGTGGTGCCAACAATGTATGCCACTGTCGTGAGCAGCGCCCCGAGCGCGTAACCCAGCGGAGCAACGCCCAGGTCGAACGACAACGCGATCGCGACTACCCAGGGCGTTGCCAGCACACAAGCGAAGCGCGTAGGCGGACCGTTTAGCGGCAGTTTTCCCGTGCCGGTCAGGTGGCGCAGCCCATAGTTGTAGACGAGATCGAGGGGATGGACCCTGAAGATCGCACCGGCTGCCGCTATCGGGACCATCGCCCAGAGCAGCGGTGTGAACGCGAATGCCGTCGCGATGCCGACGAGTGAACCGCAGAGAAGAAACGTCGTCCTGAACCAGGGCACCATCCTCAGGAATCCGGGATCGCTCGAAACGTTGTAACCCCGCACCTCCAGCCACGTTTGCAGTCTTGGTGAAAGAGCCATGATTCGGTCTCCTCTTTTTATTCAAGCGTTCTATTGAATACGCCCATACTACTCCGTTGAGAGTGGCCTGTCAAATGTTCAAGCGATATCTTGCAGAATAATTTCCAAGGCTCTATACTGGCCGTATGGCGCATCGAGAGTTCAAGCAGAAGATCTACGCGGAATTCGCCCGCATCGGGAACGCGCTTGGCAGCGCGCGACGGCTGGAACTGCTGGACATCCTCGCCCAAGGACCGCGCCACGTAGAGGCGCTCGCTGCCGAGACCGATATGACGGTCGCGAACGTCTCGCAGCATCTGCAGGTCTTGCGGCAGGCCCGCCTTGTAGAGGCGGAACGCGAGGGCACGAAGGCGCTCTACCGCCTCGCCGACAGGCACGTTCTCGATCTGTGGCTCACGCTGCGGTCGGTCGCGGAAGAACGCCTCGCCGACCTCGGCCAACTCCGGCGCGACGTCGACGTCTACGATGAGGAGTCGCCGGTGCCGAGGGACGAGCTAGAGCGACTGCTCTTGGACCGGGACGCGGTGCTGATCGACACTCGCCCGAGCCGTGAGTACGAGCACGGCCATCTTCCGGCGTCGATCTCGATGCCCATGGAAGAGCTGCCAGAGCGGCTCCACGAGCTGCCGAGAGACCGGCCGATCATCGCCTACTGTCGTGGCGACTACTGTCTCTTCGCGGACGAGGCCGTCACGCTCCTGCGCGAGAAGGGCTTCGAGGCCCACCGCCTAGACGGCGGCTGGCCGGAGTGGTGGGCGGAAGACCGGGCGGTCGTGGGTGATCCCGAGATAACCTGATGGCAAAGTTCAGCATCATTACGATTGCAGCGGTGGTTGTGGCAGGCATCGTTGGCATGATCGTCTTGATGGCATTGATGATGGGCAGCATGATGGGGGGCGCCGGCAGCGATCCCTCGGGCGAGACGCCCGCCGTTGGCGTCACGGAGGTCCGGCTGGAGGACTTCGCCTTCGCGCCCGCGAACATCGTGATCGACGCCGGCACGACGGTCACCTGGACCAACAAGGATAACGTCGCCCACACAGTGACGAGCGACGACGGCGACGAACTCGAGAGCGAATACTTCGGCCGGGACGGCACGTTCCGCCATACGTTCGACACGCCGGGCGAATGCCGCTACAATTGCGAGCCACACCCGAACATGCACGGTCGCGTGACTGCGCGGCCTTTGTCGTAATCGCGCGCAGGAGTCAGTTTGACTCGGGCTTACGAACAGGAGTGGCCGGCCGAATGGGGGTAGTAATCCAAGCGCGATCACGGTAACCTCCTCATATGGCGCAAGCATCACCAATCGAGTGGACCGAGGCGACCTGGAATCCGATTACCGGCTGCACCAAGGTCAGCCCGGGCTGTGCGCACTGTTATGCGGAGACGTTCGCTGAGCGGTTTCGTGGCGTCCCCGGCCATCCCTATGAGCGGGGCTTCGATCTGCAGCTGCGGCCTGAACGGCTAGAGCAGCCACTCTCGTGGCGCAAGCCTCGGGTGATCTTCGTCAACTCGATGAGCGACCTCTTTCATGAGGACATCCCTGAGGCATACATCAGCTCAGTTTTCGACGTCATGGAGCGCGCGAGTTGGCACACGTTTCAGGTATTGACGAAGCGCTCCGAACGGCTCGCTGACATGGCTAGCCGGCTGGCTTGGCCGGACAACGTCTGGATGGGCGTCTCAGTCGAGAACCAACGCTGGACATCGAGGATCGATCACCTGCGACAGACGCCGGCCAGCGTACGCTTCCTATCTTGCGAGCCGCTGCTCGGACCGCTGGAGTTCGACCTAACCAGGATCGACTGGGTGATCGTCGGTGGCGAGAGCGGCCATCGAGCACGGCGAATGCGGCCTGAGTGGGTTCGCGCGATCCGCGCTCAGTGCCGGACACAGAATGTCGCATTCTTCTTTAAGCAATGGGGAGCTCACAACGAGGCCGGCAAGCGCGTGGGCAAAGGCAGAGCTGGGCGGGAGTTGGACGGTGGAACGTGGAATCAGAAGCCTATATCCCTAGCTCCTTCTGTCCTCCAGAAATCAGACCGAGGACGTAGCCGCGCTCGAACACATAGCGCATGATCTTGTCACCTGTATCGTCATCCGTGGCAAACACCAGGTGGTAGCGCTCCTGACGGCCTTGGGTCGGTGTGGGCGGCGCCAGGACGGGCTTGGTGAAAACGTGACGGTATCCCAACTGATCTAGCCCATCCTTATACAGCTCCAGATAGTCACTCTTGGCTTCCGCCGGTGTCAGCTGACCACTAAGACGGCGTTCGTAGATCGCTTGCCAGCGACTGTTGCCGAACGTTCGGTTGTGACGTTCCATCGCTCCCAGCTCCAGTGGCCCTCCAGTCGGGAACTGTCGAACAATGCTCATCTCCAGCGGGAACAGTATGAGAAGCTCAGGCTTCTTCCTACGCGCAGGGGTTCTTGCGATTTCAGAGATCGTGTTCCAGTGCAGTTCTGCTGCTTCAGGGTCAAGAAGACAGAAGCAGGGAGCCCTTTCAGGTACGGTCTCGCGAATTAGAGCCGGTAAGTCTCGATTAACATCGCCACGTCGGACAGTCACGCGATCCCCGAACGGCTCGGCCCTTTGTCGTAGAGTCGCCTCTTCTCGCTCCCCCATTTCCATGAAGACACGGTGCTGTAGGCCGGGCGTGTTCAGCGCGATTAGAGGCGAACCCAAGACAAACCGCGGCTCCACTTGCGCGTTTCTCACTTCGCACAAGCCGGGACCTGCCAGACCATCGACGTAAAAGCCGCCTCCAGCCTTCTTGCATGCATCTGCGAAGCCACGGATGTAGAGAAGCAGCACCGCTAACTTCTCAAGCGTCCAGGGTCCTATCGATCTCGTGAGGAGACCATCGTCTTCGGCCCCTAGCTCCGCCAGTATCTCTTCTGAGGTAGTCCGCCGTGCCAAAAAACTCCTAGCCTACCACTGCACCACCATGGGCATCAGCACGTGGACGAAGTCTTCTTCGCTGACGGGGCGGAGGACGCCCTGCCGGGAGGGGCCGCTCATCTCCAGCGAGACGCGGCCTCCCTCCAACACCTGCAGGTAGTCCTGCAAGTACTTGCTGTTGAACGCGATTTTGTCCGCTTCGCCTTCGATCGCGGCATCAATCTCACCGAGATTGTCGCCGATCTCCTCGGCACGGGCGGAGATGGTCATCTTGCCGGGCGCCACGTCCTCGCCCGGCGTGAACGTCAGGCGCACGATGCCACTGCCGTCGCGGGCGAAGATTGCTGCCGTGCGCGTCTCGCGCAGGAACTCGGCGACGTCGATAACGGCCTTGCTCGTGTGGTCTTCCGGGATGATCTGGCTATAGTCCGGGAAGGTCCCCTGGATCAGTTGTGTCACCAATTCGACGTTCTTCAGCCGGAACAGCACCTGCGTCTTCGTGGAGTTGACTGAGAGTTGCACGGGATCCGACTCATCCGGCAGCAGCCTGCTCAGCTCGACGAGCGCGCGCGCCGGGATGATGAGCTGGACCGCTTCGGAGACAGATTCCCCTAGCGTGAGGTGGCGGACCGACAAACGGAAGCCGTCCGTGGCGGCGAGCGTGAGCTGATCGCCCTCGATCGCGCAGTTCACGCCCACCAGCACAGGGCGCGAATCGTCGGTCGCGGCGGAGATCGCCACTTGTGAGATCGCCTTCTGCAGATCTTCCGGATCGAGCTGTAGCGACACACCATCTTCAACGCTCGGAATCGGGGGGAAGTCATCGGCGTCAACACCGCTCATCGTCGCCTGGCTGCGGCCGCAGACCAACTTGAGCTGGCGCGAACGCGGCGCCACCGTCATCTCGATCTTCTCGTTGGGCAGCGAGTTGACGAAGTCGGTCAGCAAGCGGGCTGGAACCGTAATGGCGCCCTCTTCTTCAACCTGAGCGCCGATCCAAGAGCTGAGGGCGATCTCCAGGTTCGTAGCCGCGAGCTTCAGGCGGCCATCTTCGGTGGAAAGGAGGACGTTTGCCGTAATCGGTAGCGTACTGCGAGCGGCAACGGCCCTGCCCACGATGCCGAGTCCTTTAGCGAGGTTTTCTTGCAGACAAGAGACGTTCATATTGTTCACCTACGTATACGTTTAGCTGAATGGATGCAGAGCCGAGTATAACAGCACCCCCAGCGCAAGGCAACAGGCCTGTCGCACAAGGCGACGGGGCTTGCGCTAAGCTAGGAACCGTCACTCAAGAGCCATACGGGTGTCACAAGACGCGATCGCTGAACGTCTCCTCTATAGGGGTAGCACCAACAAGGAGGCCTTCATGGACAGTAACAACGGCTCACCGAGCGTCGACACGGTTGTCGTCGGAGGCGGAATGGCCGGACTCGCGGCGGCGGCCTACGTCGCCCGCGCCGGCAGGTCCGTGGTCGTGCTTGAGCGCTCGAGTCACGCCGGCGGGCGCGCGATCACCGAGGAGCGCAACGGCTACTACTTCAACCTCGGACCCCACGCTCTCTATAAGGAGGGCTCTGCGTCGCATGCCCTGAGCGAGCTTGGCGTGAACGTGAGCGGCGGCGAGCCGCCTACGTCCGGCAAAGCCGCGCTCAGCGGCGTACTGCACACCCTGCCTTCCAGCCCCATTGACGTGCTCACGACGAGCCTCCTCGGCCTCGGCGCGAAGCTGGAGATGGGCCGCATCTTCGCGACGTTCCGGCGGCAGGACGCCCAGGCCCAGGCAAATGTGAGCCTGGAGGAGTGGCTGGAATCCAAGGTCCGCCGGCCGGCAGTGCGCCAGCTGTTCGGCGCGCTCGTCCGCCTCGCCACGTACACGGACGACCCCGCACGCATGAGCGCGGGCGTCGCTATCGGCCAGCTCCAGATGGCGCAACAGGGCGTCCTCTACCTGGACCGAGGCTGGCAGACGCTGGTCGATGGTCTGCGAACGACGGCGGAGGAGGCCGGCGCGGTGATCCAGACGGGAGCGCCCGCCGTTGCTATCGAGGACCACGGCGCGACGAAGACGGTCCGGCTGGACGGCGGCGGCTCATACGAGGCGGCCAGCGTAATCGTCGCGACGCCGCCCAAGACCGCGGCGGAACTGCTGGGTAGGGCCGGCACCGGGCTGCTCGCCTGGTCTGAGTCGGCCGGCCCGGTACGGGCGGCCACGCTCGACATTGGCCTGAGCGAGCTGCCGCGCCCTGACGCCCGCTTCGTGCTGGGCATCGACCAGCCACTCTACCTCTCGGTCCACTCCGGCGTCGGCGACCTCGCGCCGCCCGGCGGCACGATGCTGCACGTCGCCAAATATTTAGGCGACGACGCCTCCTCTGCGGAGGAGGTCGAGCACGAGCTTGAGGCCTTGCTCGATCTGGCCCAGCCGGGCTGGCGAGACCTGCTCGTCGAACGGCGCTTCCTGCCCAACCTGACTGTGGTGAACGCGCTGGCGACAGCGGAGGACGGCGGCCTTGAGGGCCGTCCCGATATCGCAACCGCCATGCCCGGCGTCTACCTCGCGGGCGACTGGGCGGGCTCAGAGGGCTGGCTGGCCGACGCGAGCCTGGCGAGCGCCAAGCGCGCCGCGAACGCCGCACTGGATTCGGTCAGCGCGCCAGCGTCCGTGTCGTCACTCAATAGGTGACCTAGGCAGGACGCCGTCGGGCTAAAGACCGACGCGCGACTTCGTTAAACATCGGTTAGTGTCATTCTCTTGTCACCTGGTTATCCTGGTTGACATGTACAAGAGATACGTTCGGCAATGAGAAGGCTGCGCGCCATTAGCGAGGACGAAATGATCGCCGTCTTTCTGGCGTGTGAACTCGGCTCGTTCAGGTTTGGAGATCACTTGAGGCTGCTGCTGGAGAGGGATGGTGTTGAGTCGGCGGTGATCGAAGCGCCCGCCCTAGCGAGCGAGGAGCAGAACGGATACCGACGGCGACTCCTTGGCGAAGTGCGAGGCCTGGGTCACGATAGGGCGAACTTTCACGGCTTTCCTGATGACGTGACCTGGGAGCGATGTCTCCTGACGCCAAACGAGGTCAGCCGCATCGAGTACTGCAACTACAGCTACTGGTTGGAGCTATCGAATGGAACGCGGAAGCCCGCCGACGGAGCGGCCCGTATCAATCAGGGCGTGAAGCAGATCATGCGGCAGAGCACTGAGGGCTTCCGGCGAGGCGCCGCCGCCCTGAGAGCGGGTACAACGTTCCGAGAAATGATTCTCGCCACGCACGATCGTAACCATCTGGTCGTCGTCGAGGGCCACCTACGGCTAACGGCCTACATGATGGAGCCGGATCTCGTACCAGACGAGCTCGAGGTACTATTGGGCTACTCCGACCGCATGACTGACTGGCGCCTTTACTGAAGGCGGCCCACGGCGACTCTACGGTCCCCCAATACGTCGTGACTCGCCATCTCCTGGTATCGTGGTGTGTAGTGACGGAGAAGGCGTGAGCACGTAGAGTACGAAACGTCATGTTGCGTCACGTGGTACTATACCGGCGTCGGTTGGGGAAGTTGGCCCGGAGGTCCCATGTCGAGAACTCTGCTTGCACTGCTGGGTCCAGTCGCCGCTGCCGTAGCGCTTCTCACGCTAGTTGCGATTGGCTCAATTCTGGACAGCGAACAGGCGTCTGCTGCTGACGGCGGGCCCGAGATGGTTCTCTCAATCACGGAACCAGAGGGCGCGTGCATCGAGGGTGTCTGTGAACTGCCTGCGGGAGAGCCGTTTACGCTGGCTGTCGAAATCGTGGAGGGCCCCGCGGAGGGTTACATCCTGGCCCAGTCGTTTATCGACTTTGGGCCTGTGCTCACGTATGAGCCCGGCGAGGAGGCGCTGGACGAGTTCGTCTGGCCTGATTGCAGGCCTGAGACGGCCGTGCGAGGGTCGCTGACCGAGCGGACATACGTCCACGGTTGCCTTACGGCACGGATCCCGCCGCTGCCCAGCAGTTTCTACCAAGGCAATCTCATCGAGCTTTCGATGACGTGTTCGGAGGTACCCACCACCAGCCAGGTCCGGCTCCTTCCGTACGGCGACCCGCTCGCCCGCACCAGTGGGGCGCTGTTTACCGCCGGACCTACACTTAACGTCGTGCCCAAAGTGACCGGCCTGACTGTTCACTGCCGGGCTGAGGCAGAGCACATCACTCCCGTTCCGATCCCCACGCCACGGCTGACATGGAGCGTCGAAATCGAGCCCGAGAAGCCGAGAGTTGGGGATCGCGTGAAGCTGACGTTGTTCGCGGAGGGTCCGGGCGCGATGCCACAGTATCTGCTCGTCCTAGACAGTGACGAAAGCGAGCCAGCACTTCGGTATGTCTCCGTGAATCAGCTCGGTGTTCCTGTGAGCTTTGGGCTGGACGCGGTAGCGATCGGCGAGATGAAGTTACAGCTCTCGGTGAACTACGAGGTCGTGAACTGCCCGGGCACTGGGGGCGAGGGTTGCGTGTTCTTCTTCGACACCGAACAAGGACCGGAGATCGTAGTCAGCGTAGCCGAGAGGCCGCCGGTGATTATTGCGCCGCTGCTTGGGGATGCTGACTGCAATGGCGTGGGAAACTCGAGCGATGTCGCCCTCATGTTGCAGCGAATCGCGCGGCTCGTGGACACAGTTGAGTGCGAGGACCTCGCGGACGTGAACGGCGACGGCACCCTTAATGCCATAGATGCCCTGTTGACCTTGCAGTTCATCGCTGGGTTCATCAACCTGCCGCTTGGGAGCAATCCTGGTCGGTGACTTAGGTTGCGAGCCAGCGTGACGGGCTGGGTGATGAAGAACACACAAGCGGCTGACTAGCTGGACTATGGTGGAAGCAAGGAGGCCCAGCATTATGGCAGTTACCAGCACCATCAACATCGACGCTCCGGCGGACAAGGTCTGGAGCGTGCTCGCCGATCTAGGCGGCATCTACAAGTGGAACCCCGGCGTGGCCCATTCGCATTCGACGTCCGAGCTGACGCAGGGCGAAGGAGCGACCCGGCACTGTGACTTGGACGACAAGAACTATCTGAAGGAGCGCGCCTTCGACTGGCGCGAGGGCGAGAGCTTCAAGATCGACGTCACCGAGAGCACGATGCCGCTCGAGAGCAACATCGTGACGTTCCACGTCGCACCAACTGGCGATGCCGCACCTGATGATGCGGGCACTCGCGTGTCGGTGACGGCCGACTACAAGCTGAAGTTCGGCATTATTGGAACGCTGATGGACGTGCTCTTCGCGAAGCGCCAGGCTCAGCAGGGATTCGACGACATGATGGCGGGCCTCAAGCACTACGTCGAGACCGGCGAGGAGATCGGCGACTCGGTACGTAGGGCCGCCGTCATCGCCTAACAGTTCGCTGTCGGGCCGAAGCCCGACCCGCGATTTCTACCGTGGGACCCGCCTGGGCAGGCCAGCACCTTGTCGAACTCTGGTACAGGCAGAACGTGCTCTTCCACGGTTCGATCGTGTCGGACGAGGTTCGCCTAGGATATTGTAGAATGGCGCCATGTCAGGGCAGGAACAGAGTTCGCGCGATTACTATCAAGGCCGGGCATGCTCGTACGACTGCCTTTCGGCAGTCGAGTTCTGCTCAAGATGCAGCCCGCCGACGGCCACCCACCGTTTGTGGATCGGCTGACGCCGTGCCCCGCAGGGTTTCCAGACAGACAACAAGAACCGCCTATCACCACGGCGACTTGAGGTCCGCAGCGATTTCCGGCGCGGTTGACATCATCAAGGAAGAGGGCTTGGACGCGGTTTCGATGCGGAACGTCGCCGGACGTGCCGGCGTCACGCACGGCGCGCTCTACCAGCACTTCGAGAACAAGAAGTTCCTCCTGTCGGCGGTGTCGGAACAAGGTTACGTGAGATTGGCTACCAGGATGCGTGCCGCCCAGAGGCGAGCCGGCGGCGAGCCGCTCGGAGGAATCCGGGCGTTGGCTGTCGCCTACGTCTTCTTCGCCGCGGACGAGCCGGCCCATTTTCGCGTCATGAGCGAGCTAGAACTCACGTGCGCAGAGGACGAGTATCCACCGCTCTGGGAGGCCCACAACATCGTAGTTGGTTTGATCGTTCAGGCAGTCGAGGCGGCGCAGCGCAGCAAGACGCTACGAGCCGCCAACTCGAGGGACGTCGCGATGACGTTGTGG
Organism: Chloroflexota bacterium; assembly: GCA_003228685.1. Taxonomy (GTDB): domain Bacteria; phylum Chloroflexota; class Dehalococcoidia; order DSTF01; family RBG-16-68-14; genus SZUA-185. The sequence goes on from QIFC01000118.1 coordinate 41,979, forward strand.
GCGTTCACCCACGGCTACGCGGAGACCAGCCGCACGCGGAGGGGCTTCTTCCACGAACTCGCCGATCCACCGAAGGGTAAGCCCGCCATCAAGCGCCATTTCTTGTCCGTGCTCGAACCTGTGTTGGCCGGACTTCAGCGCGGCTCCTAATCCCAGGCGGTTGCGCTGCTCACGCAACTATGCTTTAATCTGACCAGCGGTTAGATTAATGAAGCAAGAGAACCATGCGACCCACCACGCACATGAGCGTGCTGAGCGTTTCAGGACCCTGCATGAAGGGCCGGAAATCCTTCTACTGCCCGGTGTATGGGATGTCGTCAGCGCGCGCATTTTCGCTGCCGAGGGGTTTCCCGCCCTCGGCACGACCAGCGCAGGCATCTGCTGGAGCGTTGGACGAGAGCACGGCTGGCCGGCGTTCCTGGAGGCAAGCAAACGCATCGCGGACTCCGTGCCAATCCCGGTGTCCTTCGATATCGAGTCCGGGTTCTCAGACCAGCTTGAAGGTATCGTCGGACACGTATCGCAAGTGATCGACGCCGGTGCTTGCGGGATCAATATCGAAGACGGTTTCGCCGACGGCACCCTAGTTGATCCGCAACGTCACGTCGAGAGGCTGGAAGCCATCCGAACTCTCTGCAAAGACCGGGACTATCCGCTCTTCATCAACGCGCGTACGGATGTGTTTCTCGGGGGGTCAGAAGACCTGGGCGAAGCGATCGATCGCTGCAATCGCTATGTCGATGCCGGCGCTGACGGCGTCTTTGTGCCAGGTCTCATGAACGGGTCAGACATCGCTGAGATAGCGAAAGAGGTGGCAGTCCCTGTGAACATCTACGCGCTTCCCGGAGTGCCATCGCCAGCGATGCTTCTACAGATGGGCGCCAGACGCATCAGTCTAGGATGTGGGCCCCAGCAATCGGCGCTCGCTCACGTCCGCTCGCTCGCCCGGTCACTGAAGGATCATGGCGACTACCGAGCGTTCACTGATAACTGGATGTCCTATGAGGACGCGGAACAGCTTTGTAGCTGACGAGGAGCACCACCGATGTCCACCCCAGAAGAGATCGAGCGGTTTCTGAAAACGTACACGAATTCTTGGACTCGGAACCCTGACAGAACGACGCGGATCTTTCACGAGGGCGGCGGCGTGCAATACCCGGGTCTCCGAGAGCCGATTCAGCCGGATGTCCAGACATCCATGACGGACCTCTTCCACGCAGCAGCGCCGGACACCAACGTCCGCCTACTCAACTGGGCGGAGCGAGACAATGTCCTATTCGCCGAGTGGGAACTGAGTTGTACGCTGGATGGCCGCCCGTTGAAGATCCACGGCGTAAACCGCTTTCATCTCGCAGGTGATCAGGCGGCCGACGCAAGTGGCTTCGTCGACAGGTTGGGGCTGCTGGAGTTCATTGAGCCGGGCGCCGAGTCGTTCGACTTGCGCGACAAGCTCCGGTCCCTCGCGAACAGAGACGAGGACGCCTGATCCGCCGCTGCCGCACGGTAGCAGGTTCGCTCCCAGGCGGGTCGCCATTGGGCTGAAGCCCGACCGCAATCCTTTAGGAGGACGTCAGATCGACGTCGCCGTTGCGCAGGTGGTGGGAGTCGTTCAGACGCTTCAGCATGCGCCGGTTCTCGAGCGAGGCGATCACGCTGATCGAGGTGTGGTCCGGCCCGAAGACGAAATCGTACGGCGACTTCACGACGTGGCTGACGTAGGCGTTGATCACGCCCGCGTGGCAAACGATGGCGATGCGCTCGGCGCGCTGCGTCCAGATCGCCTGCTCCACAGCGTTGATCGCGCGGTTACGAAACTCGGCGCTGCCCTCTGAGTAGGGGTAGGCATCCGCCGTCTTCTCGCTGATCAGCCGCGATTGAAGCGCCCGCAGCAGTTCCCGCGTGATGTGCTTGTCCAGTGGCTGGTCGCCCGGCAGGTCGCGAAAGACCTCATGCTCGCGCAGGTCCTCGATGACTTGCGGCTCCAGGTCGTGATGCGACGTAAGGGCCAGCGCGGTATCGTGCGCGCGCTGGAGGTTGCTCGCGAACACAGCATCGAAGTGCACGCTGGCCAACGACTCACCCAACGCCTTCGCCTGCTGCCGCCCGCGCTCGCTGAGCGGCGGGTCGCGAAAGTCGGACGCGGTCTGCATGTCGCGGGTCTGCTCGCCGTGGCGAATTAGCAACACCTCCATGACCCCGTCGATCGCCAGATACATGCGGTCGAGCGGCGAAGGCCGTGGTCTCGGTTCTTCGGTCATCTGCGCACCTCCTGGAACGCCTCCTCCGCGGCCGCGAGCGTCGTCTCGACGTCCGCATCGAGATGCGCGAACGACGTGAACCACGACTCGAACTGCGAAGGCGGCAGATAGACGCCGCGCTCGAGCATCGCGTTGAAAAAACGCGCGTGGCGTTTCGTGTCGCAGCGCTTCGCGCTCGCGTAGTCAGTCACGGGGCTGTCGGTAAAGAAGAGTGTGAACATCGATCCCAGACGATTGATCTGCAGGTCGACCTCCGCGCGTTGCGCACGCTCGGCCAGGCCTTGGGCCAGCTTCTCCGTGAGGTCGTCGAGCGCGCGGTAGCCCGCGCCTTCCTTGAGGATGCGCAGCGTGGCGATGCCGACGGCCATCGCCATCGGGTTGCCCGAGAGCGTTCCCGCCTGGTAGACGGGACCGGACGGGGCGATCTGCTCCATGATGTCCCGCCGCCCGCCGTAGGCGCCGACGGGCAGCCCTCCGCCGATGATCTTGCCGAGGCAGGTCAGATCCGGGCGCACGCCGTAGCGCTCCTGCGCGCCGCCCGGCCCGGCGCGGAAGCCCGTGACCACCTCATCGAAGATCAGGAGCGCGCCCGCCTCGCGCGTGATCTCGCGCAGGCCGGCGAGGAAGCTGTCCGCGGGCGGTACCACGCCCATGTTCGCGGCGACTGGTTCGACGATCAGGCAAGCGATCTCGTCCCGGTGCTGCTCGAAAACTGCGCGGACGGCATCGAGATCGTTGTAGGGAGCGAGCAGCGTCTGCTTGGCGTACGACGCCGGGACGCCGGGGCTGTCCGGCAGGCCGAGCGTCGCGACGCCGGAGCCTGCCTTCGCGAGCAGGCCGTCCGCGTGGCCGTGGTAGCCGCCTTCAAACTTCACGATCAGGTCGCGGCCTGTGAATCCGCGCGCCAGCCGCAACGCCGACATTGTCGCTTCCGTCCCTGAGTTGACGAACCGCACCATCTCGATCGATGGCACGGCGTCGACGACGAGCTGCGCCATCACAAGCTCCAGCTCGGTCGACGCGCCAAAGCTGGTGCCACGCTCGGCGGCTCGCTGGATGATCGCGATGATCGACGGATGCGCGTGGCCGAGGATCAGCGGCCCCCACGAGAGCATGTAGTCGATGTATTCGTTGCCATCGACATCGAAGAGGCGCGCTCCCTTCCCATACGCGATGATGGGTGGCTCGCCGCCAACGGCCTGGAACGCCCGCACGGGGCTGTTCACGCCGCCCGGCATCACTTCCTGCGCGGCGGCGAAGATCTTACGAGAGCGCGTACGATCGTCACTCATAGCTAGCACAGCTTCGCACAGATGGCGGCACGGCGCGAGGTGGAAGCTAGAGAAATCTAGCCGACGAGCGAAACCAGATCGGTGAGCGACGTGATTGTGTGCTGTGGTGGCTCGATGTCGTCCGGCCAGGCCGCGTCGTGGCGATTGATCCAGGCCTGGCCCATGCCGGCATTCCGTGAACCCTCGACGTCGGCCCACGGTGTGTCGCCGACATAGAGCGCCTCTGACGGCTGAATGCCCATGCGTTCGCAGGTCTCGCGAAAGATCGAGACGTGTGGCTTGTAGACGTTCAGTTCTTCGGAAGAAACCACGGTCTCGAACGTCAGGCCGTTCTTAGCGATACTGCCCTGCAAGAAGGCATCGTCTGCGTTTGAGAGGACGGCTAGCCGGCAGGAGCGGCCCAACTTCCGCAGCGTGTCGCGAACTTCGGGGTAGAGTTCCGCTTCGATGTGGAGGGCGGTGTAGGCGTCTGCCCCTAGCTCACCTCCGGCTTCAACACCCCAGAATTGAAACAGTTCGCCGAATCGCTCACGCCAAGAGTCCCAGAAAGTGCGGAACTCGAACGGCTCGCCATCGGTTGCGGGTCTGGCGTTATGGCTGACGCCAAACCGTAGGTTCCAGTCACCCGACGTGTGCTCGATCCACTGCTGGTACGCCTCGCCGGGCGCTAGCTGATGACCAACATCGCGCGCGATACCGTCGAACATTCGCTGGCGCGGCGGCTCATGCAGCTGTGCCAACGTTTCGTAGTAGTCGAAGATGATGGCTCTCATGGCGGCCACAGACGAACACAGATTGGCACAGATTGACGCAGATGAATACTCCTTGAGGGAAGTGAAATTCTAGATAGCTACTCGACGAGCTTACTCGCCTCCCTGTAGATCGAACTCCTCGGGCCTACGAGTCGGACGACGAGTTCGTCCGGGTTGCCATCGTAAGTGTAGATTATGCGATACCCGCCAATGCGCCTCTTGTAGAAGTCACCGAGATTCCCTTCAAGTGGATGATGAACAATTTCCGTGCGGTGCTTCCATATCCAGTCCGCCTTGTCCAAAATTCTCTTGACATCTTTGGAAGGAATGCCGCTTAGCGCGTCCTCGTGGATAAGCGGCTGTGTGCTCATCAAGCAGTTGAATTCTTCCTGGCCTCATCAAGAGACAAGAGCTTGCCTGTCTTCATTGACGCCTGAAGCCTCTCAGCAGTTTCTGGCCGAAGCTCCAAGTTCTCATCAGGGTCAGGCATCTTCTCTTCAAGTTCCTCGATGACGAGATGAAGCCTGTGCACCTCCTGCCGCAACGTAGGTATTTCTGCAAGACTGGTCGTTCTTGCTGACAGAATAAAGTCGTACTGATCCTTTGGAAAGTCATCCATCGCCTGGTAGCTGCCTTCGTATCCGACGGGTGCCGGCTCATCAAGCGACTGAAACTCAACAGTGAAGAACGGAGTGCCGAGGCTTAGGGTAATGGGTTCTGGCCCAACATTTAGCAGACTCAATGTGAGTCTGCCTTCGTAACCGGGATCAATTTGGGGGCCTCCGAAGGAGTTCATCCCCTTTCGAGCGAACTCTGAGCGAATCCCAATTTTGCCACAGATGCTCAATGGAAGTTGTACGCGTTCCTGAGAAATCGCAGCGACCATCTGGCCAGACTGCACCTTGTAGCTTGGGCTGTTGTCATTCAACTCAATCACAGCCCCGAGGATGTCTTGGCTTAGCGGACTTGCGAGAATTTTGGGGCCAAGAAGAAGATCGTAGCTGGCGGGCTGAACGAGGTCTTGGTCAAACGGCGACAGCACTAACTCGCCTGATTCGACCAAGCGGCGAATCTGCGAACCTGAGAGCATCCCCATCTCTAGCCTCCTTTGACAAAACAGCCCTAGGGCTGTACCCTGGTCAATGGAAACGACATAAATCCCCATTGGGTGCGGGGTAAAGCCCCAAGGCAGTGCCTACCGGCCAGGGTAGGCATTTCGCTTTGTCTATCGGTAGTCTAACACTAAGCAACCCGCCTGGTACAAGCTCTCAACGATTCGTAGTCTCCAACACGCATTTGCGCGAAGGCCTCCGCCTGCATCACCAGAACGCCAGTTAAGCAGAGCAACGAGATTTTCGCAAGCCCGCGACGGCAGCGCTGGCCGAGCTGATTGTGAACTTCAAACGCTGAACCAACGATCTCACGAGTCAGCTCTTGATGTGGATACTTCTCCACCGCCATATTATCTGTGTCCATCTGTGAGAATCTGTGGCGAAGTTCAGCCTACGCTTCGAGGCCGAGGAATTCCTTCATCGCGCCGCGCAATTGCGCCCGATGCTCCGGCATGCCCAGGTTGAGGCCGTGGTGGTTGATGAGGTTGCCGGACATGGCGCGCCACTCGCCCCAGCAATCGGTGCAGATCGTCTCTACGATCTTCTCGCCGAGGGGGCCGCCCATCGGCGCTTCATCGATCTGCTCTTTGTCGTTGGCGCAGCGGTCACACTTGATAGTGGCCATGTAATCTCCTTCTTACGCGGAATGTTCCGCGGGATCGTCCGAAAGCCAGCGAGCGGCTTCCTTCGCGTGATAGGTGATGATGATGTCCGCGCCGGCGCGCTTGATCGACATGAGTATCTCCAGCACGACCCGGGATCCGTCCAGCCAGCCGTTACGCGCGGCCGCGTGGACCATGGAGTACTCGCCGCTGACGTTGTACGCGGCGAGCGGCAAGTCGAAGCTCTGACGCGCCCGCGAGAGCACGTCCAGGTACGCGAGCGCCGGCTTCACCATGACGATGTCCGCGCCCTCAGCGATGTCCGTCTCGATCTCCCGCAGCGCCTCGCGGACATTTGGCGGGTCCATCTGATAGCTGCGGCGGTCGCCGAACTGCGGCGCAGAATCGGCGGCCTCGCGGAACGGCCCATAGAACGCCGACGCGTACTTCGCGGAGTAGGCCATGATCGGCGTGCTGTCGAAGTTCCCGTCGTCTAGCGCGGAGCGGATGGCCGCGACGCGGCCGTCCATCATGTCCGACGGCGCGATGACGTCCGCGCCGGCTCGCGCGTGCGAGACCGCGGTGCGCGAGAGCAGGTCGAGCGAGCTGTCGTTGTCGATTTCGCCGTCGACGACCACGCCGCAGTGGCCGTAGGACGTGTACTCACAGAGGCAAACGTCCGTCATCACGACCAGGCCGCGGTCGGCGGCCTTCAGCGTGCGGACGGCCTCCTGGACGATGCCGCCGTCCGCGTAGGCCTCGCTGCCCTGTTCGTCCTTGGCGGCGGGGAGGCCGAACAGCAGGACGGCCGGCACGCCGAGTTCGCGTAGCTCCTCCGCCTCGCCGGCCAGCCGGTCGAGCGAGAGGTGGTACTGGCCGGGCATCGATGGGATCTCTTCGCGCACGTTCTGCCCGTGCGTGACGAACAGCGGATAGACGAAGTCGTCCGGCCGCAGCGCCGTCTCGCGCACGAGCCGGCGCAACCCTTCGCTGCCACGCAGGCGGCGGAAGCGCTCGATCGGAGGGTTCGTTGTGATGTCGACTGTCATGCCTATTCCTGCCGCTGCTGCCGGAGATACGCCTCCAGGTCACCCATCAGATCGCCGGCCGGCGGCAGGTCCGGCGTTCCAGCACCGATGACGCCACTGTCGATGCGCTGCTCCAGCTCGGTCAGGTACATGCGCATGTCGTCGTTTTCGACGAGCGCGTCGTCGACCTGCTTTACGAAATCGCGGCTGGCTTCTTCCGCCTTGGCAAGATCCGGCGCGAACGCAAACAGCTTGTCCAGTTCTTGCAGGAGCGCGAGCGCCCCTTGTGGGTTGACCGCTTCGCCCAGGTACGGCGGCAGCCCCACCCAGAGGCTCGCGGCGGCGAGGTCATTGCGACGCCAGGCATCGTGCAGCGCGCCAACGATACCTGTCGGGCCCTCGTACTTGGTCCGGCTGATGGTAAGGCCGTCCAACCGCTTCGCCAGCTCCTCTTCCGTGCTGAAGCCCGTCACCGGCGGCGGTCGTCGGTGTGTCGTCGCGGCGACGAGCGCGCCCAGCGTCAGCAGGCGGCTCCCATCCAGCCGCTCGTAGAGGCTGCGGACCGTGTCAGAGAACGTCCGCCACTTGAGGTGTGGCTCCGTGCCGATGAACAGCACAACGTCCTCACCGTCGCCGTCATGCTTGTGGTAGTAGAACCGGTTCTTGGGCCAGCGGATGTCGCGCTGGCCCTCCTCGGTGAGGCGGATCTGCGGACGCGTCACCGTGAAGTCGAAGAACTCCTCCGGGTCGATCGAAGCGAAGAGCTTGGCGTCCCAACTCCTGACGAGGTGGCGTACGGCGGCCGTCGCCGCCCTGCCCGCGTCGTTCCAACCACGAAACGCGACGATGAACGTCGGCTTCCGCAGCTCCGGCAGGTCACCCTCTAGCTCTAGGTATTCCATAGACTCATTATAAACGCCGGGCTTACCGGCGTCAGTCGCTTCCGCTATCAGCGAACGACTCCAGCGCTCGCACCAAGCCGGCAATCGTATGCTCTTCCGCTACCACGTCGGGCGGCCGTCCGAGCACCTCTTCCGCCGTAGCAGCCGTGATCGGCCCGATGCAGGCGATCCGGCAGCGCTTGAGCGCCTCGATATCGTCTCTGAGCAGGCCCGCGAGGTTTGTCACCGATGACGAGCTAGCGAACGTTGCGATGTCGATGTCGCCGCTGCGCAGGCGGCGCAAGCCCTCGGCCAGCTCAGGCGACTGATCTTCGCCCGGTGGTTCGGCCACGTAGAGCGTCACTTCGTTAACGTCCGCGCCGCGTACTTTCAACTCGTCCGCGAGCACGGCTCGCGTCCCTTCCGCGCACGGCACGAGGACGCGCCGATCGCTCATGTCCGCGTCGAGCGCGTCTAGCAGCCCCTCCGCTGTGTAGCGCTCCGGAGAGACGTCGACGGCGATGCCGTGGCGCTTGAGCGCCTGCGCCGTCGCGGGGCCGATCGCGGCCACCGACGCGCGAACGCTCCGAGCGTCCAGGCACTTCTTCTCCAGAACATCGAAGAAAATGTCGACGGCGTTTGTGCTCGTGAAGATGAGCCAGGTATAGGCGCCTGCATTGAGTGCATCTACTGCTGCTGACAACTGCGCTTCGTCGTAGCGCTCCTTGATCGCGATCGTCGGCAGTTCGATCGCCTCCGCGCCGGCCTCGTTGAGCGCCCGCGAAAGTTCGCTCGCTTGCTGCCGCGTGCGCGTGACGAGGACGCGCTGGCCGTAAAGCGGCCGCGACTCGAACCAGTTCAGCGTGTCGCGTAGAACGACAACGTCACCTACGACGATGAGCGCCGGAGAGCCGAGCCCAGCATCTGCAACCTTTGCCGCAATCGTGCTCAGCTTGGCGGTGATGGTGCGCTGGCGGGGGTGCGTCCCCCACTCGACGGCGGCAACGGGCGTGTTTCCGGGCCGGCCCGCGGCGATCAGGCGCTCCGCGATCCGATCGAGCTGCCCAACGCCCATCATCAGCACAAGCGTATCGACGGCTGTGGCCAGCTTCTCCCAATCGACGTCCCGCTCGCCTTTCGCCGGGTCTTCGTGCCCGGTCACGAACGCGACCGACGCCGCCAGGCCACGATGCGTGACGGGAATGCCCGCATAGGCCGCGGCCGCGATGGCAGACGTCACGCCCGGCACGACCTCGAAGCGCACGCCCGCCTCGACGAGCGCCTGCGCCTCCTCGCCGCCGCGTCCGAACACGAACGGGTCGCCGCCTTTCAGACGGACAACGCTTCCTCCCTGTTTGGCGCGCGCGACGAGCAACGCGTTGATCTCTTCTTGCTTCATCGTGTGCCGGCCGGGCTGTTTGCCAACGTAGACACGCTCCGCGTCCGCGGGAGCGAGGTCGAGCAGGCGCTCGTTCACGAGCCGGTCGTAGACCACAACGTCGGCCCGCGCCAACGCCCGCGTAGCGGCGACGGTAATCAGGCCGGGATCTCCCGGGCCCGCGCCCACCAGAAACACACGGCCGCTCATGAGGCCTCCGCGGCCGCCATGAACTCGGCCGCACCCTCGTTGAGCAGCCGCTCCGCGAGCTGGCGGCCAGCAGTCGCCGCCTCGTTCACTGGCACCCGCAGTTCGCCACGCAGGAAACGGTGGCCTTCATCATCGGCGACGAAGCCTCTGATCCTCAGGGAACCGCCTTCGACTTCAGCATAGGCGCCAAACGGCAACTGGCAACTGCCGCCCAGACGCGCCATGAACGCGCGCTCGGCCTCACAGGCAAGGCGCGTCGCGTCGTGGCTGATCGACTCCAACAGCGCGAGCACGTCCGCATCGCCCGCTCGGGCCTCGATGACGAGCGCTCCCTGGCCGACGGCCGGCAACAGCTCCCCGGCGTCGAACACCTGAGACGCGCGCTCCGCCAGGCCGAGCCGCTCAAGGCCGGCTTGGGCAAGCACGGCCGCAGCATATTCGCCTTCGTCCACCTTTCGAATTCGCGTATCAACGTTGCCGCGAATGTCTAAGGGCTCGATATCGTCACGGAGCGCGAGGAGTTGCACGGCCCTCCGGCGGCTGCCCATGCCGATCCGCGCCCCCGCGGGCAGCTCCGCGAGCGTCTTGCCATCGCGTGAGACGAGCGTGTCTCGAGGGTCGGCGCGTTCAGGAAATGCGGCGAGCGTGAGGCCTGCTGCGATCTCCGACGGCACGTCCTTCAGGCTGTGGACGGCCACGTCGATGTCGCCCGCCAGGATAGCCGCCTCCAACTCCTTGACGAACACGCCTTGGCCGCCGATCTTTGTCAGCGAAGCGCGCTGATCGCGGTCGCCCTGCGTCTTGATCTGCTTGATCTCGATCTGGACATCGGGATCCTGGGCGCGCAGCGAGGCCACAATGAGTTCCGTCTGGCGCAGGGCCAGCCGGCTTCCGCGCGTGCCGACAGTGATCGAGAGCCGAGAGCCCATGCTATTTGTCGTCTAGTCGTCTGGGTGAGCGTCCTGGTCCTGCTCTTCGTCCAGGCTGAACAGCTCACGGATGGGGACGACGTAGCGTTCGCCGTCATCGCTCTTGAGGCGAACGATCAGCTCGTGGAGGAGCTTCTTGACAAGTGCGGAGGACATCGCCTCAATGCTGCGCCGCTGTTTCTCCGTGAGATCGCCGAGGCGTTGGAACGTCTTCTCCAACTCCGCCCGCCGCGCCGAGTCGGCGCGCTCTCGGAGTTCGGCCACGGTTGGCACGACGCCACGGTCCCGTACCCATGTCCGGAAGCGGTCGATCCCTTCCTCGACGATCCGTTCGACGTTGGCTACTTCCTGCTTGCGCGCGCTCCGCCCTTGCTCCACGAGCGCCTGGAGGTCGTCCATGTCGTAGAGTTCGACGTTGAACACGCCGCGGACCGCCGGGTCCACGTCGCGCGGCACGGCGATGTCGATCAGCAGCAGCGGCCGGCCGTTGCGGTTCGCCGTCGCCTCTTGCACTTCAGCCTGACCGATCAGGAAGTCCGGCGCGGCGCTGGACGTGATCACGATGTCGGAGTTGGCCATGGTCGCGCCCAGTTTGTTGAACGGCACCGGCCTGCCTCCCAGGTCATTGGCCAGCTCTTTCGCGCGTGCCGGCGTCCGGCTCGTCACCAGCAGCTTCGTGACGCCACGCTCTGCCAGACTGCGTGCCGTGAGCTTGCCGGCCTCGCCTGCGCTCACCACCAACACGCTTCGTGAGGGCAGATCGCCCAGGGTCCGTTCAGCGAGCTTCGTCGCGGTGGAGCTGATGGACACGGCGTGGCGGCCGATGCCGGTCTCGCTGCGCGCCTTGCGGCCCACGCGGATCGCGGTGTGGAACAGTTGCGAAAGCACCGCATTGTGGGTATTCGCTGCCGTGGCGGCGGAGAACGCGGAGCGTACCTGCCCGAGGATTTCCGATTCACCCAGCACCATGGATTCGATCCCGGCGGAGACGCGGAACAGGTGCCGGGCCGCATCAAGACCAGTCTTGTGATAGAAGACGTCGTCCGGCGCCTCCACGTCGCTCTTCAGGTCGCGAAGCACGGCGATCACTGGCCCTGGTGTGATCGCGTGGTGCGCGATCATATAGACCTCCGTGCGGTTGCACGTCGAGACGAGCACGGCAGCGCCCCCGAACTTCGGCAGCGCCTCCGGCAGTTCGTCGGCAGCGAACGCGAAACGCTCGCGCACAGCTACAGGCGCCGTCTTGTGGCTGATGCCGACGAGCGTGATGTGCATGGTCCTAGGCGCTCTCTCCATTCGAGGAGCCCACCAACTCCGGCACGAGTTCCTCCGCGCCGAGCGACGTCAGCAGCCGCACCTTTGCCTGGCGGTACTTGCGCTGTGCCAGCAGTACGCGCAGGTCTTCGTCAATCGCCTGCTGCCAGCGTTCCGCTTCGGGCACGATGGCGCGCGAGCGGAGTTCACCGCGGACCTCCTTAAGTAGGTCCGCAAGCGCGGGCATCTCTTCGGTCAGGTAGGCTTCCAACTCCTCTCGCAGGCGGCGGGCCAGCGCCGGACTGCCACCGCCGGTCGACGCGGCGAGCGTGATCGCGCCGCGGCGGATCACCGAGGGCAGGATGAAGTCACAATTCGGAATGTCGTCGGCGGCGTTGACCCAGATGCGCTTGCGCCGGCCCTCGGCGCTGATCTCGTCGTTCACGGCGCCATCGTCCGTCGCGACCATGACAATGTGAAAGTCGTCGATGTCGCCTTCTTCGTACTCGCGCTGAATGCAGTCGATCTCGCCGTCGGCCAGCATCTTCTGCAGCGGCTGCGTGAGCTTGGGCGCCACAACGGTCACCTTTGCCTCGCCGCCCAGCAGCCCTTCAGCTTTGCGCTGCGCCTCCCGCCCACCACCGACCACAAGGCAGGGACGGTCTCGCAACTCCACAAAAATCGGGTAATATGCCATCTACTATCGCTCCGTAATCATCCTGCGCGCCGCCTCCCGGCGAACAGCGCCCCTCTGCTCCGCGTCAGAAAGGTCTACCTCCGGTAGCTCCCCTTCCGGCTCTTTGCGCGATACGCGAAACATCCTGCGTACCGAGAACTCCAACTCTCGCAGCCGGATCGTCCAGCCGTTACCGCCGAGCCAATCCATCAGCGCTTCACCTTCTTGCGGACCTTCGGCGGCTCTTCGTACGCTTCCGTCAGGCCGATGAGAACCTGGTCCGCAACAGCATTCACCTGCTCGCAGGCGCCCAGCGCCTCTCCGGCCGAAAGTCCGTGGCGCTGGCTGGCCTGCTTCGTCGAGTCGTCAAGGCTCCGGCGGAAGAAGATGAACGCCTCCACGGCCTGCGCGAGCGGCAGCCCACTCGCCGCCAGCTCGCGTCCGTAGTCCTTGCCCAGTTCCCGCGCCGTCTCCAGCAGTACGGTGCGCCGCGTGCGGCGGCCCAAGTAGTCGGCAGCAAGGCTCGCCAGTTGACGCCCGAGGGGCCGCAGGCGGCTTCGCATCTTTTCATCGACGGTCGCGTACCAGGGTGCCTCCTGGACGGGGCGCCGGTGTAGCTGCCGCCGGATGCGCGTGACCGCCATGTCGCCCAGCTCTCGATAGCTATCGCCATCACGGTCGCGGCCCGAAACCAGCTCCTGGATGTCCGTCTCGACGAAGCGGCGATGGCCGCCTGGCGTGCGAAACGCCCGAATGTGGCCGCTGTCCGCCCAGCGGCGCAGCGTCGATTCGTCGACGCCCAGCGCACGGCAGGCTTTGCCCAGCGTCAGCCAGCGGACATCTTCAGGTGCTGATGCGACCGTCTTTGCAGCCATAGAATCTATATAAACCTAGGTAAGCTTCAGGCTTACCACCCCATACGTAGATTCTATGAAGTGCCGCCGCCTATGTCAATGAGAGGAATTTTCTAAGCCAAAGAGCGTAGCCAGGCCGCGCACCAGCTCCTTGCGGTGGATCACTTCACGCGTCGCGAGCAGGACGCCGGGGATAAACGAATCGCGGCCCGTGGTGTCGTGTCTGATGGACAACGTCTGACCTTGGCCGCCGAAGAGCACTTCCTGATGCGCCACGAGCCCGGGCAGCCGTACGCTATGAACGGTGATGCCATCTTGCGCGGCAGCCCGGCTGCTGGCCAGGGTCTCTTTCTCCGGCACGTTGCGGTCGAACGGCTTGCCGCGCGCGGCCAGCATCTCCCGCACCGTCATCATCGCCGTCCCGGAGGGAGCGTCGACCTTCTTGTCATGGTGCAGTTCGATGATCTCTGCCGAGTCGAAGAAGCGTCCAGCCAGCTTTGCCATGTGGATCATCAACACGGCGCCGATGGCGAAGTTTGGAGCGACGACGACGCCGACTCCACGCTCGCTGCAGCGCTTGCCAAGAATTTCGAGCCACTCCTCCGACAGACCAGTGGTGCCGATGACGAGCCGTACACCGCGTTCGAGCGCGGCGTCAGCCACGAGCGGCGTCCACTCCAGGTTGGAGAAATCGATGACGACGTCCGGCTTCGTCGCGTCCAACAACGCGCCGGGGTCGTCGCTCTGCGGGACGGCGCCCCCGCCGGGGAGAGCTGCCTCCTTCTCAGGGGACAGCTTCTCCAACACCCCCACCGGCACCATGTCCTCAGCCTGAACGACGCCGGCCAGGACCTCCCGTCCCATGTTTCCGGTGCCGCTCACCACTACGCGAATCGTCATCGTACGCCCAGCCTACACGTTTTCTTGGGAGAAATGAAAACGCCCCCGGTCTTCCGGGGGCGCATTCACGTTATCTAGCTTGGGGCCTAGCTCTTGATCGGCCCTGGGCCGGTGCCCATCGTCGGCGGCCTGTTCGATGGCCCGCTTCCGTAGCCACCACTGCGCTGCCTTCGACTACCTCCACCGCCGCCGCCGTTACCGCCGCCTCGCGGTCCACGTCCACCACCGCCACCACCGTAGCTTCCTCGGCCGCCGCGGTCACCACCGCCGCCACCACCTCGGCGGGGGCCTCCACGGTCTCCGCCGCCTCGGCCACCACGGTCTCCGCCACCACCACCACGGCCTCCGAAGCCACCCCGGCCGCCGCCTTCACGATCGCGTGGCGGGGGCGGCGGCGCGGCGGCCACGAGCGCGGTATCGGCCTCGTTCTCTTCGTCTGACAGCAGGATCTTCCGCGAGAGGTTAATGCGGCCCATCGAGTCGATCTCGAGGACCTTCACCTTTACCTCGTCGCCAACGTCGAGAATATCCTCGACGCGCCCAACATGCATGTTGGCCAATTCGCTGATGCGGATCAGGCCATCCTTGCCACCGGGGATCTCGACGAAGGCGCCGAAGTCCATGAGGCGTACCACCTTGCCGGTGTACTCGGCCCCGACCTCCACGTCTTTCGTCAGGCCCTCGATGATCTCGATCGCCTTGTTCGCTCCTTCGGCGCTCGTGGAGCCGATGGTCACCGTGCCATCGTCCTCGACATCGATGCTGCAGCCCGTCTCCTCGATAATGGAGCGGATGATCCGTCCGCCGGGGCCGATCAGGCTGCCGATCTTCTCGACGGGGATTTGGACGCGCTGCATGCGCGGCGCCCATTGCGATAGCTCCGGGCGGTGCTCCGGCAGCGTTGCCTTTATGACGTCGAGAATCTCCAGCCGCGCTTCCTTCGCCTGGGCCAACGCTTCTTTCATGACATCGATCGTGATGCCCTTGACCTTGATATCCATTTGGAGAGCCGTAATGCCTTCCGCCGTCCCAGCGACCTTGAAGTCCATGTCGCCCAGCGCATCTTCGACTCCCGCGATGTCTGTGAGGACCGCGTGCTTGCCATCCTCGCCCATGATCAGGCCCATCGCGATGCCGCCGACGGGCGCCTCGATCGGCACGCCTGCGTCCATCAACGCCAACGTGGTGCCACAAACGCTGGCCATGGACGTGCTGCCATTGCTGGAGAGCACTTCCGACACAACGCGCAGCGTATACGGGAAGTCATCGTCATTGGGAAGGACGGCCTCAATGGCGCGTTCGGCCAACGCGCCATGTCCGGTCTCACGCCGAGACGTGCCTCGCAATGGGCGAGCCTCGCCGACGGAGAATGGCGGGAAGTTGTAGTGGTGCATGAACCGCCTGCGCTCTTCAGGCGAAAGGTTGTCCAACCGCTGCTGGTCGCCAAGGGAGCCGAGCGTTGCGATGCTGAGCACTTGCGTCTCGCCTCGCTGGAACAGCCCTGAGCCGTGCGTGCGCGGCAAGATGCCAACCTTCGCGGAGAGCTGGCGGATCTCAGCCGGCTTGCGCCCATCCGGACGGACGCCACGCTCCAAGATCGACTCGCGGACGGCTTCCTTCACGACCTCATCAAGCGCAGCTCCGACGTCCTTGTCGCCGAACTCGTCGGCGAAGCGCTCCAGCAACTCCTGCCGGCGCGCCTCCAGGCCGCCCTGCCGCTCGCTTCTTACTTCGGCAAGAATCGCTTCCAAATGGCCCTCGGTCGCCGCCTTGACAGCGTCCTTCAATTGCGTGGGCAGGCCGGCCCTTTCGAATTCGATCTGAGGCACCCCGACCTTCGCGATGAGTTCGTCCTGCATATCCAGGATCTCCTGGTTGGCCTTCTGGCCGAACTCGATCGCTTGCAGCACCGTGTCTTCCGGCACCTGCAGGGCGCCCGCCTCCACCATCATGACCGCGTCGTGCGTGCCGGCGACGATCAGGTCCAACTCGCTCTCCTGGAGGTCGTCGTACGACGGATTGAGAACGAACTCCTCGCCTACGTATCCGACGCGAACGGAACTGACGGGCCCCGCGAACGGAGCGCCCGAGATGGACAGCGCCGCGGAGGCGCCAACCGTCCCGAGGACGTCTGGGATGTTCTGCCGGTCCGTGGAGAGCACCGTGATGATCACCTGGACATCGTTCCGGAAGCCCTTCGGAAAGAGCGGCCGGATCGGCCTGTCCGTCAGCCGGCATGAGAGGATTGCGTCCGTGCCCGGGCGACCCTCTCGCCGGAAGAAGCTGCCCGGGATCTTGCCGATCGCGTACAGGCGCTCCTCAAAGTCCACTGTGAGCGGGAAGAAGTCCATCCCTTCACGCGGTTTATCGCTGACGCAGGCCGTAGCCAGCAACACCGTATCTCCATATCGCACGGTGACGGCGCCGCTTGCTAGCCCCGCTAGCTCGCCAACCTCTAGGATCAGCGTTTCGTTTCCTACTTTGCGTTCAAATGATTCCGCCATGACATCTCCTATCTACTAATCGAATCGACGAGGCCTCGCGTACCCATACATAGGAAATACGGCGAGAGCGCTCGCGATGCCTATTGTTGCTACCCGTGGAATTGAATCGACCTGAGGATTGCCGTACTGGGCGCGGTCTCCGCCCTAATTCCTTCTACTCCTCCCCTACATCCTGCATACAGAAAGGCCCCCGTTTACTTCCGGAGGCCAAGTTTGCTGATGATGTCACGGTATCGCTGGACGTCTGTCCTGTTTAGATAGGCCAGATGCCGGCGCCGCTGTCCCACCAGCTTGAGCAATCCACGCTCCGAGTGGTAGTCATGCTTGTGCTCACGCATGTGCACGGTGAGCTGGTTAATGCGCTCCGTCAGGATCGCAACCTGCACTTCAGAAGAGCCGGTATCGCCCGCTGAGCGGGCGTGCTCTTTGACAATGCTCTCTTTGATTTCCTTCGTTATCATGTAGTATCGGCCAGGAGGGATCCGATGCTTTCGTCCCTCGGCTCACACGGACACTGTATCACGCGACTAATTATTGGTGCAACCGGAGGGCGCACACGTCATGAAGCGCGTCGCCATCATTACGGATAGCACCGCCTGCATTCCTCTGGAACTCGCAGCCACCTACGACATCCGGCTCATACCGCTCTTCCTTGAATTCGAAGACACCGTGTACGAGGACGGCATGGAGGGGAGCGCGGCGGCGTTCTATCAGACGCTGGCGGAGGCCAAGCAGCCACCCACCACGGCGGCGCCCGCGCCGGGCGTCTACGCGGAAGCGATGCTCCGCGCGGGAGAACACGCATCCGCCGTCCTCGCGATCACGGTGTCGCGTCAGTTCAGCGCCATGTTCGACGCCGCCTCCCAGGGCATGGCGCTGGCCAAGGAGCAGGCGCCTAACCTGGACGTGCGCGTGCTGGATTCCGGAGCTGCGGCGATGGCGCAGGGGTTCGTCGTGCTGGAGGCCGCCCGGGCGGCTCGGGAGGGAAACGCCATCGATGGCGTGATCAGCCGGGCTGAAGCGCTCAGGCCTCGCGTCCAGCTTCTCGTAGCGCTGGACACGCTGACCTACTTGGGACGCAGCGGGCGCGTGCCACGGCTGCTGGCCTGGGCGGCCTCGCCTCTACAGGTGAAACCCGTCGTCGCGTTCGAAAAGGGCAGCTACCGGCCAATCGGACTTGCGCGCTCCATGTCCGGCGCGTCCGCGCGGCTGTTTCAAGCGCTGAAGCAGCGGCGGACCGGGCCGCGAATGCATGTGGCCGTCCAGCACACGAACACGCCCGATGAGGCGGGCCGGCTTGCCGGCCTTGTCCGAAACGAACTGGACCCGGCGGAGCTGTTCGTCACGGAGTTCACGCAGGTGATGGGCGTCCACACCGGGCCCGGCCTGCTCGGGTTCGCGTTCTATAGCGAAGCCTAGTCCAGCGTCTTGGTGCCTAGGAAGCCACTCGGTCTATACTTATGTTCGATACCAGCCCTGACGATCGGAAAATGGCATGAGCAGAGAGCGCAGACGAAAAGGGAGTACACGTAAGCGGCGAAGGTCGGCCGCATTGTCCAGCGGGCGCGGCCGGTCGATTCCAACGGCGCCGGTCGTGGCCGCAGCCGGCGTGGTGGCAGTTGCAGCCCTTATCGGCTACCTGATTTGGCAAGTAACAAACGAGCCATTAAGCGGCCTCGTCAAAGCCGCGGAGGTCGAGCGCGACCCGGCACCCGACCTGCCCGGCGAGCATGTCAACCTGCCAGAACTCTACGCGGATGAACGCGGCCCGGCCACCTACCGCTCCAACGGCAGTGTCCCGAACACCGCCAAGCACGTCGCGGCAGACGTGGACTATGAAGCCGCTGGCAACTCTAACCCACCCGCTGGCGGCCCGATGTGGAGCGGCGACTGTGGGAGAGACGCAGAGTCTTCGCCTGATGTCTGCGGGCCGGCCCCCTGGGGCGTCTTCCGCACGCCTTGGAGGCCAGAGACGCTGAACCACAACATGGAGCACGGCGGGGTGGTTATCTGGTACAACACGGCCGACCAGGAGATCATCGACGACCTGGAGGACTTCGTCGAAGACCTCTTCCCGGTCGTCCTCACGCCGTATCCGGATATGGAAGACGAATACGTTGCCGTCACCACATGGGGACGCATCGACAAATTCCCGGTGAGCGAGTACACCCGAGAGCGCCTTGAGGAGTTCAACGACGCGCACAACTGCCACTTCAGACCGGAGGGCATGTCGGACTGCTAGCCCGGCTTGCGACGAGCCGCGACTGCACGTGGCCGTCCAGCACACGAACGCGGCCTTGTCCGAAACGAACTGAACCCGGCGGAGCTATTCGTCACGGAGTTCACGCAGGTGATGGGCGTCCACACCGGGCCCGGCCTGCTCGGGTTCGCGTTCTATAGCTAAGCCTAGTCCAGCGTCTTGGTGCCTAGGAAGCCACTCGGTCTATACTTATGTCGATACCCGTTAATAACGATCAGGAGACGGCATGAGCAGAGAGAAGAGACGGCGAGGCAGCACACGGAGCCGGCGGACGCCGGCCGCATCGCCCGGTGGGAGCGGCCCGTCGATTCCGACCATACCTATCGTCATCGCGGTAGGCGTAATTGCCGTTGTCGCTCTGATTGGCTTTCTGATCTGGCAGAACGGCAAAGAGGCGAGTCCGGCCAACGCGAGTGCTGCCGCGCACGAACGAGACCCGGCGCCTGATAAGGCTGGTGAGCACGTCAACTTGCCCGAGATCTACCAGGATGAACGCGGGCTGGCCAGTTACTCAGGTGGCGATGTACCCAACACAGCACCACATGTCAACGAGGTCGTCGACTACAGCGACCAAGGGCTGCCGCCCGCAGGCGGGCCCCACTGGTCCGGCGGCTGTGGGGACGACCCCGTGGAGGCACCGCAGTTCTGCGGCCCGGCGCCCTGGGGCATTTACCGGGAGCCATGGGTAGCGTCCACGTTGATCCATAATATGGAGCATGGTGGCACGGTCATTTGGTACAACACGACCGATCAAGAGGTTATCGACGACCTCGAGGATTTCGTCAGCGGCAACAGCGACAAGTTGTTAGTGCTGGCTCCCTACCCGGAGATGGAAGAGGAACAGGTAGCGATCACCGTCTGGGCTCGCCGCGGCCTGATCCCTGCTGGCGAATACTCGCGAGAGTTTATCGACGACTTCATGGATGACTGGTACTGCGAGTTCGACCCCGAGGGCTTCTGCTAACGCCGACCCGCGTAGCACTCGGCCCGGAGGGAATGTCGGACTGCCAGGCGGGCTTGGGGCGATGGAATCGCTGACAGGAACCCCGTTTGCGGATGCCGGGGATAAGGTCAGGGGCGGCGTCCAAGGATCAGCTAACCGGGACAGAGTGTTGCGTGTCAGGACACGTACGATATCCCGCGCAGGAGCAGGCACAAGTCAACGTAGGCGCGGCGCGCGGGCATCTGGTAGACTTCCTGCGGGATGACTTCGAGGACGTTTTCACGCCGGTTATCCCCGGAAGACTGAGCGTACTGTTCGAGACCCGCTGACGCCGTTTCGCGCACAGCAGGCCCGAGCAAGAAGATCCAGGAGCAATGGGCAGACGCAGACGCCGAACAGGAAGCGACTGGAGCAGCAAGGCGGGCGGCGGGCCGAGCATTCCGACGGTACCGTTGGTGATCGTCATCGGCGTCGCCGTCGTCGCCGGCCTCGTGGCCTACTTGGTCTGGCAGCAGGGCCAGGGAGGAGGCGACGGTCCCGGCGACTACGCCCGCATCGAAGGAGACATGCCCACGGACAAGCCGGGGGAACATGTCGATCTACAAGGCATCTACGACGGCTTCTATGGCAACCGGAATGGCAACAACACGGAGCCTCACGTAACTGGCAAGGTGGACTTTTCTGAGCAAGGCCTGCCGCCGGCCGGCGGTCCCATGTGGGGCGGCGGCTGTGGGAGAGACGCAGAGTCTTCGCCTGCTGTCTGCGGGCCGGCCCCGTGGGGCATCTTCCGCACGCCTTGGAGGCCGGAGACGCTGAACCACAACATGGAGGCCGGCGGTACCGTCATCTGGTACAACACGACCGATCAGGACGTCGTCGGCGACCTCGAGGATTTCGTCGGCGATAACAGCGATAAACTATTGGTGCTGGCTCCCTACCCGGAGATGGAAGAGGAACGAATAGCTATCACCGTCTGGGCTCACCGCGACAAGTTTCCTGTGAGCGTGTACAGCCGGTCCCGGCTTGAAGACTTCATGGATGCCTTCTACTGCAAGTTCGATCCCGAAGGCAACTGTTAACCCGCGCGTAGCACTCAGCCCGGAGGGAATGTCGGACTGCTAGCCCGGCACGGGCGGCGCCAGCCGGTTGACCAACTTCTGGAAGCCGGCGTAGCCCCACCTCTGGAGCGCCATCGCGATCAGCAGCCCCATCAGCGCCACCACGACGCCGGCCATCGCGTCGATGATGTAGTGGTTGGCCGTAAACAGGATCGCCGCGAACTGCGCGACCGGCAGGAACACGGCCAGCGCCCGGACCAGCGGGTTCTTCGTCGTCCAGAACAATACACCGCCAACCAGCACCGCCCATCCGTAGTGCAAGCTGGGGACGGCCGCGTACGGGTTGACGAAGAACTCGGTCGATTGCGCCTGATACGCCAGGTTGTTGTACTCGCTCAGCGTATCGACGAATCCGAACTCCGGCGGCAGCAGCCGCGGCGGGGCTACCGGGTAGACATAGTAGACGACGAGCGCGAGCGCGCCTGACGCGAGCAACGCATCGCGAGCGACCGTGTACTGATGGCGGTGACCGAAGAAATACATCCAGAGGCCGATGCCGACGATGAGCGGGAAGTCCATCCAGAAGTAGATCGCGTTGAAGAGTTGGGTCAGGGCTCCGTAGTCCAGGATCGCCGCGTTGATTTCCGGCTCCCAGAAGAAGCCCAGCGTTCGCTGCAGATCGATGATGTCGGCGGCGTTGCGTTGGGCCGCCTCCTCGCGCTGGACGACACCGCCACGGACGATGAAATAGGCGAGGAACGCGATCGCCACCAGGGCGATCTCGTAGACGTGCCGGAAGATGGGCCTCCGTCCGACGGTGTCGATGAGCCTGCGGGACGCGTTCGCAATATCGACTGACACGATGACCTCTGTTGCGCACCATAGCCCATGCGGGCGCCATGCGCCCGTGCGAGATGACCGCGCGGCCACCTCGTTGCGTCTCTATCTGTTCGCGACGTATCATGGCCTCGCCATGCCAACTCCCCCGCGGCGTCGGAACATCTCCAGCGCATCACCATACGAAGACGTGATCGGCTTCTCGCGTGCCGTGCGCATCGGCCCTCATATTCACGTCTCCGGCACGACGGCCATGGGCGACGACGGAGAGCTGATCGGCGTCCACGATGTGCATGGACAAGCTGTCCAAGTGCTGCGGAACATCGAGGTTGCGCTGCAGGAGGCAGGGGCATCGCTGGCCGACGTGGTCCGGACGCGCATCTACGTCCGTAACATCGAGCACTGGAAACGGGTGGCGGAAGCCCACAGCGAAGCGTTCGGCGACGTCCGGCCAGCCGCGACTTTGGTAGAAGTGAGCCGGTTCGTCGACCCGCGTATGCTGATCGAGATCGACGCCGACGCGTACGTCGGCACACCTGAAGCGTAGACCGAGAGGAGCGACCATGGAGATCCGTGCCGAGCAGGGAGACATCGTCCAGCAGAAGGTTGACGCCATCATCGTCAACCTGTTTGAAGGCGTCGAATCGCCGGGAGGCGCCACCGGTGCCGTGGATCAAGCCCTGGACGGCGCGATCTCCCAGGTAATCAAGGACGGTGGGTGTCGCGGCAAGGACGGCGAGTTCACGCTGATCCACACGCTCGGCAAGTTGCCGGCGCCCCGCGTCGTCGTCGCCGGCCTTGGCAAGCAGGAAGATTTCACGCTGGACAAGGTGCGCAACATCGCGGCCGGCGCGGCGCGCTTCTTGCGAACCGCGCGCTGTGTATCTGGCGCGACCATCACCCACGGCGCCGGCATCGGGGGCTTGGATCCGCGCGATTGCGCACAGGCGCTGACGGAAGGCACGCTGCTGGGCCTCTATACGTTCGACCGGCACAAGAAGCCGAAGGACGACGCCGTCGAGCTCGAACAGCTCACGGTCGTCGAGTCCGACGATTCGCGGCTGGACGCCGTACGGCGGGGCGTCGACCGCGGGACCGTACTGGGCGAGGCGGCGAACTTCGCGCGAGACCTGGCTAACGAGCCGGGCAACAAGCTCACGCCGACCGACCTTGCCGAGCGCGCCCGGGCGATGGCCTCCGACGCCGGCCTCGAGTGCGAAGTGTACGACCAGCCCTGGATGGAGGAGCAGGGCATGGGCGCGCTGCTGAGCGTCGCGGCGGGCAGCCAGCAGCCGCCGAAGTTCATCGTGCTGCGCTATCACGGCGGCGGTTCTTCGCATCTCGGGTTCGTGGGGAAGGGGATCACGTTCGACACCGGCGGCATCTCGATCAAGCCAGCGGCCGGCATGGAGCATATGAAGGGCGACATGTCCGGCGCGGCCGCCGTAATCGCCGCCATGGGCGCGATCGCGCGGCTGAAGCCGGAGATCGACGTCACCATGTGCGTCCCCGCGACCGAGAACATGCCGGGCGGCAACGCGACCAAGCCCGGCGACGTGGTCACCGCGATGACGGGCAAGACGATCGAGGTGATCAACACGGACGCCGAAGGCCGCCTGATCCTATCGGACGGCCTGGGCTACGTGAATGCGCTGAAGCCTGATGCGCTGGTCGACGTGGCGACGCTGACGGGTGCGATCTCGATCGCGCTGGGCGACGTGGCGATGGGCGCGATGGGCAACAGCGACGCCCTCTACGACCGCCTCCAGCGCGCCGCCGAGGCCGCCGGGGAGAAGGTCTGGCAGCTCCCGATGTACGACGAGTACAAGGAGCAGATCAAGAGCAACGTCGCGGACATGAAGAACACGGGCGGCCGCAACGCCGGCTCCATCACAGCCGCCATGCTCCTGCAAGAGTTCGTCGACGACACGCCCTGGATCCACATCGACATGGCAGGCGTCGACGTCTACGACAAGGTGAAGGGCACGACCGTGAAGGGCGCCAGCGGCATCCCCGTCCGCACGCTCGTCCACCTAGCCTTCATCCTGGCAGACGACCCGCTGTAGCCAAAACGATACCTAAGTTGCACACCGCACTTAGTTTCGATACTTTGCAATTGTAAAGTATCGAAGTACCATTCAGGTTGCTACTTAGGTATCGAACGGAGCGGTGATGGCAAGCAAGGCTAGTCCTGCTGGGCAGTGGGAGCGATCGCTAGAAGGTTACGAAACGTTCGTGCCGAACCCGCTGCCGCGCCAGCTAGAACTCGATTCATCCCTCGTCTACCTACTTGACAACGCTTCCCGCTCCGTGTCGGTCCTAGCTGGTATCGGTGAGACATTGCCTAATCCCTACCTCCTCATCCGGCCATTCATTCGCCGCGAAGCCGTGCTCTCTTCACGGATCGAAGGAACCCAAGCTTCACTGTCCGACTTGTTTAAGTACGAGATCTCAGACAAAGCACGAGACCCCACTAGCGACGTCCGCGAAGTCGCAAACTACGTCATCGCCCTTGAATACGGCCTGCAGCGTCTGGAAGAACTCCCGATTAGTGTTCGTCTCATGAACGAGCTACATGGGAAGCTTCTTGAGGGTGTGCGCGGTGAAGACAAGATGCCAGGCCAGCTGCGAAATCGCCAAGTATGGATCGGCGAAGAGGGAACGACCGTAGAAGAGGCTCGTTTTGTTCCACCCCCTGCGAACATGGTTCCGGACCTACTGGCTGATCTGGAGAGATTTCTGAACGAGGAGTTCGAAATGCCTCCTCTCATAAGGGCGGCTCTCATGCACTACCAATTCGAGACGATTCATCCATATATGGATGGCAATGGCCGCATCGGGCGACTGCTAATGGTACTTTACCTCTGCGCTACTGGTGTGCTTCCAACGCCCTTGCTTTACCTCAGCGCGTACCTTGAGCGACTTCGCGACGACTACTACGATCACCTCTTGCAAGTGAGCAACACGGGTGACTGGCGAAACTGGTTGCGGTTCTTTCTACGCGGAGTGGACCTCCAAGCGCGGGACGGAGCGGTTCGCTCTCGTCGACTCCGAGCGCTTCTTGAGGACTACCGGACTCGTCTGCAAGGCGTTCGATCTGCGAACGCACACACACTGCTGGACGAGGTATTAGCGTCGCCGTTCCTTACGGCTCAACGTGCAGCGACTGTTCTAGGCGTAACTCTCCGATCTGCGCGGAAGTTACTCGAACGGTTTGTGGGCCTGGGCATTCTTATAGAAGATCGAGCAGCACGTCCTCGCCTATACATTGCCAGCGAGCTTCTACTGGAGATTGAGCGGCCTATGGCGGCTGAGCAAGGAGATCAGTTGCCCTTGTTACGGACCTAGCTCAAGCAGAGCCGACCCGCTGTAGCTAGGAAGCATTGGCGAGCGACTCAGGCCACCTGACGCCTGCCCCACCAGCGGCGCAGCGCGACAACAGACCAGATCGCCTCGATCGCCGCGAACGGCCAAGCCTCGATCAGGAAGCCGTAGGCCGCGGCGGCCGCGCTCGCGACCGCGAACCCGAGTACGAACCAGTGTGAGCGGTCCTCCAGCGCGTACATCACGAGCATCGCGCTGACAGCCACGATCCCGAACAGCAGCAACACCATGCTGCCCAGGATAGCCAATGCGCCGTAAAGCGGCGCACCTGTGCGCTGACCGAAGCCCCCTGTGCTAAAGTCCCCTCGTCTCACATGTTCAAGCTGGAGCCCTGGCAACGCACGCTGTACGCCGTCGCGATAGCTCAGTTCATCGCGCTGGGCGGCGGCAACCTCGTCTTCCCGTTCATCCCGTTCTATGTCGAAGACCTGGGCGTCACTGGGGAGAGTTCCATCGCACTCTGGTCCGGCCTGCTCACGACGGCCACCGGTTCCATGCTGTTCATCTTTTCGCCCATCTGGGGCAACCTGGCCGACCGCTTCGGCCGCAAGCCGCTGCTGCTGCGCGCCTACGTTGGCGCGATGTTCACCATGACGCTCCAGGGGCTCGCCCAGAACGTCTGGCAGTTCTTGGCGCTGCGGGCGCTCCAGGGCATGTTCGTCGGGACGATCCCCGCCGCGACGGCGCTCGTCGCCGCAAGCGTGCCGAAGGAGCGCGTCGCGTATGCGATGGGCGTGCTACAGATGGCGCTCTTCTCGTCGCAGTTCATCGGGCCGCTGGTCGGCGGCACGCTCGCGGCGTCGATCGGCATCCGGCCCACGTTCATCGGCGCCAGCGCGTTCTACCTGCTCGCGTTTCTGCTCGTGTTCTTCGCGGTTGAGGAGCATTTCGAGCGCCCGACGGCCGAAGAGCGCGGCAGCTTGATCAGGAACATCAGGCTCGTGCTCGGCATCCGCCCGCTCGCCATCCTGATCGGCGTCGTCTTCTTCCTGAACGCGGGCCCGGCGTTCGTCCGGCCGATTATTCCCTTGTTGGTCGCTTCGTTCGACACGGCGGCGAGCGCCGAAGCGCTCTCGGGCGTCGCGTTCGCGGCCATGGCGATCACCAGCGCCGTCGCCGCGCTCTCCGCCGGCCGCATTGCCGATCGATTTGGCCGGCGCAACGCGCTCGCGCTCGTGACCTTCGGGGCGGGCGTCGCGTATCTGCCACTCGCGTTCGCGACGAACGCCCCGGTCGCGCTGCTGCTGTTCGCCGGGGTCGGCCTCTTCAGCGGCGCCATGCTGCCGACTGCCAACGCCCTCATCGATCACCATGCACCGCCGGGCATGCAGGCGTCCGTATTTGGACTGGCCGGAAGCTCGTTTGCGCTGGCGATTGCGCTGGGCCCGCTCTCGGGCGGGGCCGTCGCGTCTGCCGCGGGGATACCGGCCAGCTTCCTCGTCATCGGCGCGGTGATGATCGGCGTAAGCATCGCCGTGCTCGCCCTCGTTCAGGAAGGGCCCGCGTTCGAGGCCCACAAAGAAACGACAGCGGAGGAGTAGGGGCTTGCGCATTGTGTCCTGGAACATCCGCGCGGGGGGCGGCCGGCGCGTCGAACAGATCGCCAGCCAGCTCAGGCGCTGGCGTCTCGATGTCGTGGCGCTCTCAGAGTTCCGCGGCACGCCGCCCAGCCAGCAGCTAGCATCGCGCCTACACACCTCAGGCCTCGTGCACCAACGCAACACAGCCGACCCGGCGCACGCGACCGCTAACCGCCTTCTCCTGGCCTCTCGCTGGCCTTTGCGCCGCGTCCGCGTACGCGGACGCGGGCCGGAGGCCGGGCGCTGGCTGCTCGCGCGCGTCGACGCGCCCCAGCGCGTTGCGCTCGGGACGCTGCATGTGCCGAACATGGTCTCCGGCCGCAAGTACCCGTTTCTCGCGGCCGTGCTGCGGATCTCCAAGCGCTGGAGCGCCGGGCCGGCGCTCTTCGCCGGCGACACGAACAGCGGCCGCACGGGCATCGACGAGGAGTCGCCCGCGTTCACTGCGCGTGAAGAGCGCTGGATCGATGAGATGGAGCATGCTGGTTGGCCTGACGCTTTCCGCCTGCTCCACCCCAGAGCGCGAGCCTACACCTGGTACTCTCCGAACGGGGGCAACGGCTTCCGCCTAGACCAAGCATTCGTCAACCCTGGGCTACTGCCGCGCCTGAGAGGTGTCCGCTACGTCTGGGGCACGACCGCGAATGCGGAGCGGAGAGACGCGCTGAGCGATCACGCCGCCATGATCGTGGACCTGAACGACTAGGCGGTGTGGCACATCACTCGAAATAGAAACCGGAACGTACGCGGCTTCAACCAAACCATTCGTGGCCAAGGGTGGTTGAAATATCTCGCCGGATACATTATGTTTGATTGCTGCTCGGGCGACCGGGCCTTTTGGCGAAGGAGGAGCATTTTGCCAACTATGTTGGCAGTTGCCGTTGGTGTCTTTGGTCTGACCGCTACGGCGGTTGGGCTGGCCGCCGCAGTCCAACAGCTTTGGGGCGTGTATCGGAAACGAGTTCCGGCCAAGATTTCCTGGCGCAAAATCGAGCAGGGCGTTGAAGAAATCATTAGGCAACTGCGCGCGGCCAACTACGTGCCGGACGTAATCATCGCGCTGGGCCGAAGCGGCGCAATTCTTGGCGGACTGATTGCGGGCAATATGGGCAACCTCCCCCTCGCTCTGCTTGACCGGCAGTTTTCTTGGGACGAGCGTCGTCGCGAGCATATCCAGAGCAAGTTTACGGACGTCCATATCGGACCGGAGACTCAGCGTGTACTCCTGGTGGTCGGTGAGGTGTATACGGGCCAGACGCTGATCACGTCCTTGGCGAAACTCAAGGGAGCGCTTGCCGGCAAGCAGGTCCAGACTTGCTCCCTTGTGATAAGCAGGACAGCGCCGTTTCGGGTGGACTACTCTTTCCTCACGGTAGACAAGACTGTCCGGCCAGCTTGGGTGATAGCAGATGAGTACCTGCGGTTCGAGAGCCCCTTGGACAAGACCGGGGGTGTTTAGGCGCTGCGGCGTTCGCGCAGGAGCGGAACGACCCGGTCGAGGATGCGGTGTGCCACTTCGTACTTGGGCAGCAGCGGAATTTGTTCGATCTCTCCGTCCGTGTCGATAATCGATACCTGGTTGGTGTCGGTCCCGAAGCCCACGCCCGGCAGCGTGACATCGTTCGCGGCGATCAGGTCCAGGTTCTTCGCCTGCAGCTTCATCTTCGCGTTCGCGAGCAGGTCGCCCGTTTCCGCGGCGAAGCCGACCTTGACCAGCTTCCCTTCGATCTCGAGCAGGAAGTCATCGTTCTTCACCAACTCCAACGCCTTGCTCTGCGGCCCCTTCTTGACCTTCTCGCCCGCGCGCTGCGCCGGACGGTAGTCCGACACGGCGGCAGCCATAATCAGGGCGCTAGCGTCCTCACAGGCCTTGAGCACCGCTTCTCGCATGTCAGCCACGGTCTCCACGCGCACCAGCTCGACGCCGTAGGGGCAGGGCAGCGCCGTCACCGTGGAGACGAGCGTCACATCGGCGCCGCGGTCGCGCGCGGCCTCCGCGAGCGCGTACCCCATCTTGCCCGACGAGTAGTTGCTGATGAAGCGCACCGGGTCGATCGGCTCGCGGGTGCCGCCGGCGGAGATGATGACGCGCTCGCCGGCCAGGTCTCCCGTGCGGCCAATCGCCTGCTTGATCGCGCCCACCAGTGCGTCGGTCTCCACCAGACGCCCCAGGCCCATGCGGCCTGTCGCCAGCCGCCCTTCGGCAGGCCCCACGATGGTGAAGCCACGCTCCCGCAGCGTCTCAATGTTTGCTTGCGTGGCGGCGTCCTCATACATCTGGTTGTCCATCGCCGGCGCGATCAGCCGCGGCGCCTCGGTCGCCAGCATGGTGAGCGAAACGACATCGTCCGCGAGTCCCTGAGCGAGCCGCGCGATCGTCGTCGCGCTCGCGGGCGCTACGATCGCGACATCCGCCCGCCTGGCAATCTCTACGTGCTCCTCGGCCATCTTGGAATCAGCATCGAACATGTCGAGGAACACGGGCCGGCCGGTCAGGCTGCGGAGCGTAAGCGGTGTGATGAACCGCGTCGCGCTGGCCGTCATCAGCACGTCGACGAGCGCGCCGCCTTGCGTCAGCTTGCTAGCGAGATCCGCGGCTTTGTATGCGGCAATGCTGCCCGTGATGCCGAGTGCGACGTGACGGTCCGTAAGCATGGCTACTCCCTGTTGGCCTCGTAGATCAGGCGCACCCCGTGGAGCGTCAGGTCCGGATCCACCTCATCGAACACGTCCGTCTCCCGCGCAATCATCTCCGCCCAGCCGCCTGTCCCAATCACGGTCGCGGCGCCGCCCAACTCCTCCTTGAACCGGGCGACCATCCCCTCGATCAGGCCGATGTAGCCGAAAAGAAGCCCGGACTGGAGCGCGTTGACCGTGTTCTTACCGATCGCGCTTGGAGGCCTCGTGAGCTCAACCGGGTACAGCTTGGCGGCGCGCTCCGTCAGCGCTTCCGCCGCGATGTGGATCCCGGGCGCCAGCGCGCCGCCCAAGTAGTCGCCCTCTTTCGAGACAGCATCGAACACAAGCGCGGTGCCGAGATCGACGATAATCAGCGGTGGAGGCCCGTAGCGTTGGACGGCGGCGACCACATCCGCAATCCGGTCCGCGCCCACGTCTCTGGGGCTGTCGTAGAGAATGCGGACGCCGGTGCGCGTGCCTGTGCCGACGACGAGTGGGGAGACCTTCAGGTGCTCTTGGAACAGCGTTTCGAAGACCGGCACCAGGTCCGGCACCACGCTGACCAACGCGGCGTCATCAACCTCGCCGACCTCGATCCCGCGGACATTCAGCAGGCCCATCAGGATGACCGCGTACTCGTCAGCCAGCCGTTCGTGGTCTGTGGCGATGCGCCAGGTAGCGCGCAACTCGTCGCCCTCAAAGAGACCGATCGTGATCGTTGTGTTGCCAACATCGATCACTAACAGCATGCGCGGCCGGCCAGTTTATCCACAGCGAACTCAATTATAGGCGGCGCCCCGCGGGCGCTGCAACCGGGCTCATGTCGTTTAGGGAAGGCCAACTTTATTTTCGCGATTTCAGGCGAAGTCGTCATAAAAGGCTTGATCCCCACACTGTGTATCGTGCTATATTCACCTTCGCCTGGGGGCTTCTTGCGGAAGAGATAGGGGCGCACGAAACGCCGCTCCGCGAGCCCCAGCGGACAACCGCCGGGGCTTTTTCACAGAGGCCCCGGGCACGTTCAATCTACACTAGCGTGCAGTAGACGCATGCCTGACATAAGTCGGGGTGGCTTTTAGCACCCTCGGTTTCCGCCGACAAAGCATGCCTGCTGCTTGAGGAGACACCAGGTGCCGGACCGCACACCGCAAGCTCTCTGGGAGGCCGCTCTGGGCCAGCTGGAGCTTCAGGTCACCAGGCCCAACTTCGATACATGGCTCCGCGACACGGTCGGCATTCGCGTCGACGAAGGCCAGTTTGTCGTCGGCGTGCCGTCGGACTTCGCCGTCGAGTGGCTGCGTTCTCGGATGAACGTCGTCATCGGCAAGACCGTCTCACAGCTCCTGGGCGACCCTGTGTCCATCCAATTTCAAGTACTTGGTGCACCAGAGATACCGGCCACGCCAGCGGAGAGCGACCGCGCGCCGCTTCGGGCCACGCGACCGCCCGCCGACCTCGACCCCCACCTTACGTTCGAGTCGTTCACGGTTACCGACGGCAACCGGCTGGCGTACCGAGCAGCCACCAAGATCGCTGAGCGCGCGGCGACCTACAATCCGCTCGTTCTTTACGGCGCTCCCGGACTGGGCAAGACGCACTTGCTGCATGCCATCGGCCACCGCGCCGCAAAGGCCGGACGCAGAGTCCTCGCACTCACGGCCGAAGCGTTCGTTGACCGTTACGGGAGGGCCGTGCGCACGGGCAAGCCACACACCTTCCGGGACCCGTTTCGCCAGTGCGATCTGCTGCTGTTAGACGACCTCCGCTTCCTTGCAACCAGGTCCGCTTCGCAGGAGCAGTTCTTCCACATTTTCAACGGCCTCCACTCCAGCGGCGGACTGCTCGTCCTCACCGTGGACGCAAACCTGGATTCTCTCCCCGGCCTTTCGGAGCGCCTGCTGTCTAGGTTGGGCGCCGGCCTTGCACTCGAACTCGAAGCGCTCTCGGCAGAAGACCGCCGTAGCATCCTTGGGGCCAAGGCGGCCAAGCTCGACAACGCGCTGCCGCAGACCATCATCGACGTCATCGCGAAGCAGCCCTACGAAACCGTCCGCGACCTAGAGGGAGCGCTGAACCGCGCGACCGCGTTCGCGGACCTCTCTGAGAACGCCCTCTCCCCCGGCGCGGCACTTAAGGCGCTGTACCCGCTTTCTCCTACATCCGACCTTGAACTATCGTCCGCCGCGGTTCTTGAGGCCGTCTGTCGCCAGTTCACCGTATCGCTCTCCCAAATCAAGGGATCATCCCGGGCACGCGATATCACATACGCTCGCCACATCGCGATGTACCTCCTGCGCCAGCATGGCTCGCGGTCACTCGTCGAAGTCGGCCAGCTCTTGGGCGGCCGCGACCATTCCACCGTGCTCCATGCCTGCCGCCGCATAACGAAGGAGCACAAGGCCCTACCGCAGACCCGAGCCGATGTCGAGCAGCTCATCGCCACACTCAAGACGTCCTCTGCCGCCTAGCGGCACAATTTCTTTCCCTTTTTTCTCCCCAGTATCAACACACATCACAGACTGATGAGTATGATTAAGTCTGATCTAAATATGCTGGATGAAGTTTCTCTTATTGTCATCGCGGGCAACGGCGGCAACGGCGTTGTGAGTTTCCGCAGGGAACGCTTTGTCCCGAAGGGTGGGCCCGACGGCGGTGACGGTGGCAACGGCGGAAGCGTGTGGGTGCAGGCGACAACGGGCGTGCTCGTGCTCGATGACCTGCGTCGAAAACGAACGGCGCGAGCAAAGAACGGCGTACCCGGTGGAAAGCAGAAGCGTCATGGGAAGAACGCGCAGGACATCGTGTTGGAGGTACCCGTGGGTACGATCATCTGGGGTGACGGGGGTAGCCAGGCCGCGGACCTGAACGTAGCAGGCATGAGAAGGCGGGTCGTGAAGGGTGGCGCCGGAGGTAAAGGAAACGCTAGGTTCGCGACACCGACAAGAAAGGCGCCGCGTTTTGCCGAGCGTGGTCTGCCCGGGGAGACGAAACAACTACGGCTGGAGTTGCGACTTCTCGCGGAGGTAGGACTAGTGGGGCTGCCAAATGCGGGGAAGTCGTCTCTGCTGCGGGCGATCTCGAAGGCGCGCCCGAAAGTTGGTGCATATCCATTCACAACGCTAGAGCCAAGCTTAGGCATAGCGGAATTGAACTACGAAACGATCGTGGTCGCGGACGTGCCGGGGCTAATTGAGGGCGCTCATGGGGGGGCCGGGCTAGGCACGCAATTCCTCCAACACATCCGTAGAACAACAACACTCCTGCACGTTGTGGATATCTCCAGCGACGACCCAATCCGCGATATCGAGAGGGTGCGTAGCGAGCTAGAGGAGTTTGGCGAGGGCCTTATCGATAAGCGGTGGCTGGTGGCGCTGAACAAGATCGATCTTGAAGGGACCCAGGAGAGGTGTGCTGAAGTTGAGGCGGAGTTGGGGCGGCGGGGCCTCGAGACGTTCCCGATATCTGCGCTTGGTGGTGAGGGCGTGGATCAGCTGGTCAACGCCCTCTTTCGCGTCGTCGTGGAAGAGCGCGAGGCTGCGGCCGGCGAGAAGGCGGAGGACATCCCACCGCTCGTGCCTGTGGTGGTCGAACAGGCGATCCAGATCCGGAAACTGCGTGGGACATTCGTCGTCAGTGGCAAGCGGCCGGAGGAAGCCACGCTGCGTCTTGGTGTAGAATCGGAAGAGGTACGCGCGGAACTTGCCAGGAGGCTCGCAAGAATGGGCGTCAAGAGTGCGTTGAGGAAGGCCGGCATTGCGGACGGTGATAAGGTGCGCATTGCGGGCGAGGAGTTGCGGTGGCCGCTATGAAGCGTGGAATCCTTGGTGGCACGTTCGACCCCGTCCACAGGGCGCATGTGGAGTTGGCTGAATGCGCGCTGGAGCAGCTTGCTCTCGATGGCGTCGTGTGGATACCGGCCGGAGATCCGTGGAGAAAGAAAGGCCGTACGATCGCGGCTGCCGAGGATCGCCTCGCGATGGTGCGGCTGACTGTGGCGAATGAGCCGAGGTGGTCGGTGAGCACAGTCGAGTTGGAGCGGAAGGGCCCGACCTACACCGTGGATACGCTGGAGGAGTTGCGCGAGCAGTATGAAGACGACAGCTTTACACTCGTGCTTGGCCAGGACGCGCTAGAGGACCTGCCGAACTGGCACGAGCCGGAGCGATTGATCCGGCTCGCAGAGTTAGCCGTTGCCGAGCGCGGCGAAGGGAAGCAGACTAACCCCGAACTGGAAGCGATCCTCCCGGGTCTGAGCAAGCGGGTCACCTGGCTGGACATGCCTCAACTGCCCTTCAGCGCGACGCAGGTCCGAACGCTGGCATCGAAAGGCACGCCACTAGTAGGGTTCGTGCCGCCTGGCGTGGAAGCCTACATCCGCGAACATCGCCTCTACGGGGCGCGCTAACCGCCACGCGGCGGTTTTTCGACTAGGCGGCAGGTGCTATCCTTGAACTTGCCCGGAGTTCGTTCACGCCACAGGGAGGATGAAACTGCGATTCGTCGCACTGATTGTGCTCGCCGCCATGGTCGTTGGGGTGGTCGTTACTGCTGCCTTTGGCAGCGACGACCCCGGGCCCTCTGGCGTGAAGGTCGAATGGATCCCCAACGCCGCCGGAAGCGCGACCGCCACCGCGACGAATTCGCCCGCTGATACTCCGGAACCGAGACCTCAGATAGACGTCACCGGCCTCGTGTTCCCGATCGAAGATGGCTGCCTCCCTGAGGATGACAACCTGATGCCCGGCGCGCCGCGAGAATACCGGGATGGCACACATGAGGGTGTTGATATCTACGATTCAGACAACTGCGCGTTCGTTGGATGGAACACGGAGGTGCTATCCGCGAAGGCGGGCACCGTGGTCAGGGCTGACTGGGAATATGAGGAGCTAACTCAGGTAACGCTAGCGGAGCTTGAGGCGATCATCGAAGAGAGCGGACCCTCGCCCACGGTAGAGGACACGTTCCGGGGCCGGCAGGTGTGGATAGAACACGCAGACGGGACCCTGACGAGATACGCGCACCTGGAGGACATCGCGGAGGATGTGGACATAGGGTTAGAAGTTGCTCAAGGCGAGCTCATCGCCTATGTGGGCGAATCGGGGACGCCGGAGTCCGTGACGAACCCGGGCACGCAGGTGCACCTGCATTTCGAGATTCGAATCGGCGAAAGCTACCTCGGCGCCGGTCTCGATGCGGATGTGTCACGTGCCCTCTATCAGGCGGCGTTCTCGCCGTAGCGAATGGACAACATGGAAGAAACCAACGGCGACGCGCCGGATGCGCGGTCGCGCTGGATCGGCGCGGCGCAGGGCCTCATCCTGCCGTTGGGCCTGCTCGCCGTGATCCTAGGTGGTTTGTGGTACTGGGACTCGCGTGGAGAGGGCGGCAGCGGGCCGAACAACGCCTACGGCGTCGTCGAACTGCCTGAGGCCAAGAACGCCACGGGCCGTTCACCCGCGCCTGAGGCCGGACGCGCCGGGCCGGACTTCTTGCTGGAGCGGCCGGAGGGCGGAACGCTCCGGCTGAGCGACATCCAAGGACAGCCGGTCGTCCTCAATTTCTGGGCCACGTGGTGCCCCCCTTGCCGCGCGGAGATGCCGGAGCTGGTGGCGGCGTATACGCGGTATCGTGGTCAAGGCCTCGAGATCGTGGGCGTGAACCTCCAGGAGACGAACGACCAAGTGCTCGATTTTGCGGAGGAGTTTGGCATCGAGTTCCCGCTGGTGATCGACCGCGACGGCGAGTTGACCGGCGTCTGGCGCCTGGGTGGCCCTATCGACGGCATCCCAACGAGCTATTTTATCGATGAGGCTGGCGTGCTCCAGGACATTACCTATGGGCCGCTGACCGATGGAATGCTTACTGCGCGGATTGGGCCGCTCGTGGCAGGCACGGACTGATGGCGCAGGTGGAATCGGCCGAGCACGCCTCGCGGCCCGTCCGCGGCGCGGAGTTGCTCGTTCTGCTGTGGCGGCTGTTCGCGTCCGCGCAGTTCGCGATCACTGTGATCCTGTTCCTGGCTGTTGCTGGAACCCTGGCAGTCGTGTTGCCCCAGATCCCGCTCGCCATTCAGGGGAACCCGGCCGCCGTGGACGCGTGGCTCGAATCGGAGCGCGGGAATTTCGGCTTCATGACGGAGCCGATGCATCGCGTCGGGCTGTTCACCGTCGTGCGGTCATGGTGGTTCATTACTGTGCTGGGCTTGACGGCCGTGGCGATTGGCGTCTATGTGATCGATCGCTTCCTTGATATTTGGCGCAACGTCACCAAGCCGCGCGAACAGCTCCCAGATAGCTTCTTCGAGCGGGCCGCGAACCGTGTCGCGTTTGTAGCGCCCGATGCCGCCGCCGCACCGATAGAGCGGCGCCTGGAGGCGCTGCTCAGCGCCAGGCGCTACAAGGTCCGGCGCACGGTGGAAGGCGAGACGACGTACCTGTTCGCCGATCGGTTCGCCTGGGACATCGCGCTCGTCCTCTTCCTGGTCGGCGGCCTCATATCGCAGTTCGGGGGGTTCACGAATGGGCTGCTGATCGCCGAGGGCACCACCAAGGCGGTCTTCGCCGTCAGCGACCCGAACCAGATGCAGATCGAGGTGATCGATGCGGTAGGCCTCTTCAGTCAGGGTGGGCTGCCCACGGACTATCGGACGGAGATGGTGATCTACCAGGGTGGCGAGGAGGTGGCCCGAGGCTTTACGACGGTCAACGATCCCATGTCATACGGTGGCTATCGATTTCATCAGTCAGGCTACTTCGGCGAAGGCGCCGCCTTGCGGATCAGTGACGCGGGGACGGGAAACACCACGTACAGCGAGGTGCTGGCGTTGAACGAACTTACCCCCGGTCCGCTTATCGTCGTGCGCGACGAGGCAGGCGCTGTGTTGCTCAACGACGTCATCGTCCCGACAGACATCATCGAGGAGGCGAACGGCACGCTTATCACGGTGCCGGGTACGGACCGCGATTTCTGGGTTGGCATTCTCCCAAACGCAGTGGACGAGACGTGGAGCCTGGCCGTCTTCGAACGCGACGACAACGAGGCGAGTTTCATCGTACCGATGGGGGAGCCGCACCAGGCCGGCGGCCTGGAGTGGACGCTGGAGGCCGTAAACGGCCTGCCGTCTATCGTGTCGGAGGGCATCGCCGGCGAAGGCCGGGCGCTGACGGTGCTTTCGGAGACGCCGAAGGGCGAGCCCTACTTGACGATCGTAGGCGACTTCGGAGGCCAGGCGCTCACACTGCTGCCCGGCGAGCCCGCAACCATAGGCGATCGAGAGTACCTCTTTGAGGGCAAGCGCGAGTTCGCCGGCATCGAGGTCAGGAAAGACCCTGGCGCGAAGTTCATTTGGATCGCGTCGGGCTTGCTGCTCGTTGGCCTCTTGGCGACGTTTTACGTGCCGCGGCTGCGCCTTTGGGCGCGGATCAGGGGCGGCGAAGTAGTGCTTGCGAGCCTGGCGGAGCGTCGTGGAGTGTTCCAGTCCGAAATCAGACACTTGCTGGAAGCGCTGGATGCTGCGAGGATAGAGCCGGAGGGAGGTACGAAGAATAGTGATTAACACACTGGCGTTGCTTGCTATCGAGATCGATATCGACCCGGAGATCTGGGAGTTCGGCGATCTGCTACTGACCTGGCACGGCGTGTTCACCGCGTTGGGCATCGCCGGGGGCGTGTACGTGGCCGTGCTATTAGCGAGGCGGCTTGGCTTTATCGACGACGACGTCTACAGCGTTGCGCTGATCGCAATCCCGGCGGGCATCATCGGCGCGCGCGCCCTGTGGGCGGTCGAGCGCTGGGGCGATCCCGGTATCGATAGCGCGATCGACATCCTTCGCGTGAACGAGGGTGGCATCTCGATCTTTGGCGCCATCATCGGCGGGATCGTAGGCGGCCTCATCTACGGCTGGGTCCGCAAGTTCCCGATCCGCCGGGCACTGGATATCGCCGGCGCCGGGGCACTCGTCGGCATGGCGATCGGCCGCATCGGCGACCTGATCAACGGAGAGCACTTCGCTGAGGTGTCCAGCCTGCCGTGGGCCGTGAAGTACGTCAACGACAACAATCCGAGCTTCGCGAGCCACCCCCAGTGCTCTGTAGACCCGCTCCTGTTCAGCTTCGGCGATACCAGTGCGATCTGCGCCCAACACCCTGCCGTGGGCTACGAGCTGCTGGGCGACCTAGTGATCGTTGGTCTGATGCTGGGCGCGATCTTCCTCCTGCGTAAGGACGGAGTTGCGTTCTTCGGTGCCGTACTGCTGTACTCGCTGATGCGGCTCGGGCTCAGCGAGTTGCGAATCGACAGCAGAGAGATCATTTGGGGTCTCACAACGCCCCAGGTGACGGCGCTCTTCCTCATCCCCGTTGGCGTGCTTGGCCTCGTCTACGCGTTGCGTCAGCCGCGGCGCGAGCTAGAAGAGGAGGCGAGAGCGGCGCCGCCCACTGCGGAAGCTCCCGCCTGAGGGAGCTAGCCTGAACGAAATCGAACGGCCGGTCGCAAGACCGGCCGTTTCGTTCTGCTTGAGGGGATCGCGTCTACTGGATGATGGTGATGTCGCTGTAGACTCCGCCGATCATTGACTGCCAGGCCCAACCCTCGGCCGGGCTATAGAACCAGATATCGACCCAGGTCGCGGATATAGCGCCACGGTCCAGGCACGTGTAGACGGTGCGTGCGGGGTCGGCGTTCAGGAAAAAGCGCGTCCCAAAGGCCAGGTTCGTGCTGCAGGCGGCTGCCCCTGGGAAGACCTGCTGTCCGTTGGCCATGGCGCCGCAGAAGCCGCCTCCAGCGCAGGTGTAGAACGTGGCGCGAGCGCCTGGGATCACCGTGCCGGCTTCGATAACCGGCGGCTGGAAGGCGGCCAGATAGGTTGGTGTGGCTGCGATGGTAGCTTGCTGCTGGGCCACCGCCGACTGCCAGGCTTCGACGTTCCCCTTGATGATCGCGGTGCCGTTCAGGTACGGCAGCACCATCTGCAAGCCGACGTCCTGGATGTATTCGCCGACGCTCGCCTCGCGCGCGCGTACGACGAAGCGCTCGGGCGCGGATGTGATTCCTCCCGAGGCGCCCCCTGCCGTGGCGCCCAGCGCGCGTGACTGCTGTACGAATGGTATGCCGCCCAAGAACGTCGCGGCGCTCAGGTCCGCGACGCGCGTCCCAGCGGTTCCGGTAACGCCGGCGGAGCTGTGGACGGTGCCGAGCCGCGACGATGAGGCCTCAGGTTGAAACGCCGCCCAGGCCGGAACGGCCATGGCGGCGATGAGGGCAACAGCCGCGACCACGGCCGCGAACAGCGCATAGCGGCTGAGGAACTCCTGCGCGCCCCTCAGCCATTCCGGGGCCTGAGGGCGCCCGAAGCGCGGAACGTCGACGAGTTGTGGAATCGATTGCTGACGGAGTTGGGATAGTTCTGCGGTGGCGGTGGTGGACGAAAACGACGTGTAGCGACCCGAGCCAGGCGTTTCAGAATATGACAAACAGTGGTCTCCTCAGTTGGTGGCGGCCAGCTTGGCGGCGGCACACTCGTCGGATTATCTGGGAGGCGCTACCTACGATCAAGGACAGATCGCCGCCATTTGTCAGAAATCGCGTAAATAACCGGTCGCCCAGAGAGCGTTTCCCTATTGGATGTTAGGGTAAGCCCTAGAAACGCCGTGGTGGGCGTTTCGCGCTGTGGTTAGCCTTACTTATCCGGCTAGAGCGTCAAGAGGTAGTTGCGCTTGGCTCTGGAGGCAGGAAGAACTCGATCGTTTGGAGCAGCACGTCGTACGTGGTACCGCCATCCACTCTAGGAGACGATCTCTCCCGTCCGACCGACAATGAACGTGTGCGGCATGCCGTTGAGCTGGTACTTCCGTGTGACGCTTTCCCGTTCGTCGAGCACCCAGACGAAGTTGTCCATATCGAACGGTAGGTCGCGGTCGAGCGCCCAGTCTTCGGCCGTTCCCTTAGAATCGCCGGCATTCACCGCGAGCACGACAACCTCGTCCGGAAAGTCCTCAGCAATGCGCACGATGTCTGGCATCTCCCTATCGCACTCTGTACACCAGCCGGCCCAGAAGTTGATCACGACGATCTTGTCTTGGTAGTCAGAGAGGCGAACGGCGTTTCCGCCGGCCGGCCATTGCGGGCCGATGCGTTGGGCTGGCCATCGATGATGCCGGTCGCCACTTCTTCGCCGCTCGCGTCGATCGCAGTAATGGCGCCCCCAAACGGGTTGGCGAACACAATCACCGCTACGATGACGCCAACGAGCGCGCCAAAGATGGCAATCCGACGCGGCCACTTCCGATAGCGGCGCATCAGGCCACTCAGCAGCGGCTCTGGCGCTTTCTGCTTACGCTTCTTCTTTTTCGACATAGCGTTCCCCACCCACCTCAATGGATGGCGTGAGGATATGAGAGTTGGGTACCGGCTGGATGTGATGCGCGTTACAGGCGATCCTGCCTGCGGGGTGCGGCTAGAAGTCGCGGGCGCGGACGCGGTTTTTGAGGGGCCTTCCTGCGGCGAAGCGTCGCAGGTTCTCCAGGAACAGCTCGGTGCCGCGCTCCAGGTTAAGCGGCGACCAGCCCGAGTTGTGCGGCGTGATGATCACGTTGGGCAATGTCCAGAGCGCGTTGTCCTCAGGTAGCGGTTCGGTTCGCGCGACATCGAGGCAGGCGCCGCCGATCTCGGCGCGCTCGAGTGCCCGGACCAGCGCGTCCTCATCGACGACTCTGCCACGCGAGATGTTGATCAGCCAGGCATCGCTCTTCATCGCCTGTAGTTCGGCCTCGCTGATGAGGTCCTCGGACTGCGTCGAGAGCGGCAGCGCGAGCACGACGAAGTCGGACTGTTCGAGGAGGCGCGAGAGTTCGTCGAGTGGGACCAGCTCATCGACGTTGCGCGGCTTCCTGGCGCGTCGCCGGCAGCCGACGACGCGCATGCGGAACGCCTTCGCCAGCCGCGCCACCTCGCCGCCGATGTTGCCGACGCCGATGATGCCCACCGTCTTGCCGGTCAGTTCGCCGGCCTGGACCTGCTCCCAGCGCTTCTCTCGCTGGGCCTGTGACCAGGCGTCCATGCGCTTCACGATGCGCAGCATCATGGCGATCACGTACTGCGCGATCGGCTCGGCCGTGGTGCCGGCCGCGTTCGTGAGCAGCACGCCCCGGTCGATGAACGAGCGGAAGGCCGGGTTGTCGACACCGGCGCTGAACGTATGGAACCAGCGCAAGTTGGGCAGCGTGAAGAGCTGCGGCAGCGTGGCGCGATAGCGCCCCTCCGTCCAGAAGTCCTCGGAGAAGTAGGCGGCCACGACCCCCTCAGGGTCGCCGCTCCAGCCGCCGTCCAGCGTCGGCGAGACCAGCTCCACGCCGGGCGCGGCCTCGCGGATGCGGCCGCCGTACTGCTCTGCGATCTTGGCAGATACGGCGATGATCAATCTAGGACCCTGACGCTGGTTTCCTGGGGTTCAAGCTGTCCCTCGCAGAGCCCACGGCCACCACCGTAGCGGAAGGTGATGTAGCTGCCGTCCGGGGACCACGACTGCATGCCCATCGCGTCCCTGGGCGCCAAAATAGGCGTTTGCTCGGTACCCAGGACCGTGTCTATCGTCACGAGCTTCACTACGTCGTCTCGAAAGCTGATGAACGCCAAGTCAACACCGTTCGGAGCCCAGCGCGGCCATAGATCCAGGTCGTCCGATGACGTATGGTTCGTGAGTCCCGTGCCGTCCGCCTGCAGGGTGAAAATGTCGAACCCGGCGCAGATGTTTCCCATAAAGAGCAGGCGATCGCTCGCCGGAGACCACGTTGGGCTCCAGGCTCCCTCAAAGATGGCCGCCGTCTCCTGTGTTGCTGGGTCCAGGATGTGATACTCGTCTGTTCGTCCTGCGGAGGGCGGAAACCGTGCCGCGGAAACCACCAAGAATTCGTCGTTGTAAGACCAGTCTATTGGAGCCGCATGAAAGGACTCGATCTGTGTCACCGTTGTGACGCTCCCGCTTCCGAAGTCGCGAACGAGGATATCGTTCTGTCGCGGTTCCGTCGCGGCGGGACGCACCGGTTCGTACGCTAGGCGATGTCCCGTACTCGACCAGACGCCTTCAGTGGCAGAAGCTTGCTCCAGCATGACGCTGGTTGTTCTGTCCCACGCGAGAATGCGAGGGATCTCCGCTGAAGCATCTTCCAGCGCGAAGAAACGGCCGTCTGCGGACCAGCCGATCCAGTTTCCAGCCAGTAGCTCGGTGACGGGTTCGCCGTTGGCCAGCTCCACTATTGACTGGCCTATGGCTGCCAACGTTCCGTCCGGCGACAACATGATAGCTTGGCGCCGGCCCGCACTA
This sequence comes from Chloroflexota bacterium, assembly GCA_003228685.1. Taxonomy (GTDB): domain Bacteria; phylum Chloroflexota; class Dehalococcoidia; order DSTF01; family RBG-16-68-14; genus SZUA-185. Next base: position 83,670 of record QIFC01000118.1, read on the forward strand.
TCGGCAGTGATCAAGTAGCGGATGTCTCCTCCGGGCGGTCCAGCGTACAACGCCGTACGCTCTCCTTCGCTCACGGCTATCAGCGCCTCGCCCTGAGGTGTCCAGCCAACGAGTTCGACGAACACCAACGACCCGCTGGTTGGAGGCTCGCGTCCTGGAGCTGTGACGTGCCAAATCCTGCCTGAAGACACCTCTACGATTGAGGACGCGAAATAGAAATCGCTCAGGGCATCCGCGGACGTGGCCGCCACCCATTCCGGAGGTCCCAGCACTAAGGAGGCAGTTAGTTCAGGGGAAGGGACGCTTTGCTGAGTTGGTGCCGCCGTAGGCCTGCCTGTAACGCTCGCGTCCTCACCCGCGCCATCGCCTGTGAGCAACAGGGCGACTATCGCGATCGCGATGAGGCCGCTCGTGATGCCCGCTTGAACTCGCAAGGCCACCTCCCTCTCAGCTTCATAGTATAGGTGATAGGTTTACTCCAGGCGGCTGGCAGTTCCCCTGCCATATGGCCTTGACGCCCTTTCTAAGACGGTGCTACCCTAGGTTCGCTAAGAGAAAGGAGGCGAGATGATGTTAGCAGTAGGTATTGGTCCCATTGGCCCGTTCGAAGGCCTGATCATCCTCGCCATCGTCGTGCTCATCTTCGGCGTCGGCAAGATCGGTGATGTAGGTGGCGCTCTCGGCAAGAGCGTGCGCGAATTCCGCAAGGCGGCCAAGGAGCCCGACGAGCCGGAGGAGTTGGTCTCAGTCTCCAGTAACGAGGAGAGCGAATCGACGGCGAGCACTACGTCGGAGACGAAGTCAACGTAGGCAAGCCGCCACCTAGAACAATGGATCAAACCGCCCTGATGATCGGGGCGGTTTGCTTTTGCAGGCCATGACCATTCGCGCCTTGCTCTTCGATCTCTGGGGAACGCTCCTCTACGTCGACGCCGCCGCGAGCATCGCTGAACGCCGTCGCGAGGCTTACGTGGCGAGCATCACGTCGGCGCTGCGCGACATCGGCCACGAGCACCCCGCCGCTGTCATTGACGCGGCGATAGAGGCCGACGCGGCCGCGATGCAAGCGCTCAACAAACAAGGCCGCGATCTCTCGACACCGGAGCGGCTGGAACAGTTGCTCGACTTCGTGCGGCCAGGCCTGGCCGGCCGCCTGACACCCGATGCCATGGCGAGGTTCGAAGAGGCCGTCGTTTGGACCGTGCGGCGGATCCCACCCTACGCGGCGCCGGGCTCGCAAGCCGCCCTGAGAGAGGCCCGCGCCCGCGGCCTCGGCATCGGGCTCGTGTCGAACACGGGCCTGACGCCCGGCTACGCGCTGCGCCAAATTCTTCACGAGCAGGAGCTGCTCCAGTACCTGGAAGTGATGACGTTCTCGGGCGAAGCGCGGCTGGTGAAGCCCACGGAGGCGGTCTACCGCTGCACGTTGGAGGTGCTGGGCGTCGAGGCGCACGAAGCCGTGTTCATCGGCGATTCGCCTGGCCCGGATATTGCGGCGCCTCAGCAGCTCGGCATGACGGCCGTGCTGGTCGGCGACCGGGAGCAAGATGGAGTCACGCCGGACGCGCGGCTTGACTCGCTTGAGGAGCTGTTTCCGGCGTCAGCGCGGTTGGGGCTGGTGGACTAGAGGGAGCGCAGCCGCTCTACGTAGGCCTCGTTCACAGAGAGCCGGCCCTCTTCGTCGGCGCGGAAGAGGGAGACCACGTCGTAGCCCTCGTCCCGCAGCGTGCCGGCGCCGCCTTCGTGGCGTTCGACGAGCACCGCGATCAGGGCGACCTTCGCGCCAACCGCCTCGATTGCTGCGATCGCCTTGCGCACGGAGCCGCCCGTCGTGATCGTGTCCTCGACGATGGCGACGGAGCGGCCCGCGGCCACCACGGCGCCGCCGTCGTCGGAGAACGGCTCCGCGATCAGGTCTTTCGCCCCGTGCTGTTTCTGCTCCATGCGTACGACGTAGACCGGCAGGTCGCGATTGCGTGAGAGGCCAGCCGCGCCGACTGCCATCGCGATCGGCACGGCGCCAAGCGCGGGCCCGCCGACGGCGTCCGCGCCTGATGCGAGCACGACGTCAACCAGCGCCTCGCCGATCAACTCCGCGCCGGACGGCCTGAGCGTGACGAGCTTGCCGTTGTAGTAGAACTTGCTCTTCCCGCCGGACGTGAGCGTGAAATCGCCGTACTGGAAGCAGTGCTTCTGCATCAGGTCGCGCAGGCGTTCCAAGTGGGCGGTGTCTACGGGCATGGGGTGATTACTCCTTGAGCGTCTCAAGCGTCGCTGGGCGTCCTTGCTCCTCATACGCTTCCCAGTCTTCGACCAGCTTGCGGCGGGCGTAGTTGTAGCCGACCTCGTCGCCGATGTAGCCGCCCAGCAGCCCGGCCAGCACGCGCGCCAGCACGAAGAGCAGCACGATGTCGAAGACGTACCACCAAACGTTCGCGCCAGTGGAGAACAGCACGTAGAAGATGCCGATGAAGATCGCGACGCCGAGGAACAGCCCAAGGTAGGCAAATCCGTTCACCACCATGCTCTCCCGGCGGCGCAACTGCTTGAACATCATGAGGATTGGGTCGGGTACGCTGTCCACGGGCACGTGGTCAACCACGGCCCGTTCGCAGTGGGGGCAGTGTGTGCGCTCGCTGCTGATAGGCGAGAAGCAGTACCCGCAGAAGCGGCCGGCGTTCGGCGCCTCTCCTTTGAAGATGCGGTCCAACACTTCAGTCAGACGGTCGGAGAAAACGGGGATGGCGGGCAGATCAGCCATCGCGCGCCACCTCTTTCGCGACCACGCGCTTGAGATGGCGGAAGTAGCGCAGCTTCTCGTCGAAGCTCCAGCGCGCGTTACGCGGGCTGCTCGATGGCACGACGAACACGCGCGCTCCCGCGACGCGCTCGCGCTGGAGGCCGAGCTGGCAGCCTTGGCCGGAGAATCCTCTGTACACTTCCTTGCCATTGAAGCAGACGACGCGTGGCTGGCAAGCCTCAAGCTTCGCCAGCAACAGAGGCGCGCCCGAGCGGCGTTCCTTCTGGGACAGGTCGTTGATGCCGGACGTGGGACGTTGGACCAAATCGGTCAGCCCGATCCCGAAGTCGACGATGCGGACGTCGTCGGTCGGCTCAAGTGGCTCCTCGACCAGCCCGGACCGATGCAGCAACTTCCAGAAGCCGTTCTGCGGGTGCGCGTAATAGTGGCCCTGCTCGGCCGACATGATGCCGGGGTTCGCTCCGACCAAGACGAGATCCAGCCCGGAAGCGAGATAGTCCGGCAGCGGCTTGAGCCGCGCGGCAATGCTTGTCAATCCACGTCCTGTTCATCGATCAGCGGGCCTATGTCAGAGTTCCGCTTCACAACTTGATCGAGGATCTCGGAGGCCAAGTAGACCAGACTTCCCAAGGCGACCCAACTGATGATCTGCCCAAAGAAGAACTGGACCTTGTTTGAGAAGTCGGCAAAGTCGACTTCAGATACGTTCCAGAATGCTATGCCAATTCCCCCAACGATGATCGTCGCGCCGATGAGGCGCCCTAAGTGGACAACGCTGATTCTACCCATGCCAGTCTCCTTTGCCGCCTAGAATGGTTTCGAACCGAGTATACTATGCCGCTCCAGCCACACGCTGCCCCTCCGCGCAGACGTCGACGAGGCAGCAGCCCGCGCAGCGTGGCCGTGGCCGGCAGGTCTGCTTTCCATGCAGCACGAAGAGGCCGTGATAGCGTCGATAGGCCGCCGCGTCCGCCCGCAACGTGTCCTGGAACCAAGACTGCCAGACGTCGTAACGATCACCATCCGGGCCGATCCCCAGCCGCGAGCTGATGCGCCGCGCATAGGCGTCGACCAGGAACGTGGGGCGGCCCGCCGCGTAGAGCAGGATCGCGTCCGCGGTTTCCGGCCCGACGCCGCGCGTGGCCAGCAGGCGCTCGCGCAGTTCGCCCGCAGGCTGCGAGAGCAGGCTGGCGAGGCCGCCATGGTCCGCGGCGAGCTGGGCCAGCGCAAGCAGGCGCTGCGCCTTAGTGTCCGGCGTGCCCGCCGGCCGCACGAGCCGGGCGACCTGGGCCGGCGTCATGCGGTGGATCGCGTCGAGGGAGAGCGCGCCCGCCTCCTCGAGACGGTCGAGCGCCTGCTCGACGTTCGACCAGTTCGTGTGCTGGACCAGCACCGCGCTGATACAGACGTAGTCACGGGACGTGCCGGCCTGCCAGTGCCACGTCGAGTAGTCGTACGCTTCGTCCAAGCGCCCGAAAACGCGGCTGAGTTCGAGCGCCGCGTTCATGATGAGGCGTCGCTACTCGGAGCGTCCGGCATGGCGCGGCTCACCCACTCGGGTACCGTCGCCTCCGGGACGCTGTCGTAGGCCGGCAGGTAGGGCTTGATATCGACGATTGGCGTGCCGTCGATCGCGTCGAGGCCGAGGACGCGCACGATGTTCTTGCGACGGCGCAGGAGCTGGACGACGGCGACGCCTAGGCTGTTGGGCCGGAGCTGGCTGCGCGAGGCGAGAATGCCCTGCTCACGAAGGCCGGCATCGTTGGTTAAGAACGTGTGTGTCTTGGCGTCATCGGGCACACGGTGGCAGGAGAACACGACGATGATGTGGGAGTAGGAATCGATGCCCTCCAGCGCGCCGAGGAGGTCTTCCCGGAAGATCAGGTCGGACTTCACATGCTCCCAGCCGTCCGGCTCGGGGTCGAACACGGTGTTGCGGACAACGGCTATTGGAGGGAGGCTGACGGGCTCCCGTGGCACGGGCTGTCCGCCTTGTCCAAACAGGCGTAGAATTCTATCGAATAAGCGTTTAAGCAGGTTCATTCCGCTCTCCTAGGGGTGTTTCAGCATCATATATGGCTGTCCATGGCTCCATACGTCGATAACTCGTCCTCTATATGTTTCTACTCGGCCAAACCACGTGCTCTTAAGCGGTCCAATATGGTACAATTCAGATACAACAAATGACTCAATGTTCAGCCGTTTGCCCGCCTTCAACGAACGGCCCCCAGACGATTCAGAACAAACGTTGCGCAGCTCTCGCGCGAAGCGCTAGCTGTGTCCGCGGATAGGAGTAGCATGGCCGCTCGAAAGACTCAGGTCAAGAAGAAGCCAGCCCAGAACGGCGAATATACCGCCAAAGACATCCAGGTATTGGAGGGGCTGGAAGCTGTCCGTCGTCGCCCCGGCATGTACATCGGCAGCACCGACTCACGCGGCCTGCACCACCTGATCTACGAGATCGTCGACAACTCGATCGACGAAGCGATGGCCGGTATCTGTACGCACATTTGGATCAACATTCAGAAGGACGGCCACGTCCTGGTGCGTGATAACGGTCGCGGCATCCCAATCGGCAAGCACCCCAAGACCGGCAAGTCCGCGCTGGAAACGGTGATGACTTATCTCCACGCCGGTGGTAAGTTCGGCGGGGGCGCCTACAAGGTCTCCGGAGGCCTCCACGGCGTCGGCGCGTCGGTCGTCAATGCGCTCTCTTCTGAGACGTGGGTGGAGGTGCACCAGAAGGGCAAGATCTACCGCCAGGAATACGCGCGCGGCAAGGTGACCACGAAACTGCAGGCCGTGAAGTCGTCGAAGTATCCGTATGAGAACGGTTCGGGACCCCAGACAGGAAGCATCACGTGCTTCCTGCCGGACAGCGAGGTCTTCGAGACGTTGGACTACGATTTCCAGACGTTGGCACAGCGCTTACGCGAGGTCGCCTACCTGACCAAGGGCGTTTGGATTCAGTTCATCGACGAGCGGACAGACCGCGAAGTGAACTTCTACTTCGAAGGTGGCGTCTCCAGCTTCGTGCGCCACCTCAACCACGACCGCGAGGTGCTGCACCCGCGCCCGATCTACGTTGATCGGGAGGTCGACGATATGAACATCGAGGCCGCGATCCAGTACAACGATGGCTTTTCCGAGGCGATGTACTCTTTCGCCAACTGCATCAACACCATTGATGGCGGTAGCCACCTCACAGGCTTCCGCTCCGCGCTCACGCGTGTCCTCAACGATTACGGCCGGAAGTCGAAGCAGCTGAAGGATGGCGACGCCAACCTGACCGGTGAGGATACCCGCGAAGGCCTCGTCGCCGTCATCAGCGTCAAGCTTGGCGAGCCGCAGTTTGAGGGCCAGACGAAGACGCGCCTCGGCAACCCCGAGGTGAAGGGTCTCGTTGAGTCGGCGATCGCGGAAGAGCTGGGCGCCTACCTGGAAGAGCACCCGTCCGAGGCCCGCAAGATCATCGATAAATGCGTCATCACGTCGCGCGCCCGAGAGGCTGCGCGCAAGGCGAAGGACCTGGTCGTGCGCAAGGGCCTGCTGGATGGCTCGAACCTGCCCGGCAAGCTCGCCGACTGCTCCGACCGCGAACCCGAGAACTGCGAGCTGTACATCGTCGAGGGTCCGTCGGCCGGCGGCTCGGCGAAGGCCGGCCGCGACCGCCGCTTCCAGGCGATCCTGCCGCTGCGGGGCAAGATCCTGAATATCGAGAAGGCGCGGCTGGAGAAAATGCTCTCACACGAAGAGCTGCGCGTGCTGATCTCGGCGATGGGCTGCGGGTTCGGCGAGAATCTGGACCTGGAGAAGCTCCGCTATCACCGCGTCATCATCATGACGGACGCCGACGTGGACGGCGCACATATCCGCACGCTGCTGCTGACGTTCTTCTTCCGCTACTACAAGCCGCTGATCGACGCCGGCTACCTGTACATCGCGCAGCCGCCGCTCTATAAGGCGCAGTTGGGCAAGGTGGGGACCTGGCTCTTCAGCGACGTGGAGCTGGAGAAATACCAGAAGTCCAAGGGCGACAAGAAGTTCAACCTCCAGCGCTATAAGGGCCTCGGCGAGATGAACGCCGATCAACTCTGGGACACGACGATGGACCCGGAGCATCGCACGCTCCTCCGCGTTGACATCGAGAGCGCGATGGAGGCAGACCTGATCTTCTCCCAGCTCATGGGCGAAGAGGTCGCCCCGCGCAAGAAGTTCATCCAGGCCCACGCCGCCCAGGCGACCATCGACGCCTAGGCGCTCGCGCTTCTATGATTGACCAATCGGTTCGCGAGGCCCGCGAGCGGGTCGTGCGCGAGCACTTAGACGCCGAGAACAAGCTCGACTTCGACGCCGCGATCGCCACGTTCCAACACCCGCGGTACGAGCTGATCGGCACGGACACCGTCCACGACGGCCCGGAAGCGGTGGCGGCGTACTATAGCCAGTTGCTCGAGGCGTTCCCGGTCCAGGGCTACGAGATCATCTCGCTCCGCCACACCGACGACGCCGTGGTGCTGGAGTTCTGGATGACGGGCGCGAGCAAGGAGCCGCCGGGGCGTGAGTTTAAGGCGCAGATGATGGCCTTCTTCCTGTTCGAGGGCACAGGCCTCGTCTGCGAGCGCGTCTACTTCGACTCAGGCTCCATCCTCCGCCAGATCTCCGGCTGAGGCCTACCCAAGCTTTTCGAAGCGCTCCGGGCCGTAGCGGAAGGCGCGGAAAACCGCGTTGTTCGTGCCGAACGCCATCACGTCCGAGAAGTGCGGGTTGATGTACTCCCAGACGATCTCCGCCTGCGGCGTCACCTCGAAGATGCGGCCGGGCACGCCTTCGCAGATCAGCGTGTTGCCGTTCGGCAGACGCTGCGCGCCGGAGATGTAGCTGCTGTAGAAGGCCCCGAGCGACGTGGCGTCGCGATAGTCCCAGACGACCTTCCCGGACTCCGGTTCGACCTCGATCACGTTGGAGAAGACCAGCGGATGGCGGCGGTGGGTGCCGTTGCTGAAGATCAGCACGTTGCCGTTCTCCATCACGCTCGGGTCGTGTTGCTGGTAGATCAGCGGCGAGCCGAGCCGCCAGACGAAGTCTCCGGTGGCGCGGTCGATGCGCGCCACGGTGGAGATACCCCGAAAGCTGACGATCACATCGCCGCCCGGCAGCGGCACAATTGTATTGCCGTGCGTCCACTCGTTGCGGATGTCGCTCTCGAGGATCTCGTCGGCGACCGGGTCAAGGTGCTCGACGGCGCGCCACTCCCACGTCGTTTCGCCCTCGGCGTCGATCTCGACGATGCGGTCGGCCCACATCTTGCCGCCGAACTCCGTGCCCGGCATCCCGCCCTCGATCTTGGGAACGAGGTCTGCAGGCACCTCCTCCACTGTCAGATAGACCGCGCCGCCTGACTCCGTCCGCCGTCCGTCGTGGTGGTGCGCGGGGTCTCGGTGTTCCCAGACGACCTTGCTGTCCCAATCGATCTCCATCAACGCGCCGCCCTTGAAGATCCCGAAGGGCGGGAAGAACGTGCCTGGCTCCTGCGGCGTCTTGGCGTTGTAGAAGAGGTTGCCGTTGGGCAGGAGATAGGCGTAGTCGCCGGGCGGGAGCGGCAGGTCCCAGGAATGGACCTCGTTGCCCTCCATGTCCAGCAGGTAGGCCGTGCCATCGCCGAACATCGGCGTGTAGAGTGTGTAGCCAGGAAACGCCTTCTCGGGATCGTGCGCCGTTGGTCCGAGCTTTCGCGTCCGGCGCCACGTAGCCTGATCAATAATCATGCGTTCCTCCAGCCCGCAGTCTAGCCGTGGCGCAGACGGGCACACAAGCCGCTTGGCCCTAGGATCGACTATGTGTGTAACGTTAGCCTGTAGCTATGCAAGAATTCGACCGCAGGATTAAGAGGTCCGGGCCCGTCGCCGCGGCGTGGCGCTTTACGTTGGGCGTACCGGGCCAGATCTTGGTGAACACGCCAGCGTTCACATTGCCGGAGGAGCTACGCATTGAGCCGACGTGGCGCATCCTCGATGTTGGCTGCGGGCGCGCCGGCCTAACGCGCGTGCTGACTGCCCGCGCCGGCCTCCTAGAGCCGGCCATTGGCATCGATTCCTCCCGCCAGATGCTTGAGCTGGCCAGCCGCGACCAGCGGGGTGATGGCGCAAAGAAGGTCCTGCTGGCCCAAGGAAGCGCCACCGGCCTGCCTCTCAGAGACGATCTCTTCAATTTCGTCATGTCCAGCCATGCGTTCAAGTATCTCACCGATCAGGAGCTGCTGGAGAGCCTGCGGGAGGCGCGCAGGGTGATGAAGCCGGGCGCGCTCTTCCTCGCCTGGGAGTTTGCTCCTACACGCTCTACGCTGCTCGATCGCTGGAACCGCTACCTGCTGGAGCTGGGCGCGCCGCTGGTGCGTCTGCGTGGCTATCGAGAGCTGCGCGAGGTCGCCTACGACGCCGGCTTCGATTGGGTGCAGTCGGCGAACCTGCGTCCGTTCTTGCTGCCGCCGATCCCGCGCGTCTCGCTGATCATGGGGAAGGCGCCCGACGGTTGGCGCTCGACCGTGGTCGAAGGCAGACGGGTGATGGAGCCGGTCCCCGTAGAAGCGTAGCCCCCGCGCCCTCTTGACGAATGTGTTAGCACGTACTACGCTCTGTCAGTTACCCGTTCTATGTAAGGAGATACTTTCATATGGCAGAGCGAGCAGAAGCGCTAGCGAGCAAGTTCGAGGCGTCGAACAACGACCTGATTGCGACTGTAGCGGCCGCATCGGACGAGCAGTGGGCGGCCGTCGCTTCGGACGAAGGCTGGTCCGTGGGGACCATCGCGCACCACGTCGGCGGAGGCTACCCGCTGATCGCCGGACTCGTGGGGGCGCTAGCGTCCGGCGCGGACATCCCAGCCCTGACGATGGACCAGATCGACCAGAGCAATAAGGAGCACGCGGTGCAGTTCGCTAGCGTAAACAAGGACGAGACGCTGGAGATGCTGCGTACCGGAGGCGCCGCTGCCGCCGTTGCCGCCGGTGATCTGAGCGACGAACAGCTCGATCGCAGCACGGAGGTGCTCGCGGGCGCCCCCGCGATGACGACGGAGCAGGCGATCGAGGGCATCTTAATCGGTGGCACGACCGGCCACCTCGCGAGTATCAAGAAGACGATCTAGGGCCGCAACGAAGCGCCAAGACAAGCTGGGCGGAGGCGGTGGCTTCGAGTAAGATCATGTCATGACGCGGGCGGAGGGCATGGCGCCAGAGGATGGCCATACGCAGGATAGGGTACGTCGCTGTCAATCGGAGGGTGGTGTGTCCGCGTAGCGGTGCGAATCCAGCTTCGCCTCGTCCAGCGCCAGTCCGTCTTCGAGGTACTGGTTCGCCAGCTTGTTGAGGCTGATGTTCTTTGCCGCCGCAGCCAACTTCAAGCCCTTGTGGAGGTCCGGCGGGAGCCGAAATGACGCAGTCACGGTTATGGCTGGATCCGGCATGTTGCGGTTGGCCTCTCCTACTGCGATAAGCCAGCATTCGTGGATATCTTCACGCGCGATCGTCTACGACGGGTGTCCTTCTACGACATCTGACAGTATGCTAGCATGCATGTATGCTATTATAAAGGTATCTTGTGGAGGTGCCGAACCTTATGCTAGAGTACGATGCTTCTGCGGGGTGGGGAAGCAGGTGGCGAGCAGCACGAGGCGGATCGCTACGTGGGCTCATTCACACTATCTTAACACCACCCAGCATAAAAGGTAGACAGCCATGCTAGACTATTGAATGCGCTATGACCTCCTACTCCCCGGTAGCGCAAAGCTGTTTGGGTACCAGAATGCCAGCGATCAGGCGCTCGCGCACTATGCTTGATCGTAAGGCGGCGCAGGAACAGAATCAGTTGAAACGTTGCTGTGGGAGGTACCAGCAATGACGAACAATAAAGAGGAGACCAATACAGTGCAACACGAAGTGGAGGAAGCACGCCGGGTTGGCTATTTCCCAGTCGACCTCGTCAACAGAGTCGTAGCGCGATTCGCTCACGCGTCCTTCTCTGAGGTTGAGCCCATCATCGGCATTACAGAGCCAACGCAGACACATGATCTGCCAGGCGGCGGACGGCTAGGTTACTCAGATAGTCCCTACTACGGTAGGCCTTCAGCGAAAGACTTTGCAAAGCGGGCAACTCAGGTGGCGGAAATGATCGAAGGCAGTGAGCGGCGCCGACAGCAGTAGAGGGGAACTGCTCCTCAATGTACTAAGCGGGCCGCTCTACGGAGAGGCCCGCTCCGCGATTATCAGATACGAGACACTTGAAGGCGAGCGGGCAACTGAGGCGATTATCGAGTTCCGCGACGCGCTCGATCACATTTGGCATGCCGCTCAAGCCGGCACAGATGAGGAGGCGGCCAAGCATTTGGGGACCGTGGCCGAACACCTCAGGAAAGCGGCTGTAGAGCCGGCTCCACAAGATACGTCATAAGACCCAAAACTACACGGTGAAGCGCCTACTGTTCTCAGATCTCCCAGAGCAGGCCTATCTCGACGACAAGGTTTCAGAAATCGCGGCTCGCCTTCGGAACGGGCGGGATTGCAAGGTCGACGATCCACTGACGGCGATCACTTGCTTTAATGAGGCCCACCTACAGGCGGTAAATCTCTACGAGCGGATCGTGCGGCGGTCTTGGCAGCCGGTTCTTAATATCCTGAAATGGACCATTCCAGTTGGGCTGGCCGTTCTGGGAGTGGTCCTCACGGTGATCAGTCTCCTCTAGCTCTCTGGCTGCGCCTACGGCAGGTACGTCGCGAGGGCCTCTCGCAGCGGCGTCAGCTTCGGCGAGAAGACGCGCTCAAGGGCGGTGTTGTCAGCGACCGCCTCGTTGGTGATGAACTCAATCGAGTCCGGCGTCAGCGGCGGCCCCGGCAGGACCTGCAGGAGCGTGGCCATCAGCTTGCCGACTGCAGCCGGCTGGTGGATGATTGGGCGCTTCTTTCCGGCGACCTCCAGCGCGGTGCGGACGACGTCGTCCATCGTGAGCCGGTCCGGTCCGCCGGCCTCGAACGTCTGATCGTTCGCTTCCGGCTTGTCGAGCGCGTCCGCGATGATCTTCGCGATGTCGTCGACGAAGATCGGTTGCATCATCTGCTGGCCGTTCCCGAACGTGGGGACGAAAGGCAGCCGCTTGGCGAACCCCATGAATCGGTTCAGCGCGACGTCCTCCGGGCCGTAGACCCACGTCGGCTGGACGATCACGAACGTGATGCCGCTGGTGCGCACGGCCTCTTCGGCCTTCCACTTGGAGACGAACCAGTGCTGCGCGGCATCCTGCGCGGCGCCGACGCCGCTGACATAGACGAAGCGAGCGACCCCCGCCTGCTTGGCCGCCGCTACCTGGTTCACCGTCCCCTGATAGTCGACCTGCTCGAACGTCCAGCCGTTGCGCGCGTTTTCGATCGGGCTGTTCGGAAATTGGACGCTGTTCACGACCGCCTGGACGCCCGCGAATGCCTCGTTCAGCGAGCCGGGCTGCGTGACGTCGCCCTCGCGGGCCTCGACGCCGAGATTGGGGAAGCGCTTCTCAATGCCGGCCGCGTTGCGGCTCATCACGGCGACGGGCTTGCCGCGGCTCGCAAGCTCCTTCACCACGGCCGCGCCGACGAGTCCCGTTCCGCCTGTGATCAGGATCATCGAAATCGCCTTACGAGATGCGCGCCAGTACTGGCAGCAGCAGTCCCAGGATCACCAGGATGGTGACGAAGAAAATGACGCCGCGGCGCAGGTAGAGGGGCTTCTTAGGCGGCTCCCAGAGATAGCTCGACGATATCGACAGATCGTGGTCTGGATGTGTCGGGTCGTTCGGGTCGAGTTCCCACTCGCCCTCAAGCTCTTCTTCGTCCTCTTCGTCCCCAGCGTCCACGACCTCTTCGGGGTCGTCTCCTCGGATCATCGGGTGTCCTACCTGACCTGGACGGTCCGGCCTTCCGGCGTCTCCTCAATGATCGCCAGGTAGGTCTTGATCTCCGGAGGCCCCTCCAGCACGCCCATGAGCGACCCCTGCCGGTGGCCTTTCGTGAACGCTTCGCTGTTCACCCAGGCCGCGAAGGCGTCGCGACTTTCCCAGGTGCTGTGGCTGACGTACTCGCCTTGAGCATCCGCCTTCAGCAGAGCGAAGTGGAGGAAGCCGTGCACGTCACTGAGGTAGGACTCACGCTCCTTCCAGGTGCGTTCGAACTCCTCCTCTTTCCCCTCCACCACCTTGAAGTTGTTCATCGCTATGTACACAAGTTGCTCCTTCTAAACCAGGCGTTTGGATTGTCTACCATCTTAGCATCAAATGCGAACCGTCCTCGGCGTGAAGGCGGCCTCCACCGGCGTTCTGTAAGCCTTCTGTAACCTGATCACTTGACATCCTATGGACGTGAAGTCATACTTCGCGGGACTGGTGGTGGAAGCAATTCCCCACACACATTACTTCGGTAACCCCCGCCATTGGAGTATCGATGGCTCGTGTTCGTGTAGCTCTTCTATCGCTTGCGTTAGTCGCGGTCAGCGTGCTGTTGGCCGACTCGGCGCCGGCGTCCGCGGCAACAGTCGACGAGACTGACTTCACGCGAGGCACACTGGCGGGCTCCGGCTTCGGCACTATCCTGCCGACCTCTCTCGCCTTCGGCCCGGACGGACGGCTCTTCGTAGCCGACCAGGAGGGGCGCATCCAGGCGCTGACGCTCGATGCGGCGGGCACTACGGTCGCCGCCGTGGAAGAGGTTACGACAGACACAGACCTGCAAGAGGTCTTCGGCATCGCGTTCGACACAACGGACGGCTCGTCGCCGCCGCCGGTCTATGCGACGAATACGGTCTCCGGGTTCGGCGCAGCCGGGCCCGCCCCGGGCGGGGCGTTCCCGGGCAAGATCACCAAGATCGACGGCGCCGGATACTCCACCATCACGGACATCATCACTGGTCTCTCCACCTCCGATTCGGCTCATCAGGCGAACGGGATCTCGTTCGGGCCGGACGGCAAGCTCTACATCGCGCACGGCAGCACGACGAACGCCGGCGTGGAAACGACACCAGGCTTCGGGCTGTTCGAGCGGCCTGATGTTCCGCTGTCAGGCGCCATGCTCGTCGCCGATGTCAACGCGCTCGGCTTCGATGGCGCGGTCACCTACTCGCCGGCAGGCACGTACAGCAGCACGGTCGATCAAGTCTCAGGCGACGTCAGCGTGTACGCGTCCGGCCTCCGCAACCCATACGACCTGGTTTGGCACAGCAATGGCAGGCTGTACGCGACAGACAACGGTCCCAACTTTCCCCTGGGGGACGGTTCTACGAGTTGTACAACCGGAGATCCAAATCCTTGGGCGCCTGGTGAGCGAGGCCCAGACGAGCTGAATTTGATCGAAGCCGGCAACTACTATGGCCAGGCGAACCGAAACCGTGCACGCTTCGACGCGCGCCAGTGTATCTACCACGACGGCACGGAAGGTGATGGCGCTGACTGGACGGGTCCGATCGACCTCCTGCCGGTCTCCACGAACGGCATCGTCGAGTACACGGCGGGCACCTTCTCAGGCAAGCTCCAGGGCGACCTGTTCTACGTCGCATTGATCGATGGGCTGCTGGGGCGGATCGAGCTTTCGGGCGATGGGACGTCCGTTGTCAGTCAGACGACGTTCGCTGACGGCTTCGTCTTTCCTTTGGATGTCACCGTCGGCACTGACGGGACGATCTACGTCGCCGAGTTTGGAGTCAACCTGATCACGTTCCTCAAGCCGAACGCGCCGTCGCCTGTCGGTGGCGTGTCGCTGGACGAAGGTCTCAGAGGGTTGCCACCGTCTTCGACAGCCTCCATGGCCGCCTGGCTCGTTGCAGGCGTGCTCGGGGCGCTGTTAGTGACGGGTTCCATGGTGGCGGGCGCGGCGGTAGTCGCGCGCCGCTCGTCCGGCGACTAGATCTCTTCTCGAAACTCCTGAAACAGCCGCGCGACGTTGGCGGCGAGCCGGTCCGGCTCTGTCCAGGACGCGTACTCTCCAATGTCGATCTCTGGCAAGGCCTGCTCTTCAGATTTGCCCTCGTCGAACGAGGCCTTCGCCTGGCTGCGGATCGTCGTGAGATAGCCACTCATCTTGCGGAATTCGGCCATGTCGCCCACGGGGCCGTGACCCGGCACGATCGTCTTCGGCGTGCGGTCGGCGATGCGATAACAGACCGCCAGCCAATCGCCGATGTGCCCTTCGAACGCTAGCGGTGTCACGCGGTGAAACGCCAGGTCGCCGCCGTACATGATGCCTTCGTCCGGCAGCATGACGACGATGTCGCCAATCGTGTGGCCGCGGCCGAAATGCTGGAGCCGCACTTCGCGGTCGCCCAGGTTGAGCGTGAGCGTTCCCTCGAACGTGACGTCAGGCAGACGCATGTCCACGCCTTCCGTCTCCGCCACCAGGTCCGGGATGATCGGCTTCAGACGCTCGAGCGGAACGAGGCCGTTGCGCTGCTGCTCGGTGCGCGCGTTCACGTGGCTGACGATCTGAGCCTCCGGGAAGAGCGCGTTGCCCAGCGTGTGGTCGATGTGGTGGTGTGAGTTGACGAGCAGCCGCACGGGCTTGTCGGTGACGCGTTTGATCTCAGCCTGCAACGCCTGCGTCATCGACGGCGCGAACAGCGCGTCGATCACGATGCAGCTATCGGGGCCGACGATCAGGCCGGCGTTGGAGACGCACATGCCGCCGCCTTCTTGGAGGTACGCGTAGGCGTCAGTGCCTACTTCAACCAGGCCGGTCTTCCAGGAGTTAGCCACGGTTAAGTGAGGTCGAGTCCGTCGAGGAACTCGCGGACGGCCGTGTTGACCACTTCCGGCTGCTCGAGCGCGGCCGGGTGGCCGGCGCCTTTTATGACGATCATCTTGCCATTGGCTAGCTTCTGCTCGAAGTAACTGGAGCTGGCGGTGTAGGCCTTGTCGTTCTCGCCGACGATCACCAGTGCCGGCACGTCGACCTTCGTCGCGTCTGTGAAGCTGGGGTTCGCCATCACGCCGCGTTCGACGTTCGTGATGCCGCGCACGACATGCTGCGAGATCTCGCCAAGCTGGGGCGCGCCCGTGCGCAGCTCTTTCGCGCTAACGCGGTCGTCGCGCGCGAACTTCGCCTCTTGCTTATCGGCGATGCCGGCGAGCCTATCCGTCCAGGCCTGGCTCCCCTCAGGGTTACGATAGCCGGGGCCGGTCGCGTGCAGGATCAGCGCGGAGACGCGCTCGGGATACTTCTCGTGGAAGCGCAGCGCCGTGTAGCCGCCCAACGAATGCCCGCCGTGGACGGCCTTCTCCAGCCCCAGATGGTCGCAGAGCGAGCGCAGGTCCTCGACGACGATGTCCTGCGTGTACTCGGATAGCTCCGCGGGCGCCTCAGAGCGGTAGTGGCCGCGCATGTCCCAAGCGATCACTCGATAGCTGTCGGCCAGCGCCTCGCCCAGCGGCGCCCAGAGCCCGGCGTTATCGCCGAGGCCGTGTGTGAGGATGATCGCCGGCCCGGAGCCGTGCTCCTCGTAGTAGATGTCGATTCCGTTCAGCTTTTCAGTAGGCATAACGACGCAGCCTAACACGATCCCGAGAGTAGGCCCAAGGCGCGGATGTGATGCCCGCTGGTAGGCGGTGCGCGCGAAGCTGGATTGCAGGACGAGGACGCACCTTCCGATATTGCAACTGTAGGTATTAGGGATTTCCCCTAATCGGGGTTGGTCTGTCCCTTAGCGGACCGATGTTAGGAGGTTCTATTGGAGAGCATCACAGAGAAGTTTCAAGCTCTGAGGACTGGCGAGAAGATCATCCTCATCGCGGGCGCTGTGCTATTCGTCGCCGGCTTTCTGCCGTGGTACAGCCTCAGCGTGGAGGGGCTCGGCACGTTCAGCAGAAGTGGCTGGCAGTCGCCCGGCGCGCTCTGGTCGATCATTCCGGTCTTGGTGGGCCTGGCGATGTCTGGCACGGTTGCCGCAAGAGCGTTCACTGACCTCGAGTTGCCGGACGGCGTCGCAGGTCAGAGTTGGGCTTCGGTGTACTTGGCTGGCGGCGCGATAGCGCTTGTGTCTGTCGGTATCAAGTACCTCGGCGAAAGCAGCTTTCTGGGGTACGGATTCTACCTGGGATTCCTCGCCGCCGCCGCTCTCGCTGGAGCGGGGTTCCTCCTGTTCAAGGAGGAGCGTGGACTGCCATCCAATGTGTCCAGGTTCAACAGGTCCGGACAACAAAACCCCCGCGCGTAGCTAACGAACTATGATGGCGGCTGAAACGGCGGTGGACGGTCGCCGGCGGCGTAGCGGCGCAGCCAGTCCGCCATCTCCGGCTCGCTCGCCGTATCGCGATGCACGCGCGCCTCGTGCTCGAGGCCCTCGTCGATCGGCAGGGTGAGCCCTTCCAGCGCGGCCTGGCGGTCCCGCCGCATCGCTTGCTGCGGGTAGCGGCCGAGAGCTTCGGCGACCACCAGCGCCCTCTCCAGGGCCTGGCCCTCGGGTACCAGCTCTTGCACGAGCCCGATACGCATCGCGTGTTCGGCGTCGATCAGCGCGCCCGTCTCGATCAGGTAGAGCGCGTTGCCCAGCCCTACGATGCGCGGCAAGCGTTGCGTGCTGCCATCGACGAGCGGCACGCCCCAGCGACGGTTGAGCACGCCGAACTGGGCGTTGCGGGAGGCGATGCGGAAGTCGCACCAGCAGGCCAGCTCCAAGCCGCCCGCTGTGCAGTAGCCGTTGATGGCGCCGATCACGGGCTTGCCGAGGTCCGTGATGCGCGAGACGCCCATGGGGCCGGCTTCACGCGCGTTCGGCCTTGCCATGAGCGTGCCGATCGCCTTGAGGTCGGCGCCGGAGCAGAACGAGATATCGCCGGCGCCGGTGAGCACCAGCACCGCCAGATCGTCGTCGTCGCGGAAGATCTCGGCGGCGTCGTTCAGGCCTTGCGCCGTGTCGCCATCCACGCAATTGCGCACGCCGGCCCGGTTGATCGTGACGACCAGCGTCGAGTCTCGCCGCTCCGTGAGGACCTTGGGTCCTGAATCGGTCATGGCTAGAGTCCGGCTCCTACTTACTCTGACGCGGAACTCCGTCACCCTGAGCGAAGGGTCTCCTTTGCCGATCGTCAAGCGCTGGCGCTCAATCGGCGAGCGAAGGCACGGCACCAAGGAGATTCTTCGCTGCGCTCAGAATGACAGAAGTTAGGTCACTCCGCTTTCGCGCGCTCCTGCTCGATCAGTTCGCGGCGGAGGATCTTGCCGGACAACGACTTCGGGATCGACTCCGCGAACTCCAGCTCGCGCAGCTTCTTGTAAGGCGCGACCCGCTTGGCGACGAACGCCATGATGTCATCCGCGCTCGCCTCCTGGCCCGGCTTCAGCACGACAAAGGCCTTCGGCACCTCGCCCGCCTCGAAGTTGCGCTTCGGGATCACGGCCGCGTCCAGGACGGCCGGATGTTCCATGACCACGCCTTCTAGCTCGGCAGGCGCCACCTGGTAGCCCTTGTACTTGATCATCTCCTTGACGCGGTCGACGATGAACACGTATCCGTCTTCATCCATGTAGCCAAGGTCGCCGCTGCGCAGCCAGCCGTCACCGATCAGCGTTTCAGCGGTCGATTCCGGATTCTTCCAGTAGCCCAGCATCACTTGGGGGCCGCGGATCAGCAGTTCGCCGATTTCGCCGGTCGACAACTCCTCGCCGCTGTCCATGTTGACGACCTTCTCCTCGGTGTCCGGCACGGCGGGGCCGACCGTGTTGGCCTTTGGCGCGTCGATGGGGACCGTGTTCGTCAGGGGGCTCGTCTCGGTCATTCCGTACCCCTGGATCATGGGGCAGCCGAAGCGTTCCGCGGCCATGGCGGCGACCTCCGGCGGGAGCGGAGCGGCGCCTGAGAGGACGAAATGCAGCGATGACAGGTCCGTCTCGCCTAGCTTCGGGTGGTGGGCCAAGGCCAGCAGCGCTGGCGGTACGACGAAGAAGTCGGTCACCTTGTACTTTTCGATGAACGCCAGCGTCTGGTCAGGGTCGAAGCGCGGCATCACGAGACAGGTCGCCCCCGTGGTCAGCGTGACGTTCAGGAGCACCATCAGGCCGTAGATGTGAAAGAAGGGCAGGAATGCCAGCAGGACCGAGTTCTCGTCTGTCAGGCCGGTGGCCATCAGCTGCTTCATGTTCGACGTGAGGTTGTAGTGCGTGAGCATGACCCCCTTGGGCAGGCCCGTCGTGCCGCTGGAGTACGGCAGCACGGCGATGTCCTTCTCAGGGTCGATCTCTACCGGGTCCGGGTTCGGTTCGTGGCCGGATGCCAGCTCCCAGATGTCCTCGATCTCGTAGACCTTGCGTACGTTGGGGAGGTCACCCTTCACGGCGGCCATAACGGGCGCGAAGAGCTTGGAGACGAAGACCACGACCGCGTCAGCGTCCTCGAGCTGGTGCTGGACCTCGCGCTCGACATAGAGCGGATTGAGGGTGGTTACCTTCGCGCCGGTGAGGAGCGAACCGTGCAACGCCACCGCATACTCGGGGCAGTTGGGCGCGAGAATGGCGGTCGTTTCGCCCTTCTTCACGCCCGCATCGTCCTGGAGCATGCGCGCCGTCCGCTGGGTGGCGTCCCAGACCTTGCCGAATGTGTAGGTCGATTCGTCTCCGCCTATGAAGGCGGTCTTGTCGGGCAGGCGTTCCGCCGTCCGCTTCAGCAGGTCCGAGAAGTGGTGCTTTTCGTAAGGCGCCTGAGATGGCCAGGGGCTTCCCATGTCGTAACCTCCATGTCTTCGTGCGCGCCAAGCGCAATAGTGCGTGGCGGACCACCGGGGTCAGTGGACGCCAGCATGATTCCGCACATGGCGGAGGCTGTCAAGTGCTATGTTGGGTTGCAGGTAGAATGTCCTGTCTAGGTTGCGGGAAGAGTGTCCTCTTGTGGCAGGGTGCTTCTGAAAGGAGGCGCCTGTGC